>NZ_JAUXYO010000228.1 GCF_030694325.1 Allobosea sp. | reverse complement strand
GACCAGGCTCTCCGCGCCCTCAAGAAGAAGCTGCAGCGCGAAGGCGTCTTCCGCGAGATGAAGCTGCGCGGTCATTACGAGAAGCCCTCCGAGAAGAAGGCCCGCGAGAAGGCCGAGGCCGTTCGTCGCGCCCGCAAGCTGCAGCGCAAGAAGCTCCAGCGCGAAGGCCTGCTGCCGGCGCCGGTGAAGCCGAAGCGCCCCTGATCTCGTCAGGGCTGCGGCGTTTCGCCCGCCCTCGATGATCTGAAGAGAGACCCGACTGCGCCTGGAGCCGTCTCCGGGCGCTGTTGCTTTTCTGGCGACGTTAACCAACTCTTGTCACAAGCGGGCGCTTTCCTGAGCGGAGCGCGGTCGGTTGGGGAGCGCGACGAGGCGGTGTCGATCCGGATGGGTCGGCACGGCGGACGAGGCACGAAACCGGACCGATGAGGCGAAGTATGATGCGTGGCAGGAACTGGCTTGCGGCAGCGGGCCTCGCGGTGGCGCTGGCGGGTTGCGATACCGTTTCGACCATGACGGCGCAGCCGATCGCCGAACTCGACACCGCCTCGGCGGCCGAGGCCAGCGTCAATATCGGCTCGCTGACCGAGGTCATCAACCGCAACCCCAACGATCCCGGCGCCTACAATACGCGCGGCGCGGCCTATGCCCGCGTCGGTCGCTTCTCGGATGCGATCGCCGACTTCACCAAGGCGGTGCAGCTCGACCCCAACCTCGCTTCGGCCTACACGAATCGCGGCCTGGCCCTGCGCCAGAGCGGCCGCAACGATGCTGCGCTGGCCGATTTCAACAAGGCGACGAGCGTCTCGCCGAACTATGCGCCGGCCTTTATCGCGCGGGCCAATCTGCTGCGCGCCCAGGGCAACAGCCAGCAGGCGCTGGCCGATCTCAACACGGCGATCCGCCTCAACCCGGAATCGGCGGAGGCCTTCCATGCGCGCGGTCTGGTCTATCAGCGCGAGGGCCAGCACCAGTACGCGATCTCCGATTTCGACTCGGTGATCGACCGCAACCCCTACAACGCGCCGCCCTATATCGCCCGCGGACAGAGCCTGAATGCGGTCGGCCGATATGATTCGGCGCTCGAGGACTTCACCGCCGCGCTCAATGTCGACAACCGCAACGCCGATGCCTGGGCCGGCCGCGGCTTCGCTCAGGAAAAGCTCGGCCAGAAGTCGGAAGCCTCGCAGAGCTATCAGCGGGCGCTGGGACTGGACGGCAACAATGCGGCAGCGCGTGCCGGGCAGGGCCGCCTCGGGGGCGGCGGCGGGCTGTTCCGGAGCTGATCACTCGATCGTGCGGCTCTCGGCCGCCTGAACGGCGCCCTGGGTGGCCTCCGCGAGGAAGCGCCGGATTTCCGGCAGCGAGCCCTGCGCCGGCAGATCCTCATGCCCGCCCTTAGGGAAGCGCAGGAAGCGCTTGGGCGCGTTGGCGAGGCCGTAGAGCGCCTCGCCCTGCGCGAAGGGGATGACCCGGTCCCGCTCGCCATGCAGCACCAGCAGCGGCGCCCTGACGCGGCCGATCACCGCGTCCGACCGGAACGGGTCCAGCATCAGCCAGGCGACGGGCACGTAAGGGTAGATGCCCTGCGCCACGGAGACGGTGGACAGATAGGGCGCCTCCAGCACGACGGCGGCCAGCGGCGTCTCGGCCGCGAGTTTCAGCACCACCCCGGTTCCCAACGATTCGCCGTAGCCGACGAGCTGCGCGGCGCCGAAGCGCTCGGCCGCTGCGCCATAGGCGGCGCGGGCGTCGAGATGTAGGCCCGCTTCGCTGGGGCTGCCGGTCGATCCGCCATAGCCGCGATAGCTGACGGCGAGCAGGCCGGTGCCGTCCTCCGTCAGGGCGCGAAAGCGGGCGACGCGGCCGGGGCTGCCGAGGTTGCCGGCATTGCCGTGGACGTAGAGGATCACCGGCTTGCCGAGGCGTGGCGGCACCGCCCAGGCAACGAGCCGTTCGCCATCTGCGGCGGTCAGGATCAGCTCCTCCGCCGCGGGCAGCCCGGCGGCGGCGAGGTCGGCCCGGGCGGGATTGCGCGGAAAGACCAGATCACGCTGCCGGACGAAGAGCAGCCCGAGCAGACCGAAATAGACGCTGAGCGCGATCGCCAGCAGGCGGAGCAGAATCATCATGGCCGCGAGTCTCCACCGCCAGCGTGGCGCTGCCGCGACGCTCAGTCGAGGCGCTTGATCATCTCGATGGACAGGCTCTCGAACCCTGCGCGACGATAGGCCGTCAAGGCCGGGTCGTTGCCGGTCAGCACGCCGAGCTGCAGAGCCTTGCACCCGTTGTCGCGGGCGAAGCGCTCCGCCTGCGCCAGCAGCATCTGGCCGACGCCGGTGCCGCGCCGGCCGGCATCGACGACGATGTTCTCGATCAGGACATGGTCGCGCAGGTCGTCATGGACATAGGGGCCGGTGTGACCGAGCCGCAGGGCGAGATAGCCGATGCAGGTGCCCGCCAGCTCGGCGACGAACTGCGCGCCGGCCCGGTCCCGCGTCTGTGCGCTGTCGGCCTCGAGCAGCGCCTGGGCGGTGGCGGGGCCGCTGGCGCGCGTCGGGCTCAGTGCGGCCTCATGGGCGGCGAGCTGCATCAGCAGGCCGATCACAGCCTCGCGGTCGCCGTGCCGCATCGGGCGGTGGATGATGCTCACGAGGGCAGGCTCCAAACGAAAAAGACCGGCGCGAGGCCGGTCTTTTGCCGCGGTCAGGTGCGAAGGCGCCTCAGTGCGCCATCGCCTTGACGATGTCGTCGGTGACCTTCTTGGCGTCGCCGAAGAGCATCATCGTGTTGGGGCGGAAGAACAGCTCGTTCTCGACGCCTGCATAGCCGGCGGCCATGCCGCGCTTGATGAAGAGCACGGTCTTGGCCTTCTCGACGTCCAGGATCGGCATGCCGTAGATCGGCGAGGACTTGTCGGTCTTGGCGGCCGGGTTGGTGACGTCGTTGGCGCCGATGACGAAGGCGACGTCGGCCTGGCCGAATTCCGAGTTGATGTCCTCAAGCTCGAAGACCTCGTCATAGGGCACGTTGGCCTCGGCCAGCAGCACGTTCATATGGCCGGGCATGCGGCCCGCCACCGGATGGATGGCGTATTTGACCTCGACGCCTTCCTTCTTCAGCAGGTCGGCCATCTCGCGCAGCGTGTGCTGGGCCTGCGCCACCGCCATGCCGTAACCCGGCACGATGATGACCTTGCCGGCGTTCTTCATGATGTAGGCGGCGTCGTCCGAGGAGCCCTGCTTGACGGGCCGCGCCTCCACGGCACCAGCGGCGCCGGCCGCGGCATCATCGCCGCCGAAGCCGCCGAGGATGACCGAGAGGAAGCTCCGGTTCATGGCCTTGCACATGATGTAGGACAGGATCGCGCCCGAGGAGCCGACCAGCGCGCCGGTGATGATCAGTGCCATGTTGCCGAGCGTGAAGCCGATGCCCGCGGCCGCCCAGCCCGAATAGGAGTTGAGCATCGAGACGACGACGGGCATGTCGGCGCCGCCGATCGGGATGATCAGCAGCACGCCGAGCGCGAAGGAAACCAGCACGATCAGCCAGAAGACGACGTGGCTCTCGGTCTTCAGGAAGATCAGCAGCAGCACGACGAGCGCGATGCCGAGCCCGATATTGATGCCGTGGCGCTGCGGCAGCATGATCGGCTTGCCGCTCATGCGCCCATCGAGCTTGAGGAAGGCGATGATCGAGCCGGTGAAGGTGATCGCGCCGATGGCGACGCCGAGCCCCATCTCGAACAGGCTGGCACCGCTGATGCCGCCGACGCGGCCGATGCCGAAGGCGCTCGGCGCATAGAGCGCGGCCGCTGCCACCAGCACAGCGGCGAGGCCGACCAGCGAGTGGAAGAAGGCGACGAGCTGCGGCATCTGCGTCATCTGGACGCGCTTGGCCATGAAGGCGCCGATGCCGCCGCCGATGGCAATGCCGGCCACGACCAGAAGCCAGCCCGAGAAACCCGACGGCGGGAAGAAGACGACCGTGGTGGCGATGGCGATGCCCATGCCGACCATGCCGTAGAGATTGCCCTGGCGCGAGGTCGTCGGGTGCGACAGGCCCCGCAGGGCCATGATGAAGAGGACGCCGGCGACGACGTAGAGAAGGGCGGAGAGGTTCGCGGCCATCGGCGCTCAGCCCTTCTTCTTGTACATGGACAGCATCCGCTCGGTGACGAGGAAGCCGCCGAAGATGTTGACCGAGGCCAGGACCAGCGCGAGGAAGCCGAAAATCTTGGCCCAGACCGGCCCGTCGCCGAGCGCGGGCGCCGCCTCGACGCCGACCGCGAGCAGCGCGCCCACGACGATGACCGAGGAGATCGCGTTCGTGACCGACATCAGCGGGGTGTGCAGGGCCGGCGTCACCGACCAGACGACATAGTAGCCGACAAAGACGGCGAGCACGAAGATGGCGAGGCGGAACACCGTCGGGTCGACGAAGCCCCCGGTCGCGGCGCTGGCGCCGGCCGCGAGGCTGTCGGCATGCTGGGCGGCGAGATCGGCGGCCTGGCGCGCGGCGGCGGCGACGGAGCGGGCCTGTTCGAGGGCCTGTTCGGAAGTCGGATTAGCCATTGGTGACGCTCCCCTCGACGGCCGGCGCGGGCTCTGGTTCTGGCTTGGGCGCGGGCTTGGCCGCGAAATTCGGGTGGATCACGGCACCGTCGCGGGTCAGGGCGGTGGCCTTGACCAGTTCGTCGTCCCAGTTCACCGCGACCTTCTTCTCGGCTTTGTCGATCAGCGTCTCGACGAAGGCGAGCAGGTTCTTGGCGTAGAGCTGCGAGGCGGTCGCGGGGAGGCGGCCGGGTACGTTGAGATGGCCGACGATCCGGACGCCGTTTTGCGTCACGAAGACCTCGCCGGGCTTGGCGAGTTCGCAGTTGCCGCCGCGCTCGACCGCGAGATCGACGATGACGGAGCCGGCCTTCATGCTCTCGACCATGGCGGCCGAGATCAGCTTCGGGGCCGGGCGGCCGGGGATCAGCGCGGTGGTGATGACGATGTCCTGCTTGGCGATGTGGCTCGCCGTCAGCTCGGCCTGCTTGGCCTGGTATTCCTTGGACATCTCCTTGGCATAGCCGCCGGCCGTCTGCGCCTGCTTGAACTCCTCGTCCTCGACGGCGAGGAACTTGGCGCCGAGCGATTCGACCTGTTCCTTGGTGGCAGGGCGCACGTCGGTGGCGGTGACGATGGCGCCGAGGCGGCGCGCGGTCGCGATCGCCTGCAGGCCGGCGACGCCGACGCCCATGATGAAGATGCGCGCGGCCGGCACGGTGCCCGCCGCCGTCATCATCATCGGCAGGGCGCGGCCATATTCGGCGGCGCCGTCGATCACGGCGCGGTAGCCGGCGAGATTGGCCTGGGAGGACAGCACGTCCATCACCTGCGCGCGGGTGATGCGCGGCATGAATTCCATCGCGAAGGCCGAGACCTTGGCCTTGGCGAGCGCCGCGATCGCGCCCTCGTTGCCATAGGGGTCCATCGTCGCGACGACCAGCGCCCCGGCGGGCAGGCCCTTGATCTCGCTCTCGGCGGGGCGGCGGACCTTCAGGACGATGGCGGCGCCCGCGAGTGCGGCCGCCGCATCGGCGGCGATCGACGCGCCCGCGGCTTCGTAATCGGCGTCCGAGATGCCCGATGCGAGGCCGGCGCCGGTCTCGACGGCGATCTCGGCCCCGAGGGCCTTGAACTTGCGGACGGTCTCCGGCGTCACGGCGACGCGGGTCTCGGCCCCTTGCGTTTCGGCAGGCACGGCGATGCGCATTGCGGCGGAACCTCTCGGGCGCGGGTGCGGGGGGTCAGTGCGAGGCGGGCAGAAGCAGCAGCGCCAGCATCAGCAGGCCAAAGGGCACCGCCGGCGCACGCCAGCCGATCGACTTCGAGGCGATGCCGACGCCCGTTCCCACCAGCGTCAGCAGCGTGCCGATGATGGCGAAGCCCCAGGCGTGCTTGGTGCCGCCGACCGCCAGCGCCGCCACGATGGCGAGGCAGGCGACCGTCCCGACCTCGGCGAAATGCACGAAGCCCTGATAGGTCCGCTCATGTTCGCGGTAATCCATCTGCGGGATGTCGGAGGCGGGGTGTCCGTGATCGGCCATGGTCTGATCCCAAGAAAACGCTCGTCGCATGCCTGTAGCGCACCTGCGGGAGGTCGGCAACGGAGGGCCGATCGAGCCCTTCCGCAGAGGCAGGCGCGCTTTCGGCGCGGCCCGGCTCTAATGCGACAGAGCCGGCATGTAAATCGATTTAAACCGACTGATGCGCGTTCGACGATCGTCTCAGGCGATGATGTCGGGGGTCAGCGCGTCCTCGATCTGCGAGATGCGGTCCTTCAGATAGAGCTTGCGCTTCTTCAGCCGCTGGACTTGGACCTGGTTGATGGCGCCGACACGCTCCAGCGCGTCGATCGCGCTGTCGAGATCGCGGTGCTCCTCGCGTAGGCGGGCAAGTTCGGTGGTGAAGGCCTCGACCTCTTCGGGGCTGAGTTCGAATCCCATGGCCGTCCCATCATCGCCGCGATTGGGGGCGACTATGGTCAGACGCCGGGCGCCCCGCAAGAGCAGGGAAGCGGCGTGGTGGCGCGACCCTCACATTCGCCGGTTCGCGGAAAGGAGTCGGTGACGATCACAGAATGTCATGCCGCCGGGCCCATGCGCCCAGCAGACGTGAAGCCGGCTCTATGCCACACTCTCTTGCGTCAACCGCTCATCAGGAGGATCCAGATGTCGCTGCAGACCCATCTCGTCGAACTCGAACGCAAGCATCGTCAGCTCGAGGAAGCGATCGCCCAGGCCGTCGCCCGCCCCTCGTCCGACGATCTCACCGTGGTCGAGATGAAGCGAAAGAAGCTGCTGCTGAAGGAGGAGATCGAGCGCGTGCGGCAGACCATGCCGGAGCGAACGCTGCATTGAGCGCCGGCCGAGCCCGCGAGCTCGGTTCGAGTTGTGTCGAGATCTTCGCCGGCCCTCAGGGGCCGGCTTTTTCATGGTCGTTCGCCGATGGCCGCTCGCGGTTCGCAGGTTCGGTCCGGAACATCTGCCGGCCGCCCTTGTTGGGGCTGCACCACAGGCAGGATGAACGAGACGATGCGGCCAGACCCCGATATGCGCCCGGCTGGGCCTGGCGAAGCCGCGGCGGGCGTGAAGGCCGGCGGACTGCCTTCACGCCGGCTGATGCTCGGGCTCCTGGGCTCGGCGGGAATCCTGGCCACGCTTCCCGCCCGCGGACAGGCGCCGACGAGCGCCCCTGAGCCGAGCTTCGGCTACGCGGATGTGGTGGAGCGCGCGCGCCAGCTCGGCCGGAATGCCTTCGACGCAGACGCGGCCAAGATCCCCGCCGAGCTGTCGCAGCTGACCTATGACAGCTATCGCGAGATCCGCTTCCGCCGCGACAGGGCATTCTGGCGCGAGGGGGGCTCGGATTTCCGGCTGCTGCCCTTCCATGTCGGCTTCCTGCACAACAAGCCGGTGCAACTCCACACCGTCGCCAACGGCGTCGCGATGCCGATCCCCTTCACCACGGCGCTGTTCGAATACGGCAAGGTGCCGGTGCTCAAGGGGCTCTCGCCCTCGCTGGGTTTCGCCGGCTTCGCGGTCACGACCAATCTGAATGATCCGCGGGTCCAGGACGAGGTGATTTCCTTCCTCGGCGCGAGCTATTTCCGCCTCATCGGGCGCGGGCATCGCTACGGTCTGTCGGCCCGTTCGCTCGCGATCGACATCGGCGGTGCCTATCCGGAGGAGTTCCCCTTCATGCGCGCGCTCTGGCTGGAAGAGCCCGCGCGCGAAGCGACCGAACTGACGATCTACGCGCTGCTCGATTCGCCCTCCGTCGCGGGGGCCTATCGCTATGTCGTCAGGCCCGGGCTGACCACGCATGTCGACGTCACCGCCACGATCTTCCCGCGCAAGATCATCGAGCGGATCGGCATCGCGCCGCTGACCTCGATGTTCCAGGCCGGGGAGGGCGACCTCGCCCAGCGCAGCGACTTCAGGCCCGAGATCCACGATTCGGACGGGTTGATGATGCAGGCCGGCAGCGGCGAGTGGATCTGGCGGCCGCTGCGCAACCCGCAATCGCTGCGGATCTCGAGATTCGGCGACGAGAACCCGCGGGGCTTCGGCCTGATGCAGCGGGACCGGGATTTCGGAAACTATCAGGACCTGGAGGCGCATTACCATGCGCGGCCAGGCTACTGGGTCGAGCCGCAGGGCGACTGGGGCAAGGGCCGGGTTGACCTGATCGAGATCCCGACCGACAACGAGGCCTTCGACAATGTCGGCGCCTGCTGGACGCCCGAGGCGGCGCTGCCCGTCGGCGAGGCCTCGGAATTCCGCTACCGCATCTCGGCCCTGTCAACGACCGGGCATCTGCATCCTTACGCGCAGACGCAGCACAGCTTTGCCGGTTCCGACCTGGGGGACGGGCATGCGCAGGGGCACGGCACCAAGCGCTTCATCGTCGATTTCGCCGGCGGCGACCTCGCTTATCATCTCGGCGCCCCGGACCGGGTCGAACTCGCCGTTTCGGTCACGGCGGGCTCGGTGATGACGCGGATCCTGCAGCCCAATCCGGCTGCGGGCGGATTCCGTGCCATCGTCGACGCCAGCCTGCCCGACGGGCAGACGGGGGAAATGCGGATGTATCTGCGGGCGCGGGGTCGCACGCTCTCCGAGACCTGGATCAGCACCTGGACGGCGCCGGCATCCGCCGCGGCCGCGCCGGCTCCTGCCCCCGCCGCCTCTCAGCCGAGCGATTGAGCCAGAGCGCGGGCGCTTACAGATCCTTCGCCATCTCGCGCAAGCGGAATTTCTGGATCTTGCCGGTCGAGGTCTTGGGCACTTCCGTGAAGACGACCGTCTTCGGGCATTTGAAGGCGGCGAGGTGCTGGCGGCACCAGGCGACGATCTCGGATTCCGTCGCGGACTGTCCTGGTTTCAGCTCGACGAAGGCGCAGGGCGTCTCGCCCCATTTCTCGTCCGGCCGCGCGACCACGGCCGCGGCTTGGATCGCCGGGTGCTTGTAGAGCGCGTCCTCGACCTCGATCGAGGAGATGTTCTCGCCGCCGGAGATGATGATGTCCTTCGAGCGGTCCTTGAGCTGGATGTAGCCGTCCGGGTAGCGCACGCCGAGATCGCCGGTGTGGAACCAGCCGCCGGCGAAGGCGGCCTGGGTGGATTTGGCGTTCTTGAGGTAGCCCTTCATCACCACATTGCCGCGCATCATCACCTCGCCCATCGTGACGCCGTCGCGCGGGACAGGCTGCATCGTCTCGGGGTCGAGCACGTCGAGCCCTTCCAGCGCCGGGTAGCGCACGCCCTGGCGGGCCTTCAGGGCCGCCTGCTCAGCGGCTGGCAGCGCGTCCCAGGCGTGGTTCCAGTCGTTGACGACGGCGGGGCCGTAGCACTCGGTAAGCCCGTAAAGATGCGTCACCTCGAAGCCCGCCTGCTTCATGCCGGCGAGCACGGCTTCCGGCGGCGGGGCGGCGGCGGTGAAGAAGGCGACCGTCTGCGCGAAGTCGCGGCGCTCCTCGGCGGGCGCGTTGAGCAGGGCCGACATCACGATCGGCGCGCCGCAGAGATGGGTCACGCCATGGTCGGCCAGTGCATCGTACATCGCCTTGGCGCGGACCTGGCGCAGGCAGACATGGGTGCCGGCGACGAGCGAGATCGACCAGGGGAAGCACCAGCCGTTGCAGTGAAACATCGGCAGCGTCCAGAGATAGACCGGGTGGCGGCCCATCTGCCCGGTGAGAATGTTCGAGGTCGCCAGCAGATTGGCGCCGCGGTGGTGGTAGACCACACCCTTGGGGTCGCCGGTCGTGCCGGAGGTGTAGTTCAGCGCGATCGCGTCCCACTCGTCGTCAGGCATCACCCAGGCGAAATCGGGGTCGCCGCCGGCGATGAAATCCTCGTACTCGACGCTGCCCAACCGTTCGCCGGGGCCGTCATAAACGGGGTCGTCATAGTCGATGACCAGGGGCTTGGCCTTGCAGAGCGTCAGCGCCTCCTTGATCGTCTTCGAGAACTCCCGGTCGGTGATCAGGACCTTGGCCTCGCCATGATCCAACGAAAACGCGATGATCGCCGCGTCGAGACGGGTGTTGAGCGTGTTCAGCACGGCGCCGCACATCGGCACGCCATAATGGCACTCCAGCATCGCCGGGGTGTTGGGCAGCATGGCGGCGACGGTGTCGTTCTTGCCGATGCCGTGGCGGGCGAGTGCGGAGGCAAGGCGCCGCGCGCGGGCATAGAACTCGGCGTAGGAGCGCCGCAGCGGGCCGTGGATGATGGCGGTATGGTCAGGATAGACGCTCGCCGCGCGTTCGAGGAAGGGCAGGGGCGTCAGCGGCTGGTGATTGGCCGGGTTGCGGTCGAGATCGGTGTCGTAGGCGGATGTCGTCATGCGGTGTCCCCTCCCGTTCGGCTTAGCCTCTGCGGGCCGTGACCGTAATCCATCCCTTTGTCCGATAGGGCGCAAGGGGGCATGCTGGCATCATGTCAGAGCCAATGGAGGCCGTTCAGCCCGTCATAGGTCAGCTTCAGGCCGACCAGCAGGAGCAGGCTGTAGATGATCTTGTAGAAGCGCTTCACCGGCACCCGGCGGACCAGCCAGACCCCCGCGACGGTCGAGACGATGGCGACCGGCAGCAGCACCAGCGAGGCGGTGAGGTTGGCGGTCGTGAACTGTCCCAGCGCGATATAGGGGGCGACCTTGATGACGTTGATCAGCGCGAAGAAGATCGCCCCCGTCCCGACGAAGACGGCCGGGGCTAACCGCAGCGGCATGGTGTAGATCTGGTAGGGCGGCCCGCCGGCATGGGCGATCATGCTGGTGAAGCCGCAGAGTGCCCCCCAGAACGTGCCCTGCGGATAGTTCGAGCGCGTCGGCGGCAGTTCGGCTCCGCCACCGGCGAGCAGATTGCGCAGCGCGAAAACGACCGAGATCAGGCCGACCGCGAGAACGACGGCGCCATCCGCCACCCGCGCTGCCAGCAGATAGCCCGCGAAGATGCCGAGTGCGGCGCCTGGCAGGAGTGTCGCCAGCGTCCGCCTGTCGAAATCGCGGCGGTAGGACCAGACGGTCACGACATCCTGCGACATCAGCACCGGCAGCATGATCGCGGCCGCCGTCACCGGCGAGACGACCTGTGCCATCAGCGGCAGCGAGAGCAGGCCGAGCCCCGAGAAGCCGCCCTTCGACAGCCCCATCAGGATGACCGCCGGCACCATGGCGGCGAAGAAGGCGGGGTCGAGCAGCATGCCGGGAGGGGTCCAAAAGGCGAAGGGCGGCGCTTGCGCCAGATCAACCGTGGCATCTCCCGAAGCGCGGTAGAAGATCAAGGGCGCGGGGGCGCCATGTGCGAAAGTCGCTCTCGACGGCGCGTCATGCGTCTGTGAAGGGATGGCGACAACAAAAAAGGCGAGGGGAGGGTGCCATGTCGGAGAAGGGCCGCTACGGCGAGGTCTATGGGCGCTGGCAGGCCGATCCCGAGGGCTTCTGGGCTGAAGCCGCGCAGGCGATCGACTGGGTCTCGCCGCCGCAGCGCATCTTCGATGCTTCGCAGGGCGCCTATGGTCGCTGGTTCCCGGACGCGACCTGCAACACCTGCTTCAACGCGCTCGACCGGCATGTGCGCGACGGACGGGGCGAGCAGCCGGCGCTGATCCATGACAGCCCGGTCACGGGCAGCAAGGCGGTGTATACCTACGCGCAGATGCTGGATGAGGTCGGGGCGCTCGCGGCGGTGCTGCAGGATCTCGGCGTCGGCAAGGGCGACCGCGTCGTCCTCTACATGCCGATGGTGCCGGAAGCGGCCTTCGCCATGCTGGCCTGCGCGCGCATCGGCGCGGTGCATTCGGTCGTGTTCGGCGGCTTCGCGGCCAAGGAACTGGCGACGCGCATCGAGGACGCGACGCCAAAGGTGATCCTGGCCGCGACCTGCGGCATCGAGCCCAGCCGCGTCATCGAATACAAGCCGCTGCTCGACCAGGCGATCGAGTTGTCCTCGCACAAGCCGCAGGCCTGCCTGATCCTGCAGCGGCCGCAGGTCGAGGCCTCGATGCATGCCACCCGCGACAAGAACTGGCGCATGCTGGTCGCGGCGGCGAAGGCTCAAGGGAAACGGGCGGAATGCGTCCCCGTCGCGGCGACGGACCCGCTCTACATCCTCTACACCTCGGGCACGACCGGGAAGCCCAAGGGCGTGGTGCGCGACAATGGCGGCCATCTGGTCGCGCTGAAATGGACGATGGACAATCTCTACGGCGTGAAGCCGGGCGAGGTGATGATCACGGCGTCCGATGTCGGCTGGGTCGTCGGCCACAGCTACATCGTCTATGCGCCGCTGATCCAGGGCGCGACCTCGGTGCTCTTCGAGGGCAAGCCGGTGGGCACGCCCGATGCGGGGGCCTTCTGGCGGCTGATCGCCGAACACAAGGCTGTCGTGCTGTTCACGGCGCCCACCGCTTTCCGCGCCATCCGCAAGGAAGATCCGGAGGCCAAGCTGCTGCCGGCCTATGATCTCTCCCATTTCCGGGCGCTGTTCCTGGCCGGCGAGCGGGCCGATCCCGATACGCTTATCTGGGCGCAGGACATCCTGAAGGTGCCGGTCATCGACCATTGGTGGCAGACCGAGACCGGCTCGCCGATCGTCGGCAACCCGATCGGGCTCGAATTGCTGCCGGTGAAGCCGGGCTCCCCGACGGTGCCGATGCCGGGCTATGACGTTCAATGCGTCGACGACGGCGGGCGGCCGGTGCCACCCGGCACGATGGGCGCGATCGTGATCAAGCTGCCCCTGCCGCCCTGCGCCCTGCCGACCCTGTGGCAGGCCGAGGAGCGCTTCGTCGAATCCTATCTCGCGGCCTATCCGGGCTACTACAACACCTCGGATGCCGGCTTCATCGACGCCGACGGCTATGTCTTCATCATGGGGCGTACCGACGACATCATCAACGTCGCCGGCCACCGCCTCTCGACGGGGGGCATGGAGGAGGTGCTGGCCTCGCATCCCGCCGTGGCCGAATGCGCGGTCGTCGGCATCCGCGACGCGGTCAAGGGCGAGCAGCCCTGCGGCTTCGTGGTGCTCAAGTCGGGCATTACCCAGAGCCCCGACGCGGTCGAGCGCGAACTGGTGGCGCTGGTGCGCGAGAAGATCGGCCCCGTCGCCGCCTTCCGGCTGGCGCTGACGGTCGGGCGCCTGCCCAAGACCCGCTCCGGCAAGATCCTGCGCGCCACGATGAAGAAGATCGCCGATGGCGAGGACTACACGATGCCGGCGACGATCGAGGATCCGGCGGTGCTGGACGAGATCGGGCTGGCGCTGAAAGCGAAGGGGCTGGGGTAGGGCGATCGGGGCGCTTATGCGTTCTTGTGAGAAATTGTGAGGTCGGCTAGGCTGCGCGCATGAAGAACGACGCCATGCGCCCCCTCACCATCTCGCTCTCGCCCAAGCAGCTCGCGCGGCTCAGCCAGGCCGTCGAGAGCGGGGCCTATGCCTCCAACAGCGAGGTGGTGCGCGACGCGCTGCGGCTGTGGGAGCAGCGCGAGGAAATCCGGGCCCTCGAACTGGCGAGGCTGAAGCAGGCCTATGAGGAAGGGCTCGCGAGCGGAGAGCCGGTCGACGGGGACGAGGCTTTCGCCCGCATACGGTCCGCTGTCTTCGGCAGGCAGGAGGCGTGACGCCGCATGGGCTTTCGAGTCCTGCCCCGTGCGATGAGCGACATCACGTCAATCGCTGCCGGCATCGACGCGGAGAGCCCGTCCGCCGCGCGCAAATGGCTTGACGAGTTGTATCGTCGCTTCAGCCATCTCGGTGAAACGCCGGGAATGGGGCCGGCACGTCCCGAGGTCGGTCGGGACGTCAGGCTCTTTCCGCACGGACCCTATGTCATTCTCTACAGGTCGGGGCCTGGCGGCGTGGATGTCGTGCGCGTGATCCACGGCAAGCGCGATCCGGAAACCTGGCTGTAAGCGAGGTTTCCGGCAGGCGAGGCCTCAGGCCTCGTCGTCCTCGTCGACCGGACGCTTCATCTGCTTGAGCTTGGCGAAGACGGAATCGACGTCGATCGCCGCCTCCTCCTCGCGCTTGGGCTTGCCCATGTCGGCGAAGGTCTGGCTGAGCGGCGCGGGCTCCGGCGCCGTGGTCTCCTCGGCCGGCAGCAGCGTCGAGCCGATCTCGGCGACCATGGCCGGGCGGTCCTTGGCGGCGCGGCCGACCTCGAAGTCGAGATCGATCTGCGAGCACAGGCCGAGGCTGACCGGGTCGATCGGCGAGAGCGTCTGGGCGTTCCAGTGGGTCCGGTCGCGGATCTGCGCGATCGTCGACTTGGTCGTGCCGATCAGGCGGATGATCTGCGCGTCCTTGAGCTCGGGATGGTTGCGCAGCAGCCAGAGGATGGCGTTTGGCCGGTCCTGCCGCTTCGAGACGGGGGTATAGCGCGGCCCCTTCGTCTTCTTCATCTCGGGCACCTTCACCTTGCGCTCGGCGAGCTTGAGGTGGTGGGCCGGGTTGGCGGCGGCGCGCTCGAGCTCCTCGCGGGTGAGCTGCCCGGAGTTGATCGGGTCCAACCCCTTGATGCCGGCCGCGACCTCGCCATCGGCGATGCCGCGCACTTCGAGCGGGTGGAGTTTGCAGAACTCGGCGATCTGCTCGAAGGTCAGGGACGTGTTCTCGACCAGCCAGACCGCGGTGGCTTTCGGCATCAGCGGAGGTAACGACACGGGCTGTCTCCTGGAATCTCGGAATCCGGCAATCGGCCGGGTCAACGTCGCGGGCAATAGCTCTCGGGCGCCGACCGGCCTCTTCGGCGGCCATCCAAATCATCGACGATGAACAGGATGGGCGGCTTATAGGGGAGGCGGGGGCGGCTGTCCAAGAAAAAGAGCCGGCGAGACGCCTTGCCGTGCCGGTGGCGCGGGCCGGGCGAGGGGCGTAATCTGCCGGGCTCGTCACGCGGACGAGCTTGCAGGGGAAGCGCCAATGTCGCTGTTTTCCGATGACGACCGGCCCAAGCCGAAGCCCGTCCACGAGATCGGGCAGGATCTGTCGATGCTGTCCCTGGCCGAGATCGACCTGCGGGTGGCGGCGCTGAAGGCCGAGATCGAGCGGCTGGCCGAAGCACGAGCGAAGAAAGACGCCTCGCGCAGCGCGGCCGATGCGTTTTTCCGAAAGCCCGGCTGAAAACGCGGCAGATTGCCCCCGCGTTAAGGGCCTCTTAACGATTCCAAAGTATGAATCTCATCATCCAGTTTGTCTGGATGCGAGTGGCTCCTGCCCGCTCTGTTTGACGCCTCCCTGTTGACCTTCGAGCCGCCTCCGGGCGGCTCTTTTTTATGGTCTCTACCCGCGTTAAGGTTAACCGGACGTTACCGGCGCGGCCCCTGCGCATCGGCGCTATCCTTGCGACATCGACGGCATGAGCCGTGACGCGTGCCATGCGGACACGGTGTTGTGCCGATGGGAGACAAGGCCATGAACGACCTGCTGATCCGCGAGACCGCCAGCGAGGACGGCGCGATCTCGTTCGCGCGCGGCTTCGTGAAGTCCGATGCCTTCATGGTGCTGTTCCGCGAGGGGATGGGTCTGGTCGAGGACACCGCCGCCTATCTCGACGGCGAGGGCCGGGCCGCGTCGGCGGCGCTGCCACGCGAGGTCGCGCTCGGCTATGCGACGGAAAGCATGCGCCTGACGACGCGGCTGATGCAGATCGCCTCCTGGCTCCTGGTGCAGCGCGCCGTCGCCGAGGGCGAGATGACCGCCGAGCAGGCCCGCGCCGAGAACGCCAAGGTGCGCATCCCGGAGACCGGCGTGTCGGGCACGGCGGCCGAGCTCGAGCGCCTGCCGCAGGGCCTCCACGACCTCATCGCTCATTCGTTCCGGCTGCAGGCCCGCATCCGCCATCTCGAGGGCCAGATGAATGCGCCGGCGCCGGCCGAGAAGGCCAATCCGGTCCAGGACCAGCTTGCCAGCCTCCAGGCCCGCCTCGGCCTCGCGCTCTGAATTCGCCGCGCGGCCGATCGCCGCGCCGGGACGCGCCCCAAAACGAAACGGCCCGGTCGAAAGACCGGGCCGTTCTTGATTCAGATCAGCGCAGGCGGGCACATCCGCCGGCAGATCACTTCTTGCCGAGCGCGCCGATTGCGGAGAAGCGCGAATTGAAGCGCGACACGCGGCCGCCACGGTCGAGCATCTGCTGCGAGCCGCCGGTCCAAGCCGGATGCGTCGTCGGGTCGATGTCGAGGTTAAGCGTGTCGCCCTCCTTGCCGAGCGTCGAACGCGTGAAGTATTCCGTGCCATTGGTCATGACGACCTTGATGGTGTGGTAGTCGGGGTGGATGCCGGTCTTGGCCATGGCTAAATCCTCAAACGTCGAAAACGGGCGTGGTCGACAAGCAGGCAAGCCTGCCCGGCCCGTCGAAAAATTCGTATGAGCCTGTCGTGAAGTCGCGTGCACATATCTCAGCCGGGCCGACAGCGCAAGCAGAACAGGACAAAGACGCGTGCCCGCAGCCGAAAAAGACGACACCAAAGCACGGCCCGACTTCCGCTCGCTGGCGTCCTTCTGGCCCTATGCGCTGAGATATCGCAAGCGCATCGCGCTGGCGCTGCTGGCCCTCGTCATCGCCTCCGCGGCGACGCTCGCGCTGCCGGTGGCGGTGCGACGCGTGATCGATGTCGGATTCTCCGGCGGCGAGCAGCAGCTCGCCAACAGCTATTTCGTGCTGCTGATCGGCGTGGTCGCGGTCCTGGCCGTGGCGAGCTCGGCGCGCTTCTACCTCGTCATGACGGTGGGCGAGCGCATCGTCGCCGATCTGCGGGCCGACGTCTTCGCCCATTTGACGCGGCTGGAGCCCGCCTTCTTCGATTCGAGCCGGGCGGGCGACCTGGTCTCGCGTCTGACCGCCGACACGACGCAGATCAAGTCGACCTTCGGCTCGACCGCCTCGATCGCGCTGCGCAATGCGATCATGACCATCGGCGCGCTCTCGCTGATGATCGCGACCAGCCCGCAGCTCTCGGCCATCGTGATCGGCGCGATCCCGCTGATCGTGCTGCCGCTGGTCTTCTCCGGGCGCTCGGTGCGCCGGCGCGCCCGGGCGGCTCAGGACCGGCTGGCCGACGCGTCGGCCTTCGCCTCGGAGGCGGTGGGGGCGATCCGCACCATGCAGTCCTTCGGGGCTTCGCGGCAGACGGCCGCCCGCTTCGGCCAGGCCTCGGACGAGGCCTATGGCGCCTCGCGCGCCGCGACCGCCTCGCGCGCGCTGCTTTCCGGCGTCGCGATCTTCCTCGTCAGCGCCAGCGTGGTCTGGGTGCTGTGGACGGGCGCGACCGAGGTCTTCGAGGGGCGGATGAGCGGCGGGCGGCTGTCGCAGTTCCTGCTCTATGCCGTGCTGGCGGCGAGTTCGCTCGGCCAGCTCTCCGAGGTCTATGGCGACGTCTCGGCGGCCGCCGGCGCCGCCGGGCGGCTCGGCGAGATCCTCGCCCTGAAGCCCGCCATCGCCGCGCCGCCGAACCCCGCTCCGATGCCGGAGCCGGCGCGCGGCGAACTCGCTTTTGAGCGCGTCTCCTTCAGCTATCCCGGACGCAGCGTCGAGGCACTGTCGGATCTCACCTTCTCGGTGCGGGCCGGCTAGCGGGTGGCGCTGGTCGGGCCTTCGGGGGCCGGCAAGAGCACGGTGCTGCAACTGGCGCTGCGCTTCTACGATCCGGCCGCCGGGCGTGTCGTGGTCGATGGCATGGCGGGCCCGCAGGTCGACCCCGAGGCCTGGCGGCAGCGCTTCGCGCTGGTGCCGCAGGAGCCGACCGTGTTCGGTGTCTCGGTGCGCGACAACATCGCCTATGGCCGTCCCGAGGCGACGCTGGCGCAGGTCGAGGAGGCGGCACGGCTGGCGGCGGCGGACGGCTTCATCCGGGAGTTGCCACAGGGCTACGACACCATCGTCGGCGAGCGTGGCGTGACGCTGTCGGGCGGGCAGCGGCAGCGGCTGGCGATCGCCCGGGCGGTGCTCAAGGACGCGCCGATCCTGCTGCTCGACGAGGCCACAAGCGCGCTCGATTCCGAGAGCGAGCGGGCGGTGCAGGATGCGCTCGACGCGCTGATGAAGGGCCGCACCACGCTGGTCGTGGCGCATCGCCTGGCCACGATCCTCTCCGCCGACCGCATCCTGGTGATGGAGGACGGTCGCGTCGTCGAGGAGGGGACGCATGCCGAACTCAAGGCCCGCGGCGGGCTCTATGCCCGGCTGGCCGCGCTGCAGTTCGGGCTGGAGGCGGCCTGAGCGCCGCCTTTAGGGCCCGTGCTCAGGAGGTCAGGTTGATCGTGTACTTGCCGGCGTTGGGCACGGTGCCCTTGAAGCCGACGCTGCGTTCCCCGCTCGGGCAGGTGCCGCCGACGATCTCGCGCGTGACGGCGCGGGTGGGCACGCAGAAGGTCTTGTCGATGCCGGATTGGCCCGGCCAGTGATACGTCCGGCCCTCCTTTTCGGCATAATAGTAGAACAGCGCGGTGTTCCAGCGCGCGACGCTCTTGCAGCCGCCGGCCGGAATCGTCTGCCAGGCGGTCAGCGTCCATTTCTTGGTCGTCTGGGGGACATGAGCCAGCGCGGTGAAGATCTTCGCCCCGGTCTTGTTGCAGAAGACGATTTCGCTCTGCTGCTGCGCGAGGGCCGGCATGCCGACCGACATCACGGCGGCGAAGGCCACCAAGGCTGCTATCCTCATCAAAATCCCCCAACCACCAAAGCTCAGTCCCGCGCGCATCTGACTTCCGCAAGGGCAGCTTTGTCAAACGCGCCGTCCGGTGTCCCGCGGAGCGGGTTGCGCGTTGGGTTCCGACGCCTCAGAGCCCGTGCGTGCGCGGATAGGCGCTGGGAGGCGGGGACGCCCAGCCGGCGAGCAGATCCGGCTGCGTGCGGAAGATCTCGACCTTGAGGGGGTGGCAGGCGGCGACATCGCTGGAATGGGTCGTGCTGCAATCGCCGCCCGGACAGGCGGAGAGCGCGCCGAGCAGGTCGATCTCGGCGAAGAACTCGATGTAGTCGCCCGGCCGCACCGGGCTCGCCTTCATGAAGTACTGATGCGTGCCGCGGGTGAAGCCGGTGCACATGAAGACGTTGAGGACGTCGTGGACATGCCTCTCGGCCTCCGTCACCGGCAGCCCCTTCGCCCTGGCGAGCGCCCGCGTCAGGTTGGAATGGCAGCAATGGTGGTAGTCGCTGCCCGAGAGCAGGCGGTTGGTGTAGGGATCGCAGCGCGTGCCGATGACGTCGTGAACGGCGCCGCCATCGGCGTCGATGCCGTACCAGGCCAGCGTGTCGTGGGTGATGGTCGCCAGCGGCCGCAGGGACGGCAGGCTGCTCCAGAGCCGGTCGCCGATCGAGACATGGGTGGCGTGGAGCTGGCGCGTCTTGCCGCTGAAGAAGCGCTCGGACAGGTCGTTGATGTTCCAGAG
Source organism: Allobosea sp. (assembly GCF_030694325.1). Taxonomy (GTDB): domain Bacteria; phylum Pseudomonadota; class Alphaproteobacteria; order Rhizobiales; family Beijerinckiaceae; genus Allobosea. The sequence goes on along the minus strand of NZ_JAUXYO010000228.1, from coordinate 4,139 downwards.
GTTGAGATCGCCGACCTGCGGGCCCTCGACGCCGACGATGCGGAAGAAGTGGCCGGCGGGGACCTCGAAGGCCTCCGCGTCGCGCGGCGCGACGATGATCTCGTCGATCTTCGTGAGATGCTCGCGCGCCCGCGCCAGCAGCGCCATGTCGGGCTTCGGCAGGCTCTCGACGGGGTAGCAGATGGTCAGCGGCCGGGAGCGGCGGGCGGCGGCGTCGGCGGGCTCTGCGAAAGGCATGTCGGGCTCCGGGCAGTGGTCAGCGCGGCGGAAACACCGCGTAATGGGCGGCGAGCGCCGCAATCTCCTCGATGCTCATCTGGCGGGCCATGTAGCGCATCTCCTTGTGGGCGCGCTTGCCGCTTCGGAACGCCATCATCTGGTTGAAGAGATAGCGCTCGTTCTGCCCGGCGAGATGGGGCATCTCGGTGTCGCGGGCGATGCCGTCGAGCCCGTGGCAGGCGGCGCAATCCTCTGTCGCGGAGCGGCGGGGCTCGGCCATTGCGGGGGCAGAGATGGCGGCTGCCGCGGCGACGAACAGCATCGCAGCAGCCCCTCTGATTGCCCGTCCCCGCGCCATACGCCTCACCGCTCGGTGATCTTGAACTCGATGCGGCGGTTGCGGCGCCAGGCGTCGTCGGTGTTGGCGACGTCGAGCGGCTGGAACTCGCCGAAACCGGTGGCGGCGATGCGATCGGCCGAGATGCCCTTGGTGACGAGATATTCGACCACCGCGATGGCGCGGGCCGCCGAGAGGTGCCAGTTCGACGGGAATTGCGGCGAGCGGATCGGCCGGTTGTCGGTGTGGCCGTCGACGCGCAGGATCCAGGGCAGGTCGGGCGGCATCTCGCGGCCGAGATCGGCGATGATCGCGCCGAGCTTGTCGAGTTCGCCGCGGCCCTCCGGCTTCAGCACGGCCTGCCCCGCATCGAAGAAGACCTCGGACTGGAAGACGAAGCGGTCGCCGACGACGCGGATGTCGGGCCTGGTGCCGAGCACCTGACGCAGACGGCCGAAGAAGTCCGAGCGGTAGCGCGCCAGTTCCTGGACGCGCTGGGCCAGGGCCACGTTCAGTCGCGAGCCGAGTTCGGAGATGCGGGCCTGCGCCTCCCTGTCCTTCGCCTCGGAGGCGCCCAGCGCCTCCTCCAGCGCGGCGAGCTGGCGACGCATGGCGAGAATCTGCTGGTTGACCATGTCGACGGTGGCCTGGGCGCGGGCGGAGAGCTGCTTCTCGGCCTCGAGCGCCTTCTGTGCCTCGCCGAGCTGGGCCGCCTGGTTGCCGGGCTGGGCGGCGAGCATGTCCTGGATGCGGCCGCGCTCGGCCTGCTCGCGCGTCAGCGAGGATTGCAGCAGCGTCAGGTTCTCCTGGGCCTGGCGGTTCGAGGCGCGCTCGAGGGCGAGCAGGTCGGTCAGCTCCGAGATCTGCCGGTTGAGCCGGTCGAGGGCGGTGTCCTTGCCGGTCAGCTCCTGCGACAGGAAGAACTGCCCGAGCACGAAGACGGAGAGCAGGAACACGATGCCGATCAGCATCGTCGAGAGCGCGTCGACGAAGCCCGGCCAGAAATTGACCTCGTCGCGGCGGTGGGAGCGGGAGAGGGCCATCGCCGTCAGGGCTCCATCACATTGTCGGCGGTGAGGCGCTCGAGCAGGCGCTTCATGTCCTTCTCGCGGGCGGCCTGGGCCTCGACCCAGTCGCGGATCAGCTGCTGCTCGGAGCGCATGTGCTGGACGAGGCCCTGGATGCCCTCGGCGAGACTGGCGAGCGCCTGCGTCGCGGCACGGTTGTTGGCGCCGCTCTCGGCCATGGCGGCGCCGAGCCGGTCGAGCCGGTCACCGAGCGGGTCGCCCGCCAGCGGCTGGATGCCGGGGAGATTCGCGCCGCCGGTGCGGGTGCCGAGCCAGCTCTCCATCTCGTTGCGGAAGCGCCTCTGCGCCTGGGCGACCTGCAATTCGAGGAAGCCGAGGATCAGCGAGCCGGCAATGCCGAAGAGCGAGGAGGAGAAGGACAGGCCCATGCCGGCGAGCGGCGCGGCGAGGCCGGCCTTGAGCTCGTCGAACAGCACGCCGGCTTCGGCGCCGGTGCGCAGGCTCCGGATGACGTTGCCGACCGAGGACACGGTGTCGAGCAGGCCCCAGAAGGTGCCGAGCAGGCCGAGGAAGACCAGCAGGCCGGCGAGATAGCGCAGCACTTCGCGGCCGTCGTCGAGCCTCACCGCGACCGATTCGAGCACGGTCGCCGCCTGGGCGGGCGCGAGGCTGCGGCTGTCGAGCGCGGGCAGGACGGGGCCGAGCGGCGCGATGACCTGGCCGCGGCGGATCTGCGCGGCGCCGGGGTCGGCGGCAAGGCGGGTGGCGGCGCGGGCCTCGGCATGGATGCGCCAGAGTTCGCGCAGCGCGATCAGCACGCCGACGAAGAGCGAGCCCAGGATCAGGCCGTTCAGGCCCGGATTGGTCATGAAGGCCGAGATCAGCCCGGCCTGCAGGATGAAGCCGAGAAAGCCGATCAGGGCGAGAAAGACGAGGGCGCGGACAACATAGCGCAGCGGGCGCGAGAATCGCGTCTCGTCCCGCGGGGGCGCGGCCGCTTCGCGTTCGGCCGCCAGATCCTCAGTCGCCATGCTTAATCTTCCGTTCGCCACCGTGACGGGAGGGACTGTCGCTTCCCGTGCCGCGATGATCAAGCGCGAAAGATCAAGGAGATATGACCAAAGTCCGGGCTGTTGCCGCGGTGCTGCGCGGCTCAGGCGGCCTTGAGCGCCGCGCGCAGGGCCTGCTCGCCGATCTCGTTGCCGCAGATGATGTCGCGCGCCATCGTCGGCTGCTTGCCGTCGAGCGTGCCGAAGGTGCCGCCCGCCTCGCGGATCATCACGGCGCCGGCCGCGAAGTCCCAGGTGTTGAGGTCGCGCTCCCAATAGGCGTCGAAGCGCCCGGCGGCGACATAGGCGATGTCGAGCGCCGCGCAGCCCATGCGGCGGGCATTGGAGAAGCGCGTCATCACCGCGCCGAGCTCGCGCAGGAAGAGCGGGTGGCCGCCCTTGCCGATGTGGGGCACGCCCATGCCGACGAGCATCTCGGTCGGCTCGCGCCGGCCCGAGACGCGCATGCGGCGGTTGTTGACATAGGCGCCCTTGCCCTTCTCGGCGATGAAGAGCTCGTCCTTTGCGGCGTCGTAGATCACGCCCGCGACGAACTGGTTGTCGCGCTCCAGCGCCACCGAGATGTTCCAGTGCGGGACGCCGCGCAGGAAGTTGTGGGTGCCGTCGAGCGGGTCGATGTGCCAGCGGTTGCTCTCGTCGGTGCCGAGCACGCTGCCGGCCTCCTCCATCACGAAGCCGTAGCCTGGCCTCGCCTTCTCCAGCGAGGCGCGGATGATCTCCTCCGCCTTGGTGTCGGCCTTGGAGACGAAGTCGCCCGGGCCCTTGGCCAGCACCTGCAGGTTCTCGACCTCGCCGAAATCGCGCTTGAGGGAACGGGACGCCTTCATCACGGCGTCGGTCATCACGGTCATCAGGGGGGAGCGGATCATCGTTACCTCTTGTGCGCCGCTACGGCGCATCGTCCAGATCTCACGGCACGAGAGTCCGGCTCGTCAATCGAGCCCTCATCCTGAGGAGCCGCGCAGCGGCATCTCGAAGGATGCTCCAGACGTCTCCGGAGCCTCCTGGACCATCCTTCGAGACGCGATCTGCGATCGCTCCTCAGGATGAGGGCTGGTGGGTCAGTTGAAATTCAAACGGTCCCTTGCTCGCCCGTTAGGGCGACGTCAAGGCCGCGCCCTCGATCCGCTCGGCGGCGAGGCGGGCGGCGCGGCCCTGCTGCTCGGGGTTGAGCCGGTCGAAGAGCTGGGCCAGCGCGGGATCGTCGAGGCCTCGCGCGCGCGCCGCCAGATGCCAGGCGGCGGCCTCGATCGAGTCGGGGGGAATGCCCCGCCCGCTCTGGTAGAGCCGCGCGATTCGGTTCTGGGCGATCGGGTTGCCCTTGCCGGCGGCGCGCAGGAAGAGCTTCGCGGCGGCCGTCTCATCGGCCGCGACGCCGGTGCCGTTGAACAGCATGATCGCATATTCGACCTCGGCGGGCAGGTGTCCGGCAGCGGCGGCCTGCGCCATCCAGCGCGCGGCCTGCTCGTCGCTACGGGGCATGCC
>NZ_JAUXYO010000227.1 GCF_030694325.1 Allobosea sp. | reverse complement strand
CGGCTTCGGCCACCGCTTCGTCGAGCGCATCGTCAGAACCGCGAAATCCCAGAACATCACCTCGGTCGCGGATTTCGTCGGCGCCCGCTACGGCAAGAGCGAGCGCGTCGCGGCGCTGGTCTGCCTCGTGGCCGTGATCGGCGCCCTGCCCTATATCGCGCTCCAGCTCAAGGCGGTCGCGAGTTCCCTCTCCGTGCTCCTGGCCGCGACGGGCGGCCGGCCCGCGGCCGCGGACGCGCCGGTCCTGACCGATCTCGCCTTCCTGGTCGCGATGGTTCTGGCCGGCTTCGCCTGCGCCTTCGGCACGCGCCATATCGACGCCACCGAGCATCAGGACGGGCTGGTGCTCGCCATCGCGGTCGAATCCCTGGTCAAGCTGGTCGCCTTCCTCGTGCTGGGCGTGTTCATCGTCTACGGGCTTTATGACGGCCCTCGCGACCTCTTCGCCCAGGCGGCGAACCTGCCGGGCGGCGCGGCACCGATCTGGGAACGGACCTCGAGCTGGACCACCTTCCTGACGCTGACGCTGCTGTCGGCCTGCGCCGCGCTGCTGCTGGCGCGCCAGTTCCACATGACGATCGTCGAGAACCGCGACGCCGCCGATGTCCGCCGCGCCGCCTGGATGTTCCCGCTCTATCTCGTCCTGATCAACCTCTTCGTGCTGCCGCTGGCGATGGCGGGCGAATTGCTGATGCCGGGCCCCGGCATCGACCGGGACATGACCGTCCTGCTGCTGCCGCTGCAGAAAGATGCCGGGATGCTCGCCCTGCTCGTCTTCGTCGGCGGACTTTCGGCGGCGACCGCCATGGTGATCGTCGCCTCGGTCGCGCTGGCGATCATGATCTCGAATCACCTCGTCATGCCGGTGCTGCTGCGCGGCCGCCGGGCCCTGAGCGACCCGGCGGGCTCGGCCTTGCCCGTCGACCAGCGAGGTGCCGGCAACGGCACGATGGGCGGTGACCTGGGCTCCCAGGTCGTGATCATCCGGCGTGTCGCGATCCTCTGCGTCATCCTGCTCGGCTACGCCTATTACCGCGCGGCCGGGGAACAGGCGCTGGTCGCGATCGGCCTGTTGTCCTTTGCGGCAACGGCGCAGATCGCGCCCGCCTTCTTCGGGGGGCTGGTCTGGCGCCGCGGCACGGCGCTGGGCGCCGCAGCCGGGCTGATCGTCGGCATCGCAACCTGGGCCTATACGCTGCTGATCCCGAGCCTGGTGAAGCCAGGCAGCCTCTGGGCCGAGATCGTCGCCAACGGGCCGCTCGGCTATGCGGCACTGCGGCCGGAGGCGCTGTTCGGCCTCGACCTGCCGCCCCTGCCGCATGGCGTCTTCTGGAGCCTGGGGCTGAACCTGCTCGCCTATGTCGTCTTTTCGCTGCTGCGGCCGGCGACCGCGATGGAGCGCCTGCAGGCCAACGCCTTCGTCGAGTCGGACCGGGCCACCATGGCGCAGTCCTTCTCGCTCTGGCGCTCCAGCGTCACCGAAGCGGAGCTGCAATCGACCATCGGGCGCTATCTCGGACAGGAGCGGACGCAGCGCGCCTTCGAGAGCTTCGCCGGCAGCCGCGGCGAGGAGCCCCATCCGACACGCGATGCCGACATCCACCTGCTGCGCTTCGGCGAGCATCTGCTCTCCTCCGCCATCGGCGCCGCGTCCTCCCGGCTCGTGCTGTCGCTGCTGCTGCGGCGGCGCAACCTCACCACCGAGGCCGCCTTCAAGCTGCTCGACGACGCCTCCGCGGCGCTGCAGTACAACCGCGACATCCTGCAGCACGGGCTCGACCATGCCGGCCAGGGCATCACCGTGCTCGACCGCGACCTGCGCCTGCTCGCCTGGAACCAGGCCTTCATCCAGCTCTACGACTTGCCCGCCTCGATGGTCCGCTTCGGGACGGGGCTCGACGAGATCGTGCGCTACAACGCCGCCCGCGGCGCCTATGGCGACGGCCAGCAGGACGAGTTGATGGCGGCGCGGCTGCAGAGCTTCGTGCGGGACCGCGAGCCGGTCCGGCTGAAGCTCTACCCTTCGAAGAAGGTCATCGAGATCCGCACCAACCCGCTGCCCGATGGCGGCTTCGTCACGACCTATACCGACATCACCGAGGCCGTCGCTGCGCAGGAGGAACTCGAGCGCACCAATGAGAGCCTGGAGCGGCGCGTCGTCGAACGCACCGAGGAGATCCTGCGCGTCAACGCCGAACTGCAGCGGGCCAAGGCGGAGGCCGAGGAGGCCAACGCCTCCAAGACCCGCTTTCTGGCCGCCGCGAGCCACGACATCCTGCAGCCGCTCAATGCGGCCCGGCTCTACGCGACCTCGCTGGTCGAGCGCGACCGCGCCGCCGGCAGCCCCGATCTCGCCGAGAACATCGACGCCTCGCTCGACGCGGTCGAGGAGATCTTGACCGCGCTGCTCGAGATCTCGCGCCTCGACGGCGGGGCGATGAAGCCCGAGATCACGTCCTTCCGGCTCGACGAGCTGCTGCGCCAGCTCCAACGCGAATTCGAGCCCAGCGCGCAGGAAAAGGGGCTCAAGCTCGTCTTCATGCCGACGAGCCTCGCCGTGCGCTCGGACCGGCGCCTGCTGCGGCGCCTGCTCCAGAACCTCGTTTCGAACGCGATCAAGTACACGCCGAGCGGCAAGGTGCTGATCGGCTTCCGGCGCCGTGGCGGGCAGGTCTCGGTCGAGGTGCTCGACACGGGGCTGGGCATTCCCCAGGGCAAGCAGAAGACCGTGTTCCGCGAGTTCCAGCGGCTGGACCAGGGGGCGAAGGTGGCCCGCGGGCTCGGGCTCGGCCTGTCGATCGTCCAGCGCATCGCCCGCACGCTCGATCACAAGCTGACGCTCGATTCGGCGCCGGGCCGGGGCAGTCGCTTCGCCGTTCTGGTGCCGCGCGCCTCCCCGCTGCCCGAGATGAGCACCGGACCGGCACCGCGCGCGGCGCCCCCCGGCCAGCTCGCCGGACTGAAGCTCCTGGTGATCGACAACGAGCCCGCCATCCTGGACGGGATGAAGCGCCTGCTGGAGGGCTGGGGTTGCCAGGTCACGACCGCCGCGAGCCTGGAGGCCGCACTGACGCTGCAGAAGCGCGCTGCGCCGGATGCGCTGATCGCCGATTACCATCTCGACCATGGCAACGGCCTGACCGCGATCAGCACCCTGCGCGAACGCTCGCGCCTGGCCCTGCCCGCGATCCTGCTGACCGCCGACCGCTCGCCGAATGTGCGCGAAGCGGCCGCCGCGCTCGACGTCCATCTGCTCAACAAGCCGCTGAAGCCCGGCGCCCTGCGCGCCCTGCTGGCCCAGTGGCGGGCGACACGCTTCGCGGCGGAATGAGCGGCGAGCGCGCCGAGGGGGCGCTTCAGGCGGTGGCGCTGGCTGCGGTGCTGCGCATCGCGTCCTCGGCGGCGAGGAAGGCGGTAACGTCGGGCCGCGGCGGGGGACTTTCCGCCTGCGTTCCGATCTCGGTCATCAGCCGCGCCACCGGCACATAGGCCCGCGCCGCGCGGTCATAAAGCGCCACACGGACGAGCGCATGGGCCGCGACGGTCTCCGTGCCGTCCCTGCCCCGCGTCACCAGGCGGTGCTCGATCACCAGCCAGCTCTGCGTCCAGCACAGGATTTCGGTGTCGAGGCGGAAGGGCTGGAAGGCGCGCAGCTCCCGCCGGAAGCGGATCATGCCGCCATTGACCACCGGCACCCAGCGGTGGCGAAGCACGGCCCGCCACAGCTTCGTGCGCAGCATCAGGTCGGTCCGGCCGAGATCCATCAGCGACCAGTAGCGGCCGTTGTTCATGTGCAGGCTGGTGTCGAGGTCGTGAGGCCAGACCCGGAAGGAGAGCCGGGACGGCTCTGCCAGCGGTTCCAGCCGGGGGCGGAAGGGGCTCGTCATGAGGAGCCAGATCAGGCGGAACCAGAGATTCATGGCGAACTCGTGCGAGGACATCGCCCCGTCGGCACCTTCTAGGGGATGATCGTTCATATGTAAACGAAAGGACCGACCCCGCGCGGCTCCACCCGGTGCAAGTGAGCCTGCGCGTGGAGGACGGCTGGTCGGGGATGACGACCGCCTCCGGCTGGACTATGCGCATCGCACGCGCCAGCCGAGGACGCCCAATGCCGACCCTGCATGTCTCCCCGCTGTCGAAGCTGAATGAGACCGTCGCCGCCGTGCGGCCGAGCCACCTCGTCACGCTGATCAATGTCGGCACCGCCGTGGAGCGCCCGGCCGGCATCAGCGAGGCGAACCACCTCTTCCTTGGCCTGTCCGACATCAGCGCGCCGATGGAGGGCCATGTCGTGCCGGCCGAGGCCCATGTCGAGCGCTTCCTCGCCTTCATGCGACGCTGGGACCGCGCCGCGCCGATCCTGATCCATTGCTGGGCCGGGGTCAGCCGCTCGACGGCGGCCGCCTATATCGCCGCCTGCGCGCTCGCCCCGCAGCGCGACGAAGCAGAGCTCGCCGCCCGCCTTCGCAAGGCCTCGCCCTCGGCCACACCGAATGCGCGGCTCGTGGCGATCGCCGACGCTATGCTCGGCCGCGACGGACGCATGCGCGAGGCGATCGCCGGCATCGGGCGCGGGGCGGACGCCTTCGAAGGCGCGCCCTTCATGCTGAAATGGGACTGATCGGCGCCGCGCGCGCTGGCAGCATCGTGCGGCCTCTGCAGCGATTGACGCCGAAAGCAGCGCCGCGCTGCTGAAATCGATGCAGAAGATTGCTTGCGCTCCGGCGATTTTCGCAGGATTCATCCGCGCGGGGGAGCCAGGGCACCATGACCACGATCGAACTCGATTCACGCGACCGCGCCATCCTGCGCATCCTGCAGGCCGATGGCCGGATCACGAATTCCGACCTCGCCGAGAAGGTGCATCTGTCGCCCTCGGCCTGCCTGCGCCGGGTGCGCCAGCTCGAGGAGAGCGGTCTGATCCGCGGCTACGCGATGATCCTCGACGACAAGATCGCAGGGTTTCCGGGTACCGCCTTCGTCTTCGTCACGCTCGACCAGCAGGGCCGCGCTTCGCTCGAGGGCTTCGAGCAGGCGGTGCAGAACTTGCCCGAGATCCTCGAATGCCATCTGCTGGCCGGCGCGCATGACTATCTGATGCGGGTGATCTATCGCGACAGCGCAGATTTCGAGCGCATCCACACCGACATCATCACGCAGCTGCCCGGAGTCACCCGCGTGCAGTCGACGCTGACGCTGCGCTCGATCAAGAAGAGCTCGGCTCTTCCCGTCTGAGCGACCGGACCGGGGTTGCAGGCCGGGCCGCTCCGGCGGATAAGCGACGCGACACCGGGAATCATGCCGTGAGTGAAGCCATCTCCAACGACGACGTCGCCGCCCTGCCCTTCGAGGCGGCGCTGAAGCAGCTCGAGGACATCGTCGCCCGGCTGGAGCGGGGCGATGTGCCGCTCGAGGAATCGATCGCGATCTACACCCGCGGCGAGGCGCTGAAGGCACGCTGCGACGCGCTGCTGAAGCAGGCCGAGGCACGCATCGAGAAGATCACCCTCTCCGCCGACGGCAAGCCGACGGGGACCGCCCCGCTCGACGTCGATAAGTAGGACATCGCGCCGGACCCTGAAGGCACCGGGCGGCCCGCCAGCAGGTGCGGGACCAGTACTGGGCGCAAGCGCGGACAAGCCGGAACCACGCGCCGCGTCATAGCCTGGCATTAGGGATGCCGAGCTCTCCGACGATGTGCTTCCAGATCTGCCGCAGGCGGTGGACGTGAAGGTCGTCGATCATCACCGCGACCATATGTTGTGTTTCGGCCACGGATGGCCTGCCGCGCGCGCCGTCGCGGCCCTCTCCCACCGCAGGACCGAGTGCCAACTGCGTCCGCATGACCTTGTCGCGCTCGCTGTCGCGCACCAGCAATTCGCCGATGGCGAGCACCACCTCGTCCGGTGGCGCGGGCGGCTCCGCGGCGCCGGCCGGCGCGTCGGGCGCCGGGACATGCGGCATCACCGCCCGCTCCAGATCGAAGATCGTCCGGATGTTGAGCGTCTTGAGCAGGAGGAAACGGTCAGGGCCGGTCACGGTGCAGAGCTGCGCCTGCGCCACCCAATCGATCGTCTCGTAGATCCCGAACGGGCTCTCGACGTGCAGCATGATGGGGTTGGCCGTGGCGAGGTTCTGGACGTCGTAGATGTTCGCCTCTTCGAGCCGGTAGGCGATGAAATTGTCGATCCCGTCGATCAGGGTCACCGGCACGAGCTTGGCGTGCGGGTCGAGGTCGGCATAGCGTTCCTTGAAGCTCAGACCCGCCTTCTGAAGCACGAACTGCAGCGCGGCATCGGGAATGAAACCGAGCGCGAAGGCGATGATCAGCCAGATCGCGCTGACCCCGGCCGCGGGGCCCAGTGCCGGGCAGGGCTGGTTGGCCTGGCAGATCGTGCCGCCTCGCGGGTCGCGTAGCGGTTCGGTTGCGGCCGGCGTCACGCCGGCGGCGGGTTGCGCGGGCAAAACGGCCGGCGCGCCCGGGACGGGCATCGGTGGCACCATGGCCGGAGCCGTGCCCCCCGGAGGAACGGTTGCCGGCGCAGCAGGCGGCAAGGTCGAGGGCGGCGAAGGGGGCGACGGCGCGCCCGAGAGGGTCTGCAGCGCCTGGCCCGTCCGGGAGAGGGCATTCCCCCAACTCTCAGCCGTCGGAAAGACGCGGTAGATCACCACGGCCAGAAGCATCGCCAGCAGGATATGAACGAAGCAGCGCAAGAAGGTGATCGGAGACAGGTCGAAGACGGCGACGGCCCGCAGCAACAATCGAAGGCTGAAGAAATAGCCCCCCGCGAACGCCAGCATCGCCACGGTCAGGACGTTGATGTGCTGGGCTTCGAACTGCGCCGGATCTCTGATCGTGTTGATGTCGGAGCCGCCCAGCGCCAGCATGCTCGGCCACAGCCAGGAGCCGACGCCGAAATCCCTGCCGATCCGGGAAACTTCGATCAGCGGCGCGAACAGGATGAACGACCCGAACCAGGCGATCACCATGAAGGGGATCGCGCACACCAGCATCAACCAGTCGGAGCGGATCATCATCGGAAACCGCGGCACGTTCGCAGCCGATTGCTGATGACGCCGTGGAATGTCGAGATCGGCGAAGTACTTGCCCTTCACGAATTCGAAGGAGACGTTTTGCTTGCTATTCGCATCTGTCTGGGCGGCCTGAGCCTCCTGCGGAGCCGGCTGGATCATCCCATCCTGCCGCACAGGTACCGCCTGCGGAACAGCAGCCGCTCGTGGCGTGGATGGCACGAAATTGAAGGTTTCCGCGAAGAGTTCGATGAGTTTGATGCGGCTCAGCCGGACCTCGTGCCGGATCATGACGATCGCGGCCGGCGTGACGAAGGCCATGAACACCGAAGCCCAGATCGCAAAATCCATCTGCTTGTCTGCAGCGAACCCGTTCTTGATCGATTGCAGGATGAAGTAGATCGAGGCGATGAATAGCGAGATGAAAAGGAACCCTTTCACGAAGGAAGTGACGGGTTTCGGGCTCGAAGCGTCCATGGCCGACTTCCGCGCGTTCGAATGGCAGATTCAAATCACAGGGCGTGATCAGCCCCGTCGACGACCGCCCGGTGCGCCCCGGGAATCTTCGGGTCGGCCCGCACACCCAAGGGTTGCGCGCAGGTCGAGGCGGGGCTTTCCGTCTGCGGGCGCCAATTCAGGCTGCCGCCGGCACAAGCCAATTCATATGGGTGAAGCCCGTGACGTCGTCGTTGCCACCGATCACCTCCGCGACAAGGGCCCAGCTTCCGACGACCTCCACGACATGCACCGTGGTGCCGTGGGGCAGCTTCTTGATCACGCGGCTGCCGGCGATCCCTGGATTCTCGCGCAGGTTGAGCCCGTCGCCCGGGGCGTTGACGCGGAACAGGCTGTCGTTGAAGGCGTCGTCCTCGCGCCCGAAGACGCGAGACCGGATGCTGTCCATGGCCATGGCCGGACCGGGATCGATCTTGCGGATCGGCGAGATATCGTCATGGCCAACCAGATCCCACCCCTTGATGTCGTAGGCGCCGACGATTGCTCGACAAGCGGCGATCAAGGCCTCGATCTGCGCCTCATCGAAGATCTCCCAGCCGTATTCCTGGCCGGGGAAATGTTTGTGCGGAGCAAGCATCACACGGCTTGCCGGTATACTGGCCCCGGTCCAGCTGACCCAGCCTCCCCCAGCGGTCCGAGACAGCTTGCCCCAGTTCGCGACTTCGATGCCGATCGAATGCTGATTGATGCCGTTGTGCCCGCGCCAGCGGCTGGCGCCGGCGTGCCATGCAACGCGATCGAACGGCACCATCTGCGTGATCTGGCCGTCGTGATCGATCACCAGATGGGCTGATGTTCTGCCGTTCGGCGACTGCGACTTGAATGTCTGGATCGCTCCGGCCGCCGTCGCTCCAGCCGTGTAGTGGACGACGAGGATGCTGGGCGCTCCACCCGCCAGTTGCTCACCCATGTTGGGCGTGGACACGAAACTTGCGAACTTCCCGCTATCCAGCTTCAGCCGGTGATTATCGACCTTCATGTCCGCCCCCGACAATGTTCGACGGCGCCAGGAAGCGAGCACCATCGCTGCATCGCCGAGCCCGCCATCGAGATAGAGAACTACAGCTTTTTTGATTGATCAAGAGTTTTTTACAACCTTTGCGAGTATCGACGAGCGGGTTGCGGTTGCGGCTCGGGCGGTCCGCGGGCATGCTCGCCGCTCCGCTTCCTTTCAATCTGAGCGGCCCCACCATCGAGGCCAGAGCCATGTCGCAACTGCCTGCCGAAGATCCTGTCCTGGGCGATGCCCGGTCTTGCGAGGCGATCGAGCAGGTCATCGTGCCGCGCGCGCATGATCTCGGCGGCTTCTCGGTGCGCCGCGCCCTGCCCTCGATCGGGCGCAAGATGGTCGGACCTTTCATCTTCTTCGACCAGATGGGACCCGCCGAGTTCCTGCTCGGCCAGGGCATCGACGTGCGCCCGCACCCGCATATCGGGCTCTCGACCGTGACCTATCTCTTCGACGGCGAGATCATGCACCGGGATTCGCTGGGCACCGCGCTGCCGATCCGCCCCGGCGCGGTCAACCTGATGACGGCGGGCCGCGGCATCGTTCATTCCGAGCGCACGGGGCTGGAGGAGCGCCAGAAGCCGCCGAAGCTGTTCGGCATCCAGGCCTGGCTCGCCTTGCCGAAATCGCATGAGGAAACGGCGCCGGCCTTCGTCCACCACGCCGCGCCCGAGTTGCCGCGCATCGTCGAGGGCGGCAAGCGCGTCAGCCTGATCATGGGCTCGGCCTATGGCCAGACCTCGCCGGTGTCCTTTCCCTGGGACGCGCTCTATGCCGAGGCCGTGCTGTCGCCGGGCGCGATCCTGCCGCTCGACCCCGATTACGACGAGCGTGCGATCTACATCGTCTCCGGCCGGGTCGACATCGCCGGCGACGAATTCGGCGCCGGGCAGCTGCTGATCTTCAAGCCCGGCGACCGGATCTCGATCCTCGGCATCGACCAGACCCGGCTGATGATCGTCGGCGGCGAACCGATGGACGGGCCGCGCCACATCTGGTGGAATTTCGTCTCCTCCTCGAAGGAGCGCATCGACCAGGCCAAGGCGGAATGGAAGGCCGGGCGCTTCGACACCGTGCCCGGCGACGAGGCCGAGTTCATCCCGCTGCCCGAGGGGTGAGCTCTCCCTCCGGCATCGCTTTCAGCCGCGGCATCGGCGAGGCGAGGATCGCCAGCGTCGAGAGAGCGAAGAGCGCGACCGGCAGCCATATCGCCGCCTCCAGCCCCCAGCGTTCCGCCGCGAACCCGCCGGCCAGTGCGCCGAGCGGGCGCATGCCGTAGATCGCAGTGGTCAGCGTCGCGCTGACGCGGCCGAGCAGATGCGGCGGCGTCACGGCCTGGCGCAGGCTGGTCTGGGCGATGAACCAGAGGATCGGCCCGAAGCCGAACAGGAAGAAGGCGAGCGCCAGCGCCGGCCAACCGAGGGCGGGCGGCGCCAGCGCCAGAAGGGTGGCCCCGATCAGCGACGAGGCTGGGCCGAAGACAAGCACGATCCCCACCGGCAGCCGCGCGATGAGGGTCGCGCCGCCCAGTGCGCCGACGACCAGCCCGGAGCCATAGACGGCCGTGGCGAGGCCGATCCGCTCCGGGGCCAGCAGCAGGATGCGCGCGGCATAAGGCGCGACCATCGCGCTGAAGGCGAAGAAGGCAAGGTTCCAGGCGATGGCGCAGAGCGCGATCGGCCGCAGATAAGGGTGGCGCGCGACG
>NZ_JAUXYO010000224.1 GCF_030694325.1 Allobosea sp. | reverse complement strand
ATCACGAAGCTCGGGTGGCCGGTGGCGTTGCCGAGGTTCACCAGGCGGCCTTCCGACAGCACGATGATGCGCTTGCCGTCGGGGAACTCGATCTCGTCGACCTGCGGCTTGACGTTGTCCCACTTGAAGTTCTTCAGCCCGGCGACCTGGATCTCCGAATCGAAGTGGCCGATGTTGCAGACGATGGCGCGGTGCTTCATCGAGCGCATGTGATCGACGGTGATGACGTCGAGATTGCCCGTGGCGGTGACGAAGATGTCGGCGCGCGGGGCGGCGTCCTCCATCGTCACGACCTCGTAGCCCTCCATCGCCGCCTGCAGGGCGCAGATCGGATCGATCTCGGTGACGAGCACGCGGCAGCCGGCCTGGCGCAGCGAGGCGGCCGAGCCCTTGCCGACGTCGCCATAGCCGGCGACGACCGCGACCTTGCCGGACATCATGACGTCGGTGCCGCGGCGGATGGCGTCGACGAGCGACTCGCGGCAGCCATAGAGGTTGTCGAACTTCGACTTGGTGACCGAGTCGTTGACGTTGATCGCCGGGAAGGGCAGGCGGCCCGCCTTGGCGAGTTCATAGAGGCGGTGCACGCCGGTGGTGGTCTCCTCCGAGACGCCCTTGATCGCGTCGCGGGTCTTGGTGAACCAGCCCGGATTGGCCTTCAGCTCGCGCTTGATCAGCGCGAAGAAGATCGTCTCTTCCTCGTTGCCCGGCTTGTCGAGGAAGTCGGTCTTGCCGGCCTCGGCCTCGGCGCCGAGGATGATCAGCATGGTGAGGTCGCCGCCGTCGTCCAGGATCATGTTTGGCGTGCCGCCGTCGCCCCAGGTCGCGGTCTTCAGCACGTACTCCCAGTACTCCTCCAGCGTCTCGCCCTTGATGGCGAAGACGGGGGTGCCGGTCGCGGCGATCGCGGCGGCAGCGTGGTCCTGGGTCGAGAAGATGTTGCAGGACGACCAGCGCACATCGGCGCCGAGTTCCTTCAGCGTCTCGATCAGCACGGCGGTCTGGATGGTCATGTGCAGGCAGCCGGCGACGCGGGCGCCCTTGAGCGGGAACTTGCCCTTGTGCTCCTCACGGATGGCCATCAGGCCCGGCATCTCGTCCTGGGCCATGTTGATTTCCTTGCGGCCATATTCCGCGAGGCTGATGTCCTTGACGATGTAATCGGTCTTCGACACGGGGCGTGCTCCAGCTGGTCTTCGAATGATGGGCGGGTCCATAGCAGCGCCCACGTCCAAAGGCAATCAAAGATATAAAGATGTCTTTATGTGATCGCTCGAACCGGAGCGGCCGGTCAAGTCAATGACGTATGGTTACCGCGCGCGGCCGCAATCCGTCCGGACGGGCGGTCGCGGATCCGATTGGAAATCAGGGAGCTTGGGGCGCGCGCCGGTCGCCGAAGATGGGACGCGGGGCTACTCGCCCTCGCCGAACCGGTCCGCCACGAGGGCCTGCAGAGCCTTCAGTGCCTCGCTCGCCTCGCGGCCCTTCGCCACCACCGTGATCGTCGAGCCGATGCCGGCTCCGAGCGTCAGGATGCCCATGATCGAGGTCGCGCCGACCGTCTCGCCGCAGCGGGTGACGGTGATGTCGGCGTCGAACGCGGAGGCGCATTGCACGAATTTCGCCGTGGCGCGGGCGTGCAGCCCCTTCTTGTTAACGATCTGGAACTCGCCATAGACGGCGCCCGCAGGGATCTCGACCTCAGGGCAATCGCAGTCGTCGATCTCCTGCCTGTCGTCCACGGCAGCGATTCCTTACTTCCCTGCCAGGACCCGGCTGGCGACGGTGATGTATTTGCGGCCCGCATCCTGCGCGCTGGTCACGGCCTCGTCGAGGGTCTTGTCCTCGCGGACGCTGGCGAGCTTGATCAGCATCGGCAGGTTGACGCCGGCGACGACGTCGATGCGGCCGGGCTCCATCACCGAGATGGCGAGGTTGGAAGGCGTCCCGCCGAACATGTCGGTGAGGACGATGACGCCCTTGCCGGTCTCGACCTGCTCGACCGCCGCGATGATGTCGCGGCGTCGGCCTTCCATGTCGTCATCGGGGGCGATGGCGATGGTGGCGAGGTTCTGTTGGGGGCCGACGACGTGTTCGAGCGCGGCACGGAATTCCGTGGCCAGATGCCCATGCGTCACGAGGACGAGTCCGATCATTCACTATGGCACCGGAGAGCGCTTTCGGCGCCCGGACAAGGTGGCGGTTTATGCGGCAGGTGCGAAGGATAGGCAAGCGGCCCACTTCGAACTTGTCAAATTTTCGACATCAGCCGCCATCGTCGAACAGGCGCAGCGCCGCCAGGACGAGGCGCTCGTCGCCCGCGCGCCCCGCGACCGTCAGCCGCGGCAGGGCGATGCCCTCGAGCCTGTCCAGCAGATCCTCCGGCTGCGGCATGCGCGCCGGCTCGCTCCCGGCGATGTCCACGACGAGCCTCACGACCACGGCCGGCTGGTGCGGCTCCGGCGTCAGCCCGAGCCCCCGCCGCTCGATCAGCCCCTCAAGCGGCGCGACCGGCCTGGCCAGCAGCCGGCCGCTCCTGGCGCTCAGCGCGGTGCGGTCGTCGGCGACCAGCCGCGCGAAGCGGCCGTCCCGGCGCGCCGCGTCGATCAGGGCCAGCCCGAGGCTCGACTTGCCGGCGCCCGACGCCCCGCGGATCAGCACCCCCGCCTCGCCGATCGCGACCGTGGTCGCATGAATGCGTGTGTCCGGCATGCCCGCTTCAATTCGCCTGGGGCAGCGCGGGGAGGCAGACGATGAAGCGCGCGCCCAGCCGCGGCTGCACGCCGTCGGCCCCGGCCGGTCCCAGGCGGTTCTCGGCGCGGATCGTGCCGCGATGCGCCTCGACGATCTGGCGCGAGATCGACAGGCCGAGCCCGGAATTCTGGCCGAACCCCTCGTTGGGACGGTCGGTGTAGAAGCGCTCGAAGATCCGCTCCAGCGCATGCGGCTCGATCCCCGGTCCGCCATCCTCGACCGTGACGAGCACCTTGTCGCCGACCCGCGAGAGCATGACGCGCACCGGGTGGTCCGGCGGCGAGAAGGAGCGGGCATTGTCGATCAGGTTGACGATCACCTGGCCCAGCCGGGAATCATGGCCGAGCACGATGAAGCCATCGCGCCCGCCCGGACGCTGGCCGCGCCGCTCGGTGACGAGCTCGATCATCGGCTGCCTCTCGCGGCGGGTCTCGTTCTGGGCCGAGACCACGGTCTCGAGGATCTGTCCGAGATCGACCGGCCCGGCATCGTTGCGGGCGAGTTCGGCATCGAGCCGCGAAGCGTCGGAAATGTCGGAGATCAGCCGGTCGAGGCGGCGTACATCGTGCTGGATCACCGCCAGGAGCCGGCCCCGTGAATCCTCCGACTTCGCCAAGGGCAGGGTCTCGACGGCGCTGCGCAGCGAGGTCAGCGGATTCTTGAGCTCGTGCGCGACGTCAGCCGCGAAGCTCTCGATCGCCTCGATGCGGCTGTAGAGCGCCTTCGTCATGTCGCGCAGCGAGCCGGAGAGATGGCCGATCTCGTCATGGCGGGCGCTGAAATCGGGAATCTGCTCGCGGGATTTCACACCGCGGCGCACGCGCTGGGCGGCGTCGGCGAGCTTGCGGATCGGCTCCGCGATGGTGCCGGCCAGCAGCACCGAGAGCAGGATCATCACCGCCGCCGAAATCGCGAAGACCTGGAAGATGGCGTAGCGCTCGGAGACGATCACGGCGTCGATGTCGCCGCCCTGCGTCGAGAGCAGCAAAGCGCCCTTGACCGTCCGGAAACGCTGGACCGGCACCGCGACCGAGACGATGGTCTGGCCGCGCGTATTGACGCGCACGATGCTGGCCGGCGAGCCGTTCAGCGCGCGCGCGACCTCCGGATAGGACTTGCCGTTGGCGTTCTCGAAATCGTCATAGGCCGGCACGTCGGCGCGGCCGAGCCGGTTGCGGAACAGGTTCCAGGTCCGCTCCATCAGCGGCGTCTCGTCCGGCTCGCCGACGCGGGGCAGGTCGAGCCGCAGCACGTCGCCGCGCGAGTAGAGGCTGCGCGAATCCAGCGTCAGCAGCCCGTCGCGGTCATAGATCCGGGCCCGTGTCTTGGTCGGCGTCACCAGCCGGCGCAGCAGCGGCGCGACCTTTTCCGGATTGATCGAGAAATCGAGCGGGTCCTCGGCGATGCCGGCGCTCTCGCCCGCCTGCAGCTGCAGCAGCTTGTCGGGATCGATGGTGATCGCGTCCGTCTCGACCGTGGCGGACGCCGCGATCGCGCCGGCGATGATCTCGCCCTGGGTGAGCAGGCTCTGGACGCGCGATTCGATCAGGCTCTCGCGGAACTGGTTGAGATACAGGAACCCGACCAGCAGCGCGACCAGCCCGCCAAGATTGAGCACGACGATGCGTCGGGTCAGGCTGGAGGCGGCCCCGGACGAGATCGCTCGCAGGCTGCGCCGCGCGAAGGCGGCCAGCCGCCGCCGCAGCGCCGGGCGCCCTGCGCCGCCGCCGACCTCCGCCCTGCGCTCGTCGTTGATCGTTGCCATCGCGCAGGTCGTATCCTGTCCCCGTCAGTGCGGCGAGCGCAGCGACGAAGCCATCCGGGGCGTCAGCCTTCCTTGAACCGGTAGCCGACGCCGTACAAGGTCTCGATCATGTCGAAATCGACATCGACCTGGTTGAACTTCTTGCGCAGCCGCTTGATGTGGCTGTCGATGGTGCGGTCGTCGACATAGA
>NZ_JAUXYO010000223.1 GCF_030694325.1 Allobosea sp. | reverse complement strand
GAATTCGTGCAGCGCTTCGCCAAGGGGGCGGGGCTGTCGACGGGCGATCTCACCTGGCAGGATCCCGGCGCCTTCGCCGAGCAACTGGGCGGGCTGATGCGCCTCGTCGCGGTCGAGCTGAAGCAGTTGCTCGCCGCCCGCGCCGAGAGCAAGCGCATCGCCCGCAGCGCCAACCAGACGATGATCCAGGCGCAGGACAACAACCCGCTGAAGTTCTCGCCCACAGTGGATGACGCCCTGCAGTTGATCTTCGGCAAGCCCAAGAGCGGCTATCTCAGTGCCCAGAAGGCCTTCGACGAGAGCTTCAAGGACCTGAAGGCCCATCAGATCAAGACCTATTCGGCGATGCAGCACGCATTGCGCATGCTGGTCGAGGATCTCGATCCGCAGGCCATCGCCGAGAGCATGGCGCAGGAGCGCGGCCTCGATTCCCTGCTCGGCTCGCGCAAGGCCAAGATGTGGGACGCCTATGTCGCCCGCTGGGACGCCAAGACGGCGCCATACGAGGACGGTCTGGTCGACGCCTTCATGCTCTATTTCGCCGAGTGCTACGACCGCGGCGGGAAGTAGCGGCTTCCATCCCACCGCGCCGCTTCGGGACGTGGCTCCTGAACCTCACCGTCATCCCGGGCTTGCCCCGGGATCCATCGGAGGGCTCCTAAGCTTTACGATGGATCCCGGATCGGCGCTGCTTCGCAGCTTGTCCGGGATGACTGCGTGGTTCCGAGCGAGGCAGGCGATGCCCTACGCACCCTTCTTCGCCGCCACCGCCGTGATTTCGATGTCGTGACCGGGCGAGGCGAGCTTCGCCTCGACGGTGGCACGCGCCGGCGCTGTGCCCTTCGGCACCCAGGCGTCCCAGACCTCGTTCATCTCAGCGATCTTCGTGATGTCGGTGAGGAAGATTTGGACGCTCAGGATGCGGCTCTTGTCGCTGCCGGCGGCCTCCAGCGTCTCCTCCAGCAGCGCCAGCACCTCGGTGGTCTGCTCGCCAAGCGGGCGGCCTTCGGTCTTCTCGGCGACATGGCCGGCGAGGAAGACGATGCCGTTGAAGATCGCGGCATCGCACCAGCGCTGCGTTACTCCGATGCGGTCGATGGTCATGGTCTTTCTCCTCGGCTGGGAATGGGGCGCGCGAGCCGCGCGTCCGCCCCTCCTAGCCGAGGAGCCAGGCCCCGTCAGCCGCCGATAATCACTGTGCTCAGGCCCATGGTGATCTTGTTGGGTGGCCCCACCGCCTCGATGATCGTATCGCCCACCCGGCAGGCCGAGAGCGCGTTGATCAGCACGGTCTTCGACCCGTCGATCACCACGCCGGGGCCATGGGGCGGCGCCGGCAGCAGCGTCAGGCAGTTGTGGATGTCG
Source organism: Allobosea sp. (assembly GCF_030694325.1). Lineage (GTDB taxonomy): Bacteria > Pseudomonadota > Alphaproteobacteria > Rhizobiales > Beijerinckiaceae > Allobosea. Next base: position 1,994 of record NZ_JAUXYO010000223.1, on the reverse strand, counting down.
GCTCCCGCCGCAGCGCCCGTGATCATCGACCCCATGCTGGTGGCGGCTGTCGCCTTGGCGGTTTCCTCGGCAGCCTTCGCGGCCGGCGCACCGGGGGTGCCTGCGGCGGCGAGCGTCGCCGCTTCCGCCGTGGCGATGGCGGCGTCGGAGACTTGTCGCGCCGCCTGGATCGCCGCAGCCGCCGCGGCCGAGACGCCGCGCCAGGCCGGCATTCCGCCGATCAGGACATTGGGGCTTCCGGGCCCCGGCTGGAGCACGCCCGGCAGGGGATGCGCCACGAGATCGAGGACGCGGGCGGCGGGACCTGTCGGCATCGGGGGCTCCTCTAGACCTTGGCAGCGACTCTGCTGGACTGCCGGCAAACGCGCAACCGCGCATCCTTCAAGTCAATGACGGCAACGCCTTCGCGAGGTCCTAGCATTCGCTTGATGACGCTTGTTGGGGACCCGTATAAGGTCTCCGGCATGCCCTTGAGTGAGCGAGAGCCGGATGTCGTGGTACAGCAAGGTCGTCTGGTCGGAAGGGCTGTTTCTCAGGCCGCATCACTTCCAGCAGAGCGACCGGTATCTTGAGAACCTGCTGGAAAACCGCGTTCGGCACGTCACCCCTTACCCCTGGGGATTTTCAGTGCTGGAGATCGACCGCGACCTCGCCCAGCAGAGCCGCATCGGCCTGCGCCGTGCCGTCGGCGTGATGCCGGACGGCACGCCTTTCGCGATGCCCGACAACAGCCCCCTGCCCGCCGCGATCGAGGTGCCTGAGAACGCCGCCGGCCAGATCGTCTGGCTCTCCCTGCCGCTGGCCTCGCCCAACACCCGCGAGGTCGAGGACGCGCCGAGCGGCAGCGCCAGCCGCTACGTCCCGGCCACCGAGATGCTGATCGATTCCACCGCCTCCCTGCGCATCGAGGAGGAGATCGACGTCGCCCATCCCCGCCTGACGCTGGAGCTGCGCAAGTCGGCCAAGGCCGGCTATGTCGGGCTGGCGCTGGGCCGCATCCTCGAGGTGCGCGACCGGGCCGTGCTCTTCGACGAAAAATTCGCCCCGCCCGTCCTCGTCTGCTCGGCCTATCCGGTGATCGAGGGCTGGCTCGACCGGGTGATCGGCTGGATCGACAACAAGCTCGAGGAACTCGCCCGCTATGCCGCCGACCCGACGGCGGGCGGCGGCCTGCAGAGCGCCGACTACTTCATGCTGCAGCTCTTGAACCGGCAGATCCCGCAGCTGCGCCATCTGCGCCAGTCGCGCTATGTCCATCCCGAGCGGCTTTTCGAGACCTTCCTGGGGCTTGCGGGCGAACTCGCGACCTTCACCACCGCCGAGCGCCGTGCCCGCGACTACCCGGCCTATGACCATGACGATCTGGAGGTCTGCTTCACGCCGCTGGTGCGCGACATCCAGGACTTCCTCTCCGACAATCTCGGCCTCCGCGCCATCCGGCTCGAGATCACCGAGCGCGCGCCCAACGCCTTCATGTCGACGATCCGTGACCGCAGCCTGGTCCGCAACGCAACGCTCGTTCTGGAGGTCGCGGCGCGGCGTCCGCTGACCGAGATCCAGGCGCAGTTCCCGCAGCTCTTCAAGGTCGGCCCCAACACCAAGATGAACGAGATCGTCCATGCCCATCTGCCGGGCATCAGCCTCGTCCATCTGCCGACGCCGCCGCCGCAGATCCGCGCGCTGACCGACCACGTCTATTTCTATCTCGACCGGACCTCGGCGCTCTGGCCGGAATTCTCTACCGCGAGCTCGATCGGGATGCATTTCTCCGGTGACTGGCCCGATCTCGAGCTCGAACTCTGGGCCGTGCTCGAGGGACGGCGATGAGCGATCCCGGTTCGCCGTCCGATCCGTTCGGCCGTTCCGACCGGACCATCATCAGGCCGAACCCGGCCGGCCGCCGCGCACCCCTGCCCTCCCGCCCTGCCCAGGCCACGCCGGCGGCGCCAGCCCCTTACGCCCCACCCGCCGCCGCCTCGCCCGGCGTTCCCGGC
>NZ_JAUXYO010000141.1 GCF_030694325.1 Allobosea sp. | reverse complement strand
GTCTCGACCAGATAGGCGAAGGCGGCGTCGTCGGCCAGGCTGTCGGCCATCGCCCGGGCTTCCTCGCGCGCGGCCTCTGCATCCATGCGGCGCAGCAGGCCCATCAGCGCATGGGCCTCCGAACCCTCCAGCGCCTCGCAGGCGATCAGCACCTCGCGCAGCAGGGGGCGGTCGATGCCATGCCATCTGCCCCCGGCATCGAAGCCGCGCGCGTTCAGGGCCACGATCGCCGCCGTGAAGGCCGGCTGCAGGGAGTCCGGCAAGCCCGTCTTGCGATAGAGTGCCTTCAATCCGGCGCCGCGCCGGTCGCGCAGGAGAGCGCCGACACGCGCCGTGGGCAGGCCCGACAGCGCCACGAACGCGGCTTCCGCCAGCGCAGGCTCTCCCGAGAGCAGCGAGCGCAGCATCAGGCCAGGCGTCAGCCGTCCATGCGCGCGCAGAACCTCGACGATGGCCGGCGCATCGCTGTCCTCGCCGCCGGCCGCGAGCGCCACCGCGACGCGCTCGGTCGATTCCCGCGCCAGCCGGGCGCTGCGCTCCGGCGTCAGCCAGCCGCAGCCTGAGACGAAGTCGGCCAACGCGTCCGAGACCCGGGCGGCGATGGTCTGGCGCAGCCCGGCCGGCAGATCGGCCCGCGCCAGCAAAGCCTCGCGCAGGGGCCCGCAATCGCCGGCGCGCTCGACCATGCGCTCCAGCGAGAAATCGGGAATCTCGGCGGTACGGTTGCCCGCGAGCGTCACCAGAGCCTCCTCGCAGCCGACCTCGGCCAGCGCGGCGCAGACGCCGGCCTGCAGATGCGGACGCAGCGCGATCGCCTTCTGCGCCAGCAGGTCGCCGATCGCGGCCGCATCGACGAGGTCGGCCTCGCTCAGCACCGGCGAATGGGCCAGCACCAGGGCTGCGACATCGCTCTGGTCGGCGATCAACCCGAGCACGAGATTGCGCGGCGCCCGAGGCGACGAGGCCATTTCCTCGGCGATCGCCCGGCGCACCCGGGGCGAAGGATCGTCGATCAAGGCGATGAGCGCGGTCTCGGCCTCGCAGCGGTCCTCCTCGGCCATGCCGGAGCGAAGATAGGCGCCGGCCAGGGCGGCGGCGCCGCTGGCGCGCTCCTCGGCATTGGCGGTGCGGGCCCAGAGCAGGAAGCGACGGACGATCATCGGGCGTTCCGCTGGATCATGAAGGCGGAGAGATCGAGTGGCGCCCGGCGCGTGCGCGCGGTGCTGCGCTCCTGCGCGGCGGGCGTCGGCTGCGTCAGTTCGACCGGGCGAGCGGGCGGCAGCGGCGCAGGCACGGCCCGTATCGATGCCGCCGCGTTGGCTGCGGCAGCATCGGCCGCCGTCGGCGCGACCGCGGTGGCGTCCGATTTCGTCTGGCGCGGGAAGAAGCGATCGGCCGGATCGAGCGAGGCGGTGCGCCCGGCATCGCCGCGCGGGGTCGACCAGAGATTGGCGACCGCCTGCGACACCGGGGCGCGCGAGCCTTCCGTCGAGAACAGGCCTATCAGCCCCTTGGCGCGGCCTGGCGCGAGCGCGGCGGCGATCTCGGCCGGTTTGTCGCCGCCCTGCCCCGTCGTGCTCTGCGTGACCGTCGCCGAGGTGGCGAGCTGGGTATTGGCGTGGCTGGCGGCCAGCACGCCATAGACCTCCTGGGCGCTGCGGGCCCGGCCGCTCTTGTCGAAGAAGATGCCGCGGTTCGCTGCGGCCGCCTCCGGGAAATCCTTCGCGGCGGCACGGGTCGGATCGGCCGCGGCGGTCTTGATCAGGTCGGAGGCCCCGCGCGCGCCCAGCACATGGGCCATGTAGAGCTCGCCAGCCTGTGGCTGGCGGCCGAGCGCTCCGGCGAGCTGCTCACGGTTCTTCTGGGTCAGCGCGCCGGCCATCACGGCGGCGACCTGCGGGTCCTTGCGCAGCTCCAGGATCTTCTCCCGCGCCGCCGGGTCCGCGACGGTGAGCCGCCCGCCGCCCGTTTCGCTGATCGCGTCGGCATAGCTGGAGAGGCCCTGCTTGGGCCCCTCCTGCTTCACCATGGACAGCCAGGTCTGCTCGATGAACTGGAACAGGCCGGTGGCGCTCGACGTCTTCGCCTTGGCGTCGGGCTCGAGCGAGGATTCGCGCTGGGCCGTCTTGAGCAGATAGTCGAACCCCGCGCCGGTCTTGGCCGCGCCGTCGCGGATGGCGCTCACCACCGGGTTCGCCGGCTGGGTCTCGCGCGTCTGCGGGGTGGTGAACAGGAACATCGGCACTCTCGGGCGTACCCGCCGGCGGCGGCCGCCGCAGGACGCTGCGGCGCGGTCTTGAGAGTGGCCCGATTATGGTAAGCGAAGCGTTAATCACGACGCATCGTCACCGCGTCGCGGCACGGGATCGCGGGCGTCCTTTTCGGCCGCGCGATGCGCTAGGTCACATACCCATAAACGGGATTCCCTGCGGCGTGGTGTTCTGATTCATTGATCTCAACCTTGGAGGTTGAGATGGCTCGCTTTGATCTGACGGATTTCGAGTGGTCGGTGATCGAGCCGCTTCTTCCGACAAAGGTGCGTGGCGTCGCGCGG
>NZ_JAUXYO010000209.1 GCF_030694325.1 Allobosea sp. | reverse complement strand
CCCGGGATGGCCGTCCCGGGCCACGGCGTTCCCTCCCGGGAACCAACACCACTCTGACACATCGCCAAGAGACAATTGCGAGCGCAGCGAAGCAATCCAGGGCCATCGAGTTCTGCCGCTCCTGGATTGCTTCGTTGCGCTCGCATTGATGATGAGGCGTCTTCACACACGCACCGCCGCATTTGCCAAACAGCCTGAAACCGTTCAAAGGAAGCGCGCGCGAGCCTCGGGCCGCGCCGCCTCCATTCAGAGCTGTCGAGTTTGCCGCCGATGAACGCCGTCGCGCCGAAGATTTCTTTCGTTTCGCTGGGTTGCCCCAAGGCGCTGGTGGATTCCGAGCGGATCATCACCTCGCTGCGCTCGGAAGGCTATGAGCTCTCCAAGAGCCATGCGGGCTCCGACCTCGTCATCGTCAACACCTGCGGCTTCCTCGACTCGGCCAAGGCCGAATCGCTCGAGGCGATCGGCACCGCCATGGCCGAGAACGGCAAGGTCATCGTCACCGGCTGCATGGGCGCCGAGCCCGAGCAGATCCGCGACCGCTTCCCCAACCTGCTCGCGATCACCGGTCCGCAGGCCTATGAGAGCGTCGTCTCGGCCGTCCACCAGGCGCTGCCGCCGCGCCACGACCCCTTCGTCGACCTCGTGCCCGACCAGGGCATCAAGCTGACGCCGCGCCACTACGCCTATCTGAAGATTTCCGAGGGCTGCAACAACCGCTGCAGCTTCTGCATCATCCCGAAGCTGCGCGGCGATCTCGTCTCGCGGCCGATCGGCGAGGTGCTGCGCGAGGCCGAGAAGCTGGTCAAGGCCGGCGTCAAGGAACTGCTGGTGATCTCGCAGGATACCAGCGCCTATGGCCTCGACATCCGCTACCAGCCCTCGCTGTGGCAGGACCGCGAGGTCCGCACCCGCTTCTTCGAGCTTGCCCGCGAGCTCGGCCAGATGGGGGTCTGGGTGCGGATGCACTATGTCTACCCCTATCCCCATGTCGACGAGGTCATCCCGCTGATGCAGGAGGGGCTGATCCTGCCCTATCTCGACATCCCCTTCCAGCACGCTTCCCCCAATGTTCTCAAGGCGATGAAGCGTCCGGCTCATCAGGACAGGACGCTCGACCGGCTCCGCAAATGGCGCGAGATCTGCCCCGATCTCGCCATCCGCTCGACCTTCATCGTCGGCTTCCCCGGCGAGACGGAGGAGGATGTCCAGTTCCTGCTCGACTGGCTGAAGGAGGCGAAGCTCGAGCGCGTCGGCGCCTTCAAATACGAGCCGGTCAAGGGCGCGCCCGCCAACGACCTCGGCCTTCCCCTCGTCCCGGAGGAGGAGAAGGAGGCTCGCTGGCACCGCTTCATGAAGGCGCAGGCCGAGATCTCGACGCGCATCGTCAGGAACCGTGTCGGCAAGCGCATCCAGGTGATCATCGACGAGGCCGGCCCGACCGTGGCCAAGGGCCGCTCGAAATGGGATGCGCCGGAGATCGACGGCAACGTCTATGTCGCCAGCCGCCGCCCGCTGCGCCCGGGCGACATCGTCTCGGTCAAGATCGAGCGTGCCGACGCCTACGACCTGCACGGCGTCGCGGTCTGAGCTTTTCCCATCATTGCGAGCGCAGCGAAGCCATCCAGCGGACATTGAGCGCGACCGTCTGGATGGCTTCGCTGCGCTCGCAATGACGATCAGCGTCAGAAGATCTGGCAGATCCGGCGGATGATCCGGCCATTCCGATCCCGCGCGACCGGCGCTTCGCCGCAGCCGTCGACTGCCGAAGCATCGGCCTGAGCAAAATTCCCCCGCTTCGGCGGCATGTCGCAGCTCTCGGTCGGGCAGTCCGTCCGCGCCCGCCGCGGCTGCGAGGGGCGCGACAGGCGCGCCTTGTCCTCGGCGGCGATCGCGAGTGTCAGGCCGGGCGCTCCCGCCGGCAGCGTGACGCGGCCCTGGCGGCCGTTCTGCTGCGCGAGCGCGACCGTCGCGATGGTGAGCGAGGCGAGGAAGAAACCGCAGAGGCGAAGGGCGCGGGACATGGGCATCACCCGAAGGAGCATCAGCGTTCTGCTGACCCTTCTTCGTCGCGGTAGTGTGCCTGGGGGTTCAAACCGCCGATGACAAGGCGCCGCGGCGTGGCATCCTGCGCCCCAGCCACCAGCCGAAACGCTGAGCCAGCATGGCGAGCGCGATCGCATAGCCGATCAGCGCCAGCATCCAGCCGACCGCGCTGAGGCTGAGCGCGCCCAGCACCAGCGCACCGCGGCCGAGAACCTTGAGGATCGCCCGCGTCGTCGTGCCCTTGGCCGCGCCGAGCTTGGCCGCCTTGCCGATGTCGCCCGCGTCCTCTGCGACGGCGAGCACCTGCCGCAGCCCGCGCGAACCCGTCCGGGTGTAGACGGCACCGGCATCCTGGCCGAGCGCGGCGAAGCGCGCCATCGCCGCCGGCTTGACGATGCCGCCGGCCGCGACCCGCGCGGCCGCGAGGTCGAGGCGGGACGCCGCAGCGAGGCTCGCATTCAGGGCTGGACGGTCGATCGCATCGACCGCCGTGCGCGTCAGGTTCGCGGTCAGAGCGGGCGAGAGGATCTTCGCCTTGCTCGCCGCCTTGACTGCGCTCAGGCCGTTGCGGGCCGGCAGCGTGCCGCCGAGGGTGACCCAGGTCGCGGCGCTGATGGCGAGCCCTGCCGCGGCGATGGCGAGCACGGTGCCGTCCGTCCCCTCCCCGCCGAGCCATTTGCGGCCCTCGACGGCGAGGTCGCGCAGATCGCCATAGCCGGTGACGTCGCCAACGAGCGCGCCAGCGAAGGCCGCACCGCTCTCACGGTCGCCGTCGATGAAGCCCTGGCCGAAATCGCTGACGGCCTGGAGCATGGCGCCGTCCTTCAGCGCCTGCAGCTTTTGCCGACGCTCGGCCGATACGGGGATGCTCCGCTCGGCCGCCAGAGCGACGAAGCTTTCGGCCAGGTCCGTGTCGCGCGCCGCCAGCGCCGCATCGATCTCGCCCTCGAGCCGGGCAGCGGTCAGCATGCCTGCGAGACGCAGGTCGGCCAGCGCCGCCGGATCTTCCGCGACCGCGACCTCGCGCCAGTGCTGCCAGCCCTGCGGCATCACAAGCGAACCGGCCGCCGCCAGCGACAGCCCGAGCCCAAGGGCGAACGCAACCCGTTTCATCTTGCCTGCGACCCTGCCCGAACCATCCCGCACCCGCGAGACGAACAGGCGATAGCAGTCGATTGGGGCGAGATTTCAGGGCGCCGCGCGTCGCGTCAGGGAACCAGCACCGTCGAGCCCGTCGTGCCGCGCCCTTCCAGCGCGCGGTGCGCGTTGGCGGCATCGGCCAATGCGAAGGTCGCGTTCACCGGCACCACGACCTTGCCCGACGCCACCGCGCCGAACAGGTTCTTTGCCATCTCGACCATGGTCTCGCGCTTGGCGATATGGGTGAACAGCGTCGGGCGCGTCACATAGAGCGACCCCTTGGCGGCCAATAGGCCGAGATTGAACGGCTCGACCGCGCCCGACGCATTGCCGAAGCTCGCCACCACGCCGAAGGGCTGCAGGCAGTCGAGCGAGGGCAGGAAGGTGTCCTTGCCTACGCCGTCATAGACCACGGCGCAGAGCTTGCCGCCGGTGATCTCCTTCACCCGCGCCACGAAATCCTCCTCGCGATAGAGGATGACATGGTCGGCGCCATGCGCCTTGGCGAGCTCGCCCTTCTCCTTCGAGCCGACGGTGCCGATCACGGTCGCGCCCAGCGCCTTGCCCCATTGGCAGAGGATGAGCCCGGTGCCGCCAGCCGCGGCATGGACGAGGATCGTATCGCCCGGTTTCACCTTATAGGTCCGGTGCAGCAGATACTCCGCCGTCATGCCCTTCAGCATCATGCTGGCGGCGGC
>NZ_JAUXYO010000206.1 GCF_030694325.1 Allobosea sp. | reverse complement strand
GCCGCGCAGGACGCCTGCCCGAATCGGGGCCAGCTCGACACGATGTACTGCGATGCCGACAAGGATCTCGTCGCGGATGCGCCCACCGATCCGGCGAAGTGGAAGGATCCCTCCGCGCTGGTCTGGGCCTATACGCCCGTCGAGGATCCGGCCGTCTATGCCAACATCTTCAAGCCGCTGAGCGACCATCTCGCCACCTGCACCGGCAAGCGGATCGTCTATTATCCGGTCCAATCCAATTCGGCCGAGATCGAGGCCATGCGCTCGGGCCGGCTGCATTTTGCCGGCTTCTCGACCGGCCCGACCGGTTTCGCGGTCAACCTCGCCGGCGCCGTCCCCTTCGCCGCCAAGGGCTCTGCCGAGGGCGTGCGCGGCTATAACCTCGTCGCCGTGGTCAAGGCCTCTAGCCCCTATCAGAAGCTCTCCGATCTGAAGGGCAAGAAGGTCGCTCACACCTCGCCCTCGTCCAACTCCGGCAATCTCGCCCCCCGTGTGCTCTTTCCCGAGCACGGCCTGACGGCGGAGACCGACTACAAGCCGCTGATGTCGGGCGGGCACGACAAGTCGATCCTCGGCGTCGTCTCGGGCGACTACGACATGGGCGCCGTCGCCGGCGACGTCTACGAGCGCATGATCGTGCGCGGCACGATCAAGAAGGAGGAGGTGCGCGAGATCTACCGCAGCGCGATCTTCCCGACCTCATCCTTCGCCTACGCCCATGATCTCAAGCCCGAACTCGCCAAGAAGCTGACCGACTGCTTCTACTCCTTCCGCTTCACGCCCGAGATGACGAAGGAGTTCAACGGCGACGACCGCTTCCTGCCGATCACCTACCAGAAGGACTGGGCGGTGGTGCGCGATGTCGCCGAGAAGTCCGGCACGCCCTACAACAAGTCGGCCTATGACGCCGAAGCCAAGCGCGAGGCCGAGGCGCTCGCCAAGAAGAAGGCGGCGCCCGCCAAGGCGCCCTGACCAGAACACGCTGTCGTCGAACGAGGTTTTCCTATCATGAGCGCCCTGCCTGTGGCGTCCGGCCAGGGCCGGGCGCTCGTCATCCACAACCTCGTCAAGGAATATCGGCCCGGACAGCCGGTGCTGCGCGACATTTCGCTGACCGTCTCCGAGCCGGGCATCGTCGCCATCATCGGCCCGTCCGGCACCGGCAAATCGACGCTGATCCGCTGCATCAACCGGCTGGTCGACCCGACATCTGGCTCGATCCTGCTCGGTGGCACCGATCTCGCGAAGCTCCAGGGCGAGGCCCTGCGTCAGGCCCGCCGCCGCCTCGGCATGGTCTTCCAGGAATACAACCTGGTCGAGCGTCTGACCGTGATCGAGAACGTGCTCTGCGGCCGGCTCGGCTATGTGCCGGTCTGGCGCGCCTGGACGCGGCGCTTTCCGGAGGCCGACATCGCGCGCGCCTTCGCGCTGCTCGATTCGGTCGGTCTGGGCGAGTTCGCCACCCGCCGCGCCGACCAGCTTTCGGGCGGGCAGCGCCAGCGCGTCGGCATCGCGCGTGCGGTGATGCAGGATCCCGATCTCGTGCTCGCCGACGAGCCGACTTCCTCGCTCGATCCCAAGACCTCCGTCGAGATCATGGAACTGCTCGCCCAGGTCGGCCGCGACCGCGACATCCCCGTCCTGGTCAACATCCACAATGTCGCGCTGGCGAAGCGCTTTGCCTTGCGCATCATCGGCATGTCGAAGGGGCTGGTCGTCTATGACGGGCCGCCCGCCGGGCTGCAGGACAGCCACCTCGCGGAGATCTACGGCGGCGAAGGCTGGATGGAATGAGCGCGTCTCCGATCGCGTCCGGAAGCCTGCGCGCGCGCGCCTTCCCGCCCAACTGGCCGCTGCGCATCGGCGCGGCCCTGTTCCTCGTCTATGTCGCCTACGCCGCGCAGATCCTCGACATCCGCTGGGAGCGTTTCGTCCTCGGGCTCGACAACGGCGCGCGCTTCCTCGGCCGGATGTTTCCGCCCAACACCGCCGCGGACAAGATGCAGCTTCTGTGGTCGGGCATGCTGGAATCGCTCCAGATCGCGATCATCGCCACGGCGGTGGGCGTGCTGCTGGCGCTGCCACTCGGCCTGTTCGCCGCGCGCAACCTCATGCCCCTGCCGGTGACGGTCGCGGCGCGCGGGGTGATCGCGCTGTGCCGCACCTTCCACCCGGTCATCGTCGCCATCCTGTTCGTCAAGGCGGTGGGCTTCGGCGCGCTGGCCGGCGTCATGGCCCTGGTGGTCGCGACGCTCGGGTTTATCGCAAAGCTGATCGCCGAGGCGATCGAAGAAATGTCGATGAAGCCGATCGAGGCGTTGCGCGCCGCCGGCGCGCCCTTCCTCTCGGTGGTGACGATGGGCGTCGTGCCGCAGGTGCTGCCGCGGTTCATCGGGTTCGCGGCCTACCAGCTCGATTCCAACCTGCGCAATTCCGCGCTCGTCGGACTGGTCGGCGGCGGCGGCATCGGGGCGACGCTGTTCACCGCCTTCCAGCGTTTCGACTATGATTTCGTGCTGACCATCATCATCGCGATCATCGTCACGGTGATGGCGGGCGAGGTGCTGTCGGCCTTCATGCGGCGGATCTATCAGGACGAGGCGCCGTCGGGGGTGGTCGTCCAGAGCGCCGCGGGCCGGCTCTGGCACCGGTTCACCCCGCTGGAGCGCGGCATGCGCCTCGCCTTCTGGGGACTGGCGGCGCTGGCGCTCGGCTGGTCGGTGCAGACCATCGAGGTCATCCCAGAATTTCTCTACGACGCGCCGCAGCAGACCGCCGACCTGCTCGGCCGGATGTGGCCGATCGACTGGAGCTATTTCGGCACCACCGTGGGCACGGCCCTGGTCGAGACGCTGCACACCGCGACGCTGGGGACCATTCTCGCCGTCCTGCTGGCGACGCCAGTCGCGCTGATGTGCGCCCGCAACGTCGCGCCCTCGCCCTGGGTCAACGCGCTCGGCCGCTTCATCCTCGTCTCGACGCGCTCGGTCCATACGCTGGTCTGGGCGCTGCTTTTCGTCGCCGTGTTCGGGCCCGGCGCGCTGGCCGGCGTCATGGCGGTCGCCGTGCATTCGATCGGTTTCACGGGCAAGTTCCTGTCGGAGGCGATCGAGGAAGCCAAGGCCGGGCCGATCGAGGCGCTGCGCGCTGCAGGCGCGTCGCGGCGCGCGATCCTGCTGAAAGGCTTCTGGCCCCAGGTGAAGCCGGCCTTCCTGGCCGTGAGCCTGTTCCGCTGGGACATCAATGTCCGCGAGAGCGCGGTGCTCGGGCTGGTGGGCGCGGGCGGCCTCGGCGTCGCGCTGCAGGCCTCAATGGACAACCTCTATTGGGACCAGGTGGGGCTGGTGCTGCTCGTGATCTTCGTGGTCGTGGTCATGACGGAGATCGTCACGGCAACGATCAGGTCGCGCGTGATCTAGCCGATCGGGACGATCGAAACAGCGGAAAGCAGTGAGCGCATCGCTCCTGCACGGTGCGGCTCATGGCTTTCGGGAGGATCGTGTTCGCCAGCCCGCGATCAGCCCAAGGGTTGAGGGGACGGCCGGCGGCCGAACCTGGTCCACCTCGAGCCGGCCGACGAGGCCACGTCACAGCCTGCGTCGACACCCGTGCGGCCTTGGGTCCCGACAATGGGCGAGATCCGGCTCTGCGAATTCCTGATCGGGCTGCGCTCAGCGTCGCCGCTGTCCCGCACGCTCATGTCTCGCACGGTCACGGCCTGCGAGGATCGCCGCCAGAACGACGAAGGCGCCCGGTTCGGGCGCCTTCCTGCCAGTTCATCATGTCGCCCCGCGCGGAAGAGGCCGGCGAGGCCTCTTCCGCGTTGTGAGGCCGGAGGTCAGCCCTTGGCGAGCCCGCCCGCCTTCATGAAAGCACCCATCGCCTTGTCGCTGTCGGCCATGAACGAGCCGAAGGCCGCGGCATCGGCATATTTCATGGTGAGGCCGCGCGAGTTCATGAAGTCCTTGTATTCCTTTGAATCGTAGATCTTCTTCAACTCGGCGGAGAGCAGCGTCGCCATTTCCGGCGGCAGGTTCTTGGGCCCGCCGATCCCGCGCCAGGAGCCGAGCGGCACCTCCAGCCCCATGGTCTCCTTCAGCGTCGGCACGTCCTTGAACTGCGGGTTACGCTCCGTCGCCATGATCGCGAGCGAGCGCGCGCGGCCGGCATCGATCATCGCGCGCGCCTCGGGGACCGAGCAGGTGACGAGGTCGATGCCGCCTGCCGCGAGATCCTGCATGGCGGGCGCCGCGCCGTTGGACGGCACCCAGGCGACGTGATCCGGCTTGAGGCCCATCGCCTGCATCCAGCCGACCAGCGCGAGGTGCCAGATGCCGCCCTGCCCCGTGCCCGAGGCCTTGAACTTGCCGGCCGGCGCCGCCTTGATGGCATCCGCGAGCTGGTTGATGTCCTTGTAGGGCGAATCCGCCCTCACCTGCACGCCCGGAGGATCGTCGTTCATCAATGCGAGCGGGGTGTAGCTGGCATAGGTGAGCTGCGTCAGGCCCTGATGATGCATCATCGCGATTTCGGACGTGATGATGCCGAGCGTGTAGCCGTCCGGCGCCGCGGTCGCGATCGCGGAATGGCCGACGACACCCGATCCGCCGGTTCGGTTCACGACGTTGAAGGGCTGCCCGAGGCTTTTCTCCAGCAGCGCCGCGATAATGCGGACGACCGCATCCGTACCGCCGCCGGCGCCCCAGGGGCAGACGAGCGTGACAGGGCGGGCCGGGTATTTCGCTTGAGCGATGGCTGGGGCGGCAATCAATCCTGCTGCGCCGGCAGCCGCGCCCTTGAGAATGCTACGTCTGTCAATGAATTTCATCTGGGTCTTCCTCCACATAACCAGTTAGATATCGGGTACTCCTCGTCTGTGACGGGGCACCCTTGGGCGATGTATTATTGAGACTTGATGCGGCCCTCCGAGCAACCTCCGTTTTTGCATAGCGACTCCGCTTAAAGCTGGCGCAGCGATAGGGGTCAAGGGCGGCTTACATGGGAACACGGCCGAACCGCCCTTCTCCTGGTCGATCCAGCGCAGGGCTCGAACCCGGGCGGCGGGTCCGGCCGACCGGTCAGGTGCCTCCTGCAAGCGGCTTTCGCCTGCGCCCGGGGCCTATGGCAGGCAGCCGTCCCGCCCTGTTTGATGAGCACCTGACCATGAGACCCGACCTGGCCGTGGACCGGGACGGGATCGGCATCCGCTTCGGTCACTTCCATTCCCGTCGCCTGAGCGAGGCTCTCGGGCTCGCCGATGGCGGTGGCGTCGTCGGCGCCTCGATGGCGCATGACAACACGATCAAAGAGGTCGATCGTCTGCGGCTCAGCCTCGACCGCGCGCTCTCGGGCTGACCCGTTCCACTCCGGGACCGACGCCGTTCGCCGCTGCCCGTCACCTCTGCGTCGATACGAGTCCGGCACGTTCCGGCGGCGATCCGGGTCATCCGGCGATGGAAAGGCGGCAAACCCACCGCCGGGGCCGCATGCGTGTTGCAGGCGCCGCTCATCGATCGTATACGCCAATCGGGTGCCCCGTTCTCGAGATCGGACGGGTCAGGTACTGCGCAGGTCGGGCCGCCTGCGCGGAGATCCGTGCCTCATGCCCACCCACAGGCCATCGCGCGCCGTCGCGCCCGACCGTCCGCTCCGGCCGCCCGCATCGCCGGCCGCTCGCCGATGATCATCCCCTTCATGCCGCCAGGGTCCCTCGCCCCCCTCGCGAAAGGCCGTTCATGCGAACCGCACGCCGCCCGGCCGGCACGCCGCTGGCCCGGACAGGATCGGCGCGAGAGGGAGGGGTTCGCCCGCAGACAGCATGTCGTCGTTGCGCCGGAGTATCGTGACGAAGGCTCGCCTGCTCAATCTCGACAAGCGCGACAAGAGCCACCTATCGTCCGGATAATCGTGACGTCGATCGACGGGACCGTTGTTGCATGAATCTGTGGTTGATCCCGCTTGTGCCGTTCTTTGCGGCGGTCCTGCCTCCATTGACCATCCGCTCGGGCCGGAATGTCTGTGCCGCAGTGACGGGGCTGGCGACGTTGCTCGCGCTGGCGCTGCTGCTGTCGCATGCGCCGGCGGTCTATCGAGGCGAGATCGTCGAGGCGCGGCTGGACTGGCTGCCGCAACTCGGCCTGTCCTTCTCCTTCTTCATCGACGGTCTCGGCCTGTTCTTCGCCACGATGATCCTCGGCATCGGCCTGCTGGTGATCGTTTACGCGCGCTATTACCTGAGCCGCAACGACCCGATGGGGCGCTTCTACGCCTATCTTCTGCTGTTCCAGGGCGCCATGGTCGGTGTCGTCCTGGCCGACAACATCCTGCTCCTGCTGGTGTTCTGGGAACTCACCAGCCTCACCTCGTTCCTGCTGATCGGCTATTGGCGGCATCTGCCCGAGGCGCGGCAGGGCGCCCGGATGGCGCTGGTCGTCACCGGCGGCGGCGGGCTGCTGCTGATCGCCGGCATGCTGCTTCTCGGCCACATCGCCGGCTCCTACGAGCTCTCGGTGATCCTGCAACGGGGTGATCTGATCAAGGCTTCGCCGCTCTATCTGCCGATGCTGCTGCTCGTGCTCGGCGGCGCCTTCACCAAATCGGCTCAGTTTCCCTTCCATTTCTGGCTGCCGCACGCCATGGCCGCCCCGACGCCGGTGTCGGCTTATCTGCACTCGGCCACCATGGTGAAGGCGGGTGTCTTCCTGCTGGCGCGGCTGTGGCCGGTGCTGGCCGGCACCGATGCCTGGTTCCTGATCGTCGCGCCGGTGGGTCTCGTCACCATGCTGGTCGCGGCCTGGATCGCGATCTTCAAGGATGACCTGAAGGGGCTGCTGGCCTTCTCGACCGTCAGCCATCTCGGCCTGATGACGATGCTGCTGGGCTTCGGCACCCCCATGGCGGCGGTGGCCGCCGTGTTCCACATCCTCAATCATGCGACCTTCAAGGCGGCGCTGTTCATGGGCGCCGGCATCGTCGACCACGAGACCGGTACGCGCGACATCCGACGGCTCGGTGGTCTCATGACGCTGATGCCGATCACCGCGACGCTGGTGCTGATCGCATCCGCCTCGATGGCGGGCATCGCGCCGCTCAACGGCTTCCTGTCCAAGGAAATGATGCTCGAGGAGGCTCTGAATACGTCCTATGCCGGCATCCCCTGGCTGTTCCCGGTGATGGTCGGTCTGGCGACGCTGTTTTCGGTGGCCTATTCGGTCCGGCTCGCGGTCGCCGTCTTCTTCGGGCCGCAGCGGCATGACTACCCCGCCCACCCGCATGATCCGCCGGCGGGCATGTGGCTTCCGGTCGCGGTGCTCGTCGTGCTGGTGGTGGCGATCGGGCTGCTGCCGGCGCTGGTCGCCGGGCCGATCGTCGCACGCACGGCGCTGGCGGTCATCGGTGGGCCCTTGCCGTCCTATTACCTCGCGCTCTGGCACGGGGTCACCCCGGCCCTGCTGGTCAGCATCGCGGCGCTGGTCGCCGGCTCCGCGCTGTTCCTGGCCTATCGCCGGGTCGAGGCGTTCCGTCTGGCCCTGCCGCGCCCCGACGCCAAGACGCTGTTCGATCGCGTCATCCGTCGGCTGGTGGCGGGCGCGAGCTGGAGCATCACGCGCTCGCATACCGGGTCGCTGCAGCTCTATTTCGTCGTCATCCTCGCCGCCGTGCTCGCACTGGCGGCCGGAGGCTTCTGGACCGCCTCGCATGGGAGCGGTGCGCGGGCCGCGCTGCCGATGTCGCTGCCGGCCGTCGTGGCCTGGGTCGCGCTCGTCGGGGCGAGCCTGGTGGCGGCTCTGCGCCACCACGACCGCGTCTTCGCCCTGGTCCTGACGAGCGTCGTCGGCCTGGTCGTCTCGCTCGCTTTCCTGCAATTCTCGGCGCCGGATCTCGCGCTGACGCAGATCTCCGTCGATGTCGTGACCACGGTGCTGCTGCTTCTGGCTCTCAATCTGCTGCCGAAGACGACACCGCGACTGAGCAGCCCCGGGCTGCGCTGGCGCGATGGCGCGATCGCCACGGTCGCCGGCCTGGGCGTCGCCGGACTGGTCTATGCCGTGATGACGCGGGGCTTCGAGACCATCTCCTCCTACCATCTGGAGCAGTCGAAGCCCGGCGGCGGCGGCACCAATGTCGTCAACGTCATCCTGGTCGATTTCCGCGGCTTCGACACCTTCGGCGAGATCATCGTGCTCGGCATCGCCGCACTGGCGATCTTCGCCCTGCTGGACCACCCCTTCGGCCGGGCGTCCGCGCGCCGGCTGGCGAGCATCCGCTTCGCGGAAGAGGCCCGCGACGCGCATCCGCTGATGCTCGTGGTGGCGACGCGGGCGCTGCTGCCATTGGCGCTGACGGTGGGCGTCTACATCTTCCTGCGTGGACACAATCTGCCGGGTGGCGGCTTCATCGCCGGCCTCGTCGTGGCGATGGCGCTGATCATGCAGTACATGGCCAGCGGTTATGTCTGGGCCAATGCCCGCGCGCGCATCGATTCGCAGGCGATGATCGGGGCCGGCGTCGTCATCGCCGGACTGACCGGGATCGGCTCCTTCGTTTTCGGGCGCCCGTTCCTGACGAGCTCCTTCGACTATTTCTCGCTGCCTCTCGTCGGCACGTTCGAGCTGGCGACGGCGATGGCCTTCGACCTCGGCGTCTTCCTCGCCGTCGTCGGTGCGGTGCTGCTGTCGCTGTCGCAAATTTCGCGCGTTCAGCAGCGCGCCGAGCGCTCGCCGGCCACCGACAGTCCGATGGACATCGTGCTCGACGGCGACGCGGCCGTGGCGAAGGAGGTCTGAGGTGGAGTTGCTTGTCGCCAGCGCCACGGGCGTGATGACGGCGGTGGGGATCTATCTCCTGCTGCGCGCACGGACCTTCCCGGTCATTCTCGGCCTGACCTTCCTGACCTATGCCGTGAACCTGTTCCTGTTCGCGATGGGCCGGCTGACGATCAACCAGCCGCCGGTCATCAGCGCGCAGGCGAGCGGCTATGCCGATCCGCTGCCGCAGGCGCTGGTGCTGACGGCGATCGTGATCTCTTTCGGCATGACGGCGCTGATCGTCGTGCTCGCATTGCGGGGCTTCCTGGAATCGGGAAGCGATGCGGTCGACCTTTCGGATGCCGACGAGGGCGACATGGAAGCGGTGCGGACGGACGGCGACAAGGCGCGGCTGCCATCATGAACAACTGGATCGTTCTGCCCACGGTTCTGCCGGCGATGACGGCAGCGCTGCTCATCCTGGCGCTGCCGCATCATCTCAAGCACCAGCGCGTGGTCTCTGTCGGCTCCACGCTCCTGACGCTGGCATTGGCCATCGGCCTGCTCGTGCTCGCCGGCGACGGCCAGCCGCGGGCCTATTTCCTCGGCAACTGGCCGGCGCCGTTCGGCATTGTCCTCGTGCTCGACCGACTGTCGGCGATCATGCTGCTGCTCACCGCGGCGCTGGCGCTGATGGTCGCGGTCTATGCCTGCGCCGGCTGGGACAAGCGCGGCCGGCATTTCCATGCCCTGCTGCAATTCCAGATTCTCGGCGTCAACGGCGCCTTCCTGACCGGCGACCTGTTCAACCTCTTCGTCTTCTTCGAGGTCATGCTGATCGCCTCCTATGGGCTGATGCTGCATGGCGGCGGTGCGCCGCGGCTCAAGGCGGGCTTCCACTATGTCGCGATCAACCTGATTGCCTCGACGCTGTTCCTGTTCGGCGTCGGCTTGATCTATGCGATCACCGGCACGCTCAACATGGCCGATCTCGCGGGCAAGGTCGCGGCCGTGTCGGCCGGCGATCAGGCGCTGCTGAAGACCGGCGCGATGCTGCTGTTCGCCGTGTTCGCGACCAAGGCGGCGCTGGTGCCGCTGCACTGGTGGCTGCCGAGCGCCTATGCGGCAACCTCCGCGCCGGCCGCGGCGATGTTCATGATCATGACCAAGGTCGGCGCCTATGCGATCATCCGCGTCTACGGGCTGATCTTCGGTGCGGAGGCCGGGCCGCTGGGCGCCATCGCCGCGCCCATCGTCATCCCGGCGGCGCTGGTGACGCTGATCGTAGGCGCCGTCGGCGTGCTCGCCAGCCGCAACCTGCGCGATCTCGTCTGCTTCTCCGTCGTCGCCTCGATGGGCAATCTCCTGATCGCGGTCGGGCTGTTCGACGGCCCCGGCACGACGGCGGCTCTTTCCTACCTCGTCCACAGCACCCTGACGGGCGCAGCCCTGTTCCTGCTCGTCGACGTCATCGCGCAGCGGCGCGGGCCTCAACTCGACAGGCTCGAACCGGCACCGGCGATCGGCAACGAGACGCTGCTGGGCGCGATGTTCTTCCTCGCAGCCATCGCCATGGTGGGGATGCCGCCCCTGTCGGGCTTCATCGGCAAGCTGCTGATCCTCGACGCGACGCGTGGGGCACCCCACGCGTCGCTGATCTGGACCACCATCCTCGGTGCGAGCCTTTTGATGATGATCGGATATGCGCGCGCCGGCTCGATGATCTTCTGGAACAACACGGAGCCGGTCCCCTCTTCGGGCGGAGCGGCGCTCGGGAGGGCGCCCGACCGCCTGACCGGGATCACCCTGGTGCCGATCCTCGTCATCGCCGTCCTGCTGGCGGCCACGGCGGCGCTGTCGCTGGGCGCCGGCCCGTTCACCGGCGCCTTCGCGGCCACGTCGGAACAGTTGCTCGACAAGGCCGGCTATGTTCGCGCGGTGCTGGCGCCCGCCGCCGGCACCGGCACGGGGGGGAACTAGGCCATGCTGCTTCGCCTCTTCCCCCATCCCCTGTTGTCGGTGTGGATCGTCGCGGTCTGGGTCCTGCTCGCCAACGAGGTTACCTTCGGCCAGCTGGTGCTGGGGCTGATTCTGGGCGTCCTGATTCCGCTGGCCACCAGCGCCTATTGGCCGGGACGCCCGCGAGTCGGCGCTCCGTTGATGATGATCGAGTTCATGCTGGTCGTGCTCTGGGACATCGTCGTCTCCAACATCCAGGTCGCGTCCCTCATCCTGTTTCGTCGCGGTGACAGCCTGCAATCGCGCTTCATCACCCTGCCGCTCGACCTCAGATCGCCGGAGGCGATCACCGTCCTGGCCGGCACCATCACGATGACGCCCGGCACGGTCTCCGCCGATGTCAGCGCCGACGGGCGGGCTTTGCTCGTGCACTGCCTGGAGACCGACGGGGCGGAGGCGACCGTCGCCCAGATCAAGCAGCGCTACGAGCGCAGGCTGAAGAGGATCTTCGAATGATCGCAACCGCCTGTCTGATCGCGCTGGCCGCCACCGGCCTCGCGATCCTGCTCAATCTCTACCGGCTGGCGATCGGCCCCGACGTCACGGATCGCGTCCTCGCTCTGGACACGATGGTCATCAACGCGATCGGGCTGATCGTGCTGCTGGGCATCTATTACGGGACGACGATCTATTTCGAAGCGGCGATGCTGATCGCCATGGTCGGCTTCGTGACGACCGTGGCCTTCTGCAAATACCTGCTCCGTGGCAATGTGATCGAATAGGACGCGTGGCATGCACTGGATTGGCGAAGCGGCCGTCACGGCCTTGATCCTGATCGGAGCCTTCTTCCTGCTCGTCGGCTCCTTCGGGCTGGCGAAGCTGCCCGACATGATGCGGCGCCTGCACGGCCCCTCCAAATCGACGACGCTCGGCATCGGCTCGCTGCTGATCGCCTCGATGGCTTATTTCGCGATCGCGGGCGACCACATCTCGTTCCACGAACTGCTGATCACGATCTTCCTGTTCCTCACCGCCCCGGTGACGGCGCATATGCTGGCCAAGGCGCATATCCTGCGGTCGCAGGCGGACCGGAGCAGCCTGCCGCCGACGGACCGGCCGAGCGGCTGGGCGACGCTCGACAGCGAGAAGTGACGGCAGGCGCCGGGGCCGGTTGAGCGGGCCTTCGCCTCGGACGACTGGCCGAGATGGCGGCCGTGGACATGCCGCTGCGTCCGCGACGGCCCGTGGCATGCCGACGCCAGGTCGGGCATGATGACGAACCGTACGGCCCACCGGGGATTGCACCGCGATGAACGTTCACCGAGTCGGCCGCGTCCTGAAAAGAACCGTCGCCGTTCTCGCCATCGTCGTCGTCGCGCTGCTCGGCTTGCGGATCTATGATTCCGAGCGCGGCGCCCCGCTCGAGCCCTGGCATACCTACATCCCCGACGAGCTTTCGGTCGCCGAACTCGATCGCGGCGACTGGCGCGCTTATCTGGCGGCCGAGGAGGCGGCCTTCGCCGCGATCCGCCGCGAGGTGACGCAGAAGCTCGAGCCCGATGCGCGCGTGCCGGTGAACCGCTATTTCGACGGCAGCCCGATCTACCCGGCCCGCTTCGCGCAGGACTGGAACCGCTCCTACGTCCTGCAGCCGGACGGACCGCCGAAAGGCGCGGCCGTCTTCCTGCACGGGCTGACCGATTCGCCCTACAGCCTGCGCCATGTCGCGCGGCAATACCGCGAGCGCGGCTTCGTCACTGTCGCCCCCCGCCTGCCCGGCCATGGCACCGTGCCGGCTGGACTGACCGAGATCGAATGGCAGGACTGGCTGGCGGCGACACGGCTGGCGATGCGCGAGGCCCGCCGCCTCGCCGGGCCGACCGCGCCGCTGCATCTGGTCGGCTTCTCCAATGGCGGCGCGCTCGCCCTGATGCATGCGCTCGAGGCGCTGGAGGATCCGAAGCTGCCGAGGGCCGAGCGCCTCGTGCTGATCTCGCCGATGGTCGGGATCACGGCTTTTGCCCGCTTCGCGGGGCTCGCCGCCCTGCCGTCGGTCCTGCCGGCCTTCGCCAAGGCGGCCTGGCTCAGCGTCCTGCCCGAGTTCAACCCGTTCAAGTACAACTCCTTTCCCGTCAACGGCGCGCGCCAGTCCCATCTCCTGACGGCGGCCCTGCAGCAGAAGATCATCAGGCATTCGCGCGAGGGCCGGCTGAACGACCTGCCGCCGCTGATCACCTTCCAGTCGGTGATGGACTTCACCGTCTCGACGCGCGCGATCATCACTTCGCTCTATGCCCATCTGCCGGCCAATGGCAGCGAGCTTGTGCTGTTCGACCTCAACCGCAACGCCAAGTTCGGCCCGCTGCTGAACACTTCCGCGGACACGCTGCTCGGCCGCATGCTGCCGCCCGCGCCGCGGAATTTCCGGCTTTCGGTCATCACCAATGCCAGCCCGGACGCCAGCGAGGTCGTCGAGCGCGTGACCGAGGCCGGCGCCAGCGAGGAGACGGAGCGGCCGCTCGGCCTTTCCTTCCCGCGCGACGTCTTCTCGCTCTCGCATGTCGCGCTGCCGTTTCCGCTGACGGACGGGCTCTACGGCATGACGCCCGACCCGGCGGATGATTTCGGCATCCAGCTCGGCTCGGTGGCGGCGCGCGGCGAGCGCGGCACGCTGATCGTCAATCTCGACGCGCTGCTGCGCATGTCGTCGAACCCGTTCTACCCCTATCTGCTCGGCCGCATCGACGAGCGGCTGGGAGGGCCGGTTGGGGCTGCGGCGGTGGAGAAGAAGGGACAGTAAGCGAGGTTGGTTCCCCTCAGCCCTCATCCTGAGGAGCGGCCGCAGGCCGCGTCTCGAAGGATGCTTCAGCGGATCCCGGAACCTCATGGACCATCCTTCGAGACGCCGCTTCGCGGCTCCTCAGGATGAGGGCTGGTGGAATCCTGCCCCTCAGAACCGCCAGATCAGCGGCACGTAGAACACCGCCATGACGAAGAACCAGATCATCAGCGGCAGGCCGAGCTTCCAGTAATCGCCGAAGGCATAGCCGCCCGGGCCCATCACCATCAGGTTGGTCGAGGTCGCGATCGGCGTCATGAAGGAGGCCGAGCCGGCGATGCACAGGCTCATCAGGATCGGCCGGGGCGAGACGCCCAGGCTGGCGGCGGCGGCCATCGCGATCGGGATCACCAGCATGGTGGTGGCGGTGTTGCTCATGATCTGGCCGAGGCAGGCGGTCAGCAGGAACAGCCCGGCGAGGAAGACCGTCGGCCCGCCGCCGCCGGTCAGCGCCACGAGCTGGCGCGCCACCAGATCGGCAGCGCCCGACTGCACCATCGCGATCGAGAGCGGCATCATCGCACCGATCAGGATGATCGTGGTCCAGTGGATGGCGCGATAGGCCTCCTCGACCGAGAGGATGCCGGCGCCGATCAGCGCCAGCGCGCAGAGCATTGCCGCGACCGCAGGCGGCACGAAGCCCGTCGCCAGCAGCAGCACCAGTGCGCCGAGCGCGGCCAGCGCGACGCCGGCGCCCGCCCCCATCGGCACGGCCTGGCGTCGGACGAGGTCGGGTGAGTTCACGACCAACACGTCGGCATCCGCCAGCCGCAGGTCGAGCGCCTTCCAGCTGCCCTTGAGCAGCACCGTGTCGCCGGCCCGCAGCACGGGATCGGCCGGATCGAGATCGACGCCGCCGCGTTGGACCGCGAGCACGATCAGGTCGCCGCCCTCCGTGGTCATGCCGGGATGCACCGCCTTGCCGATGAAGGCCGAGCGCGGCGGGATCACCACCTCGGCCAGCCCCGTGCTGCGGTTGAGCAGGGCGCCGGCCGCATCGCCGTCGTCTGCGTCGTCGCGCGGCGCGAGATGCGAGGAGGCGCAGAGCCGCGCCACCGCCCCCGCCTCGCCCTTGACCAGCAGATAGTCGCCCTCGCGGATCGGCTGATCCCCGCGCGCGATGCCGGATGTTCCGGCCTGAACGCTGACGAGGTCGATCGCGCCCTCCTGCTGCGACAGGGCCAGCGCTGCGGGGAGCTTGCCGATCAGATCGGAACTCCCACGCACCCGCAGGTGAAAGAAGCCGTCGGTGAGGCCGTAATGCTCGACCAGGGTCTGGGCATGCCGGCTGAAATCGGCCGGCAGGCGGGCATGGCCCTGCGCCGGCAGGAGACGTTTGCCCAGCAGGAGGATGATCAGCATCGTCCCGGCGAGAAGCGGCGCGCCGACGAGCGCGAATTCGGCGAAGCCGAAGCCCGGCAGCCCGCTATCCTCAAGCGCCTCGGAGACGAGGATGTTCTTGGGCGCGCCGGTCAGCAGGATGTTGGCGCCGGCATGGGCGGAGAAGGCGAGCGGCATCAGGAGCAGCGTCGGCGACTGGCGCAAACGGATCGCCGCGAGGACGACCACCGGCATCAGCGCCGCGACCGCGCCGCCGCCGCTGATCAGCGCGGTGAGCGTGCCGGCCGCGGCCATGATGATGACGAGCAGGCGGTTCTTGCTCTCGCCGGCCTTCGCGATCAGAATCTGCCCGGCCCAGGCGGTGACGCCGGTCTTGTCCAGCGCGGCACTGACGATGAACAGGCTGGCGACGAACATCACCGCGCGATCGCCGAAGCCGGCGAGCGCCTGCTCCAGCGTGACGACGCCCAGTGCCCAGAGCGAGAGCGCCGCCCCGATCGCGACCACCACCACCGGCAGCCGGTTCCAGGCGAAGAACGCGATCGTCACCGCGACGACGAGGGCTGTGCTTTCGATGGCGTTCACGCGGGCGCGTCCTGGACTTTGATGCGGGGTTCCGGGCTGCCGGTCATCATCATGCCGCCAGCAGGAAGCCGCCGCCAAGCCAGATGACGAGTCCGAGCAGCACGAACCCGGCCACGGGCCAGAGCCGCAGCCGCCCGTCGAGCCCCTCGATCGCGGCCGGCAGGCGGGCGAGGCGCGGAGCCTGCCGCTCCGCGAGCACCAGGATGTCGCCCTCCGGTACGCGGCCGGCCAGGCCCGCGAAGCGCCCCGTGGCCATGAAGACCACGACGCCCAACATCATCGGCCAGACGAGCTTCCAAAGCGACGCTACGCTCCAGCCGCTGGCGAGCGCGCCGCCCGACAGGGTGGGATAGAGCCACCAGGGGATGAGGAGCGATGCGGCGGCGACGATGAGAAACGGCAGGTTTTCGCCCCACGGGGCGCTCGATGGCGGATTGTCCGCCGTCTCGCGAACCATGACGGCGATGAAATGCAGCATCAGGATCGTGCTGCCGGCCGCCGCGAGCGAGACCGCGATGCTGAGCACGCCGTAACCCAGCATCGGCTTGACCGCGAGCTTGGCGAGCGCGCCGCTGGTCAAGGGCAGGCCTGCGAGGCTGAGCGCCAGCAGTCCGGTCAGGAGGAGCACGGGCCACCGGCGCGCCCCGCCCGAGGCGAAGGCGACGCCGACGGCGAGGAACAGCCCGCCTTTCACCAGTGTGTGATGCAGGCCGTAATAGGCCGCCAGACCCGCCGCGGAGGCATCGCCCGCGGCGAGCCCCGCGCCCAGGAGCGCAGCGACGAGGCCCATCTGGCTGACGGTGGAATAGGCCAGGATCGTCTTGGGGCGCCGCTGCGCCACGCCGAGCGCGGCGCCGCCATAGGCGGTGAGGATGCCCGCAATGGCGAGGATTGCGCCCCAGGTGGGCAGCGGGGCCTCGAAGGGCAGGAAGCGGACCAGCCCGATCACGCCGGCCTTGACCAGCACGCCGCTGAGCACCGCCGAGGCCGGCATCGGCGCGGCCGGGTGGGCGAGCGGCAGCCAGACATGCAGCGGGATCAGCCCCATCTTCAGCGCGAAGCCCAGCATCAACAGGGCGACGATACCATCCCGCATGGGCGAGCCCGGCAGCGCCGCCACGGCATCGGCGATCAGCGGATTGGGATCGGGCAGCCCGGCCGCGAGCATGACGAAGGCGAACAGCAGGAACGCTTCGCCCAGCAGCGCCAGCACCATGTAGACGAGACCGGCGCGCCTGGCCGCGTCGGTCTGCTCATGCGCGACCAGCCCATAGGCCGAGAGGCTCGCCAGCGTGAACAGCAGGTAGAAGCCGGCGATGTCGGCGACGATGAGGACGCCGAGGCTGCCCGCCAGCGTCAGCAGCCACCAGACGCAGAACCCCGTCAGCCCGGGCTTGCCGCGCAGATACGAGGCGGCATAGGCCCCAGCCGCGCTCCACAGGAACGCCGCCCCACCGAGCAGGATCGCGCCGGGCTGGTCGAGCGCCAGCACCATCCGGAACGGCACGGGGAAGGAGACGGCCGTGCCAGCCGGCAGCCACAAAGCCGCCAGCAGCGCCGGCAGAGGCGCGAGCCAGAGCAGCCCCGGCACGCGTGACCGGAAGGCGCGGGAGAGACATCCGGCGGCCATCGCCAGCGGCGCGAGGAGCGCTGTGACCAGCAGAAGGGCGGCGGGACTCATGGCAACACCGCCAGGGCGATATCGGGCCTGCCGATCTGCAATAAGCCAAAAGGAGCGAGCGGCAGGAAGCCGAGCGCCACGGCCAGCACCGCCAGCACCAACGGGATGATCTCCAGCCGCAGCGGAATGGGTCTTTGCAGCGCGAGCCGCTGCGCAGGCGTCGCCAGGGCCCGGTCCATGACGCGAAAGACATAACCGCCGGCCAGCAGCCCGCCGGCCAGGATCGTCAGAGCGAGCCAGAGATGCCCGCCGATGGCGGCGGCCGTCAGGAGCAGGCATTTCGCGATGAAGCCGCCGCTGGGCGGGATGCCCATCAACGACAGCCCCGCCAATCCGAAGGTCGTGGCGGTCAGCGGCAACACGCGGCCGAAGCCGCCGAGATCGCGGATGCGGTCATGCCCGACGGCTTCAGCGACGATGCCCGCCGCCATGAACATCGCCGCCTTGGCCAGGGCATGGGAGGTGAGCTGCAGCGCCCCGCCGGTCCAGGCGATGGTGCCCCAGGGCGTGGTCCCGTCGCCAACTCCCGCGAGTGGAAAGACGATGAACAGATAGCCGATCTGCGCCACGGTCGAATAGGCGATCATCAGCTTCAGCCGTTCCTGCCGCAGCGCCATGACGCTGCAGAACAGGATCGAGGCCGCGCCGAGCACCGCCAGCACCTGTCCCGCGACGGCGGCCGACCCCGGCGGGGCGATGTCGGCGACGAGCCGCAGGATCAGGAAGACGGGCGCCTTGATCACCAGCGCCGAAAGCACGGCGCTGGCGGCGGCCGGTGCCCCGGCATGGGCCGGCGGCAGCCACAGATGCAGCGGAAACAGCGCCGCCTTGGCAAGCAGGCCGGGGATCATCAGCGCCAGCGCGATCGCCATCGCCGGGCCGTGATGGCTCGCGCTCGCGATCAGCCGGATGTCGAGCGTGCCATAGGCGCCGTAGAGCAGGCCGGCGCCGAGCAGATAGAGCATCGAGCCGAGCAGCGCGAACATCAGGTAGCGCAGAGCTGCGGCCATGGTCTCGCCGCGCCCGTCCAGGCAGACCAGCGGCACGGCGGCGAAGGTCAGGAGTTCGAGCGCGACATAGAGGTTGAACAGGTCCTGCGAGACGAAGACGAGGTTGAGCCCGCTCCACAGCCCCATCAGCAAAATCCAGAAACTCGTTGCCAGACGCCCGTCGGCGGTCGCCAGGTCGAGCCCGAAGAGTTCGCGCGCGAACAGACCCGTCGCCGCCATGACGACGGCGGTGACCGCCAGCATCATCACCGACAGCCCATCGGCGCGCAGCGCAACGCCAAGCGGCGGCTGCCAGTTGCCGAGCACATAGATCAGCGCGGCCTGGCTGCGGACCAGCTGGAGGCCTGTGGCGAGCGCCACGACGACGCCGAGCGCCAAGGCGATCAGCGCCACCACACGGGTGTGGCGCGGGCCCAGCACCAGCATCACGAGCGCGGCCGCCGCCGGCAGCATGACGGCCAGCACCAGCAGCAGGCCGCCCGGCGTCGCGGCATAGGCCGGCGTCATGCGTCGCTCCGCGGCGGCGGTGCCGGCGTCGCGGCGTCGAAGGTGGCGCTTCCCGTCAGCGAGGCCAGGCGCCGCAGCAGCGCGACCGCCAGGGCCGTCGCGGCGAAGGCGACGACGATGCCGGTGATGACCATGGCCTGCGGCACCGGATCGCCGCCGAGCCCCATCGCCGCACCGCGGCGCGCGACCGCCCCGAAGACGAGGAAGATGCCCGCACCGAGGATGTTGAAGCCGATGATCCGGCGCAGCAGATCGGGATTAGTGACGATGCCAAACAGGCCGATGCCGACGAGCGCGGCGCCGCACAGGCCGAATAGCGAGGCCGATGTCAGGGCCAGCGCGCTCATGATGCGGGCGCTTTGTCCGGCGGGCCGGCGACGAGCAGGGCGAGCGTGCCGGCGATCGACAGCGTCAGCGCCGCCTCGATGCCGACGATCAGCGGCTTGGCGATGGCCTCCGGATAGGACAGGAACCCTTGCGCGACCGCGACGCCGAGGAAGCCGACCAGCACGAACAGCGCCGGCCCGCCCGCCAGCATCGCCCGCAGCGCCCTCGCCTGCGTCGGAGGCGCCGGGCGCAATCCCGCCAGCATCACGAGCAGCGCCATCGCGGCCAGGATGGTGCCGGCCTGGAAGGTCCCGCCGGGAAGGTCGGCCCCGACCCAGACCTGATAGACAGCGATCAGCACGCCGAAGGGCGGCAGCACCCGCGCCAGAAAGACCAGCGGCTCCGGGATGACGGCCGGGCGAAGCTGCGAGGCTCCGCCCCAGGCGGCGTCGCGGCTCAGCGACCAGACACCGACGAGCGCGAGGATCAGCACGATCTTCTCCAGCAGCGTATCGATGGCGCGATAGGCGAGCAGCACGGCGGTGACCGGATTGCCGAGCCCCGTGGTTTCCAGCGCCGCAACCGCCTGAGGCGCCAGGCTCGGCGCCGGCCTGGGAAAGGCGAGCACGACCGCACCCAGCGCCAGGGCGACGAGGCCGCTGGCGATCGCCGGGGCAAGCCAGCGCCGCGGTTCGCCCCTGGCCATCGCTTCGGGAGCGATTTCGCGCCCGAGATGGGCGTGGGCGCGCAGCAGCAGCATGCCGGTCAGGCCACCGCCGATCGCGGCCTCCGTCAGTGCGACGTCGACGGAAGCGAGCCGCGCCCAGCCGATCCCGAGCAGCAGCCCGAAGGCGATGAAGCCGAGGATCGCGCCGCGGCCGTCGCGGGTGACGACGACATGCAGCGCCAGCGCGATCAACCCCGCGACCAGCGCGATGTCGAAGACGAGGCTCATGCGCCGGGCTTCCGGCGCGCGGCGATGCCGGCGATGAGTTGCGTCGCGGTGGCGGCCGAGAGCTGAGCCAGAAGCCAGATGCAGACGAGCTTGACCCCTCCCATCAGGCTCGCCTGCAGCGGCAGCAGACCGAGCACGATCAGGCCCAGCCCGAGATTGTCGGCCTTGCTCAGCGCATGCAGGCGGCTGAGCGTGTCGGGAAAGCGCAACAGCCCCAGCGTTCCCGCCAGGAACAGGATGGCGCCGGCGACGACGCAGACCAGCGTGAAGGCCTCCGTCAGCCCCATCACGCAGGCTCGTCGGGTTTCGCGGCGTCTCCGGGGTCCTCGCCCTCCCCCAGCGTGAAGGCCGCACAGGAGAACGCCGACAGCAGGACCAGCAGCAGCGCGACATCGGCCAGCGCCGGCTGCGCGGTGGCCGCGCCGAGCAGGAGCAGCGTGGCGGCGCCGCCCGTCCCGAGCAACTGCACCGCCATCAGCTTCTCGATCGCGACCGCGGAGCGCAGCACGATCGCCAGACCGGCGGCGCTGGCCAGCAGCACGAGGAGGGCAACGAGGGTCAGGCTTTCAGGCATCGGAGCGATCTCCCGGCAGGATGCGCAGGAACGCCGCTTCGTCGGCGGCGAGTTCGGTGGAGGCGGGTCCATCGCTGTCGAGGCAGTGCACCCGCATCTCGCCGCTGGCCGCACAGGACACCGGCAGCTTGCCCGGCTGGAGGCTCATCACAGCGCAGAGCGCCCCCTGCGCCATGCCCGGCCGCAGACCGGCGCGGTAGGTCACGATGCCCGGCGTCATCGCGATGCGGCGGGCAAAGGCGCGCCCGGCGACGTCGAGCCCCGCCACGACCGCCTGCGGCACGAAGCGCAGGACGAAGCGCAGCAGCCCGCTCGGCGACAGCCGGCTGTCCGGCGGCCAGAGCGAAAAGCTGGCCCAGGTCGCAGCCGCCGCCGCGATGAGGCCGACCGGCCAATCCTTGGGGGCCGCGCCGATCAGGACGAGCCAGAGCACAAAGAAGAGCAGACCTCGTCCCAGAAGGCTCGGCCGCAAGAGGGTTTGGCGCAGCGGTGCCGGCGCGGTCATGGCGAGGAGAACCGGTCAGCGGGCGCACAGCGCATCGATCCAGGCCTCCACCAACAGCGCGCCGAAGACGACACACGAAGAGGAGAAGCTGATTCACTGCGCGAAGACGAAAATAATCTTTGCGTCTTCATGGCAAAACATAATCTCTTGCTTGATTGACGAATATCATCTTGCAATTTGCGCTACCGGCAGGTTAGCATCCGCCCTCAGAGCGGGCATCTGCAGCCTGTCTCAGTTCTGTGCCCGCCGTCCCATTTTCGGGTGGGCCGTTTCGGGGCGGATCAATGGTTGCTGAGCGTTGCCTGGAAGCGCCCGCCCTCTCGCCGGGCAGCGGAGCGGATCGTGCCGAGCCTCGCAAAACGGCGCCGTGCCGATGCTGATCGAGCCGCGCCGCGGCGACGCCGAGGACGACGCCAGCAGCACCAAGACGCATTCGCTGCTCGCCATTGCCGGCACGCTTCTGGGCGAGATCAACCTGCCCAAGCTCGCCCTGGCCTGGATGATCCTGGCCCTGGTGCCGGGCATCCTGCTCGGCGTCGCGCCGCTGGTGGTGACCGCCTGGTATGACGACGTCGCCGACCGCATCCTGGCGCTGGCCGGCATCGGGCCGTTCCTCCTGCTGGGGCTGGTCGCCGCGATCGGCTGGTTCGGCCTGCGGCCCCTGCTGCGCGCCGTAGAGCGCAGTTTCTGGTCGCTGATTTCGCTGGCCGTCCAGCCGGGCTATGTGCTCGCCCGCGAGGGGCTGCGTCATCTCGCCGAGCGCTTTCTCACCTTGGAAGCGAGCGAGGACTCCCGTGCGCGGTTGCGGGGGCTGACGGCTTTCGCGGCGGGCCTGGGCGCCGCGCTGATCGCGCTGGCGATCACGGCGACCGTCTGGCCGGCGACGCGCTGGTCCGGCGAGGTTGCCGATCTCGCCTATCCCTGGCGGCTGGTGCGGCCGGCGCTGGCCAACACCATCGCCGTGATGAGCGCCTATTTCGCCGGGGCAGCCCTTCTCTGGGGCATCGCCGACGGGAGCATGAGTCAGCCCCGCGGCATCGGCGATTTCGACGAGGCCGCCTCATCCGACAGGATCTGGCGGGTGGCGCATCTGTCCGACATCCATGTCGTCGGCGAGCGTTACGGGTTTCGCATCGAGAGCGGCCGCGCCGGCCCGCAGGGCAACGAACGCCTGCACCTCGCATTGGAGCGGCTCGCGGCGATCCATGCAGCCGCGCCGCTCGATCTCGTGCTGATCAGCGGCGACATGACCGATGCCGGTCGCTCGGCCGAATGGGCGGAGTTTCTCGACGCGCTTGCCCGCTATCCCGAATTGGCCGCACTGACCCTGATTCTGCCCGGCAATCACGACGTCAACATCGTCGACCGCGCCAATCCGGCCCGGCTCGAACTGCCCGGCAGCCCGGGCAAGCGCCTGCGCCAGATGCGGACCCTTTCGGTGACGGAAGCCGTGCAGGGCGCGCGCGTCCATGTCGTCGACAAGGCGGCGGGGCAGATCGGCGAGACCCTATCGGAGCGCCTGGAGCCGCATCGCGCCGCGATTGCGACCTTCGCCGATGCCGGCGGCCTGCGCCTGTCGCGGGGGCTCTCGGCGATCTGGGAAGCGTCCTTTCCGATGGTGCTGCCCCCAGCGCAGCCCGATGGGCTCGGCGTCGTGCTGCTGAACTCGAATGCGGAAACGCATTTCTCCTTCACCAATGCGCTCGGCCTCGTGGCGGAAGAGGACATGCAGGCGATGCTGGCGACGCTGGCGCAGTTTCCCCGCGCCCGCTTCGTCGTGGCGCTGCATCACCACCCGGTCGAGTATCCGCAGCAGGCCAAGGCCTTCTCGGAGCGGATCGGTACGGCGCTGATCAATGGCAGCCGTTTCGTGCGCCTGCTGAAGCCGCAGGCACACCGGCTCGTCGCGATGCATGGCCACCGCCATATCGACTGGATCGGCCGCTGCGGCCCGCTGCGCATCGTGTCGGCGCCCTCCCCGGTCATGGAGGCGACGCATGACGAGGCGACCGCCTTCTACATCCACCATCTCGGCGCGCGTGCCGATGGCGGGCTGGCGCTGATGGCGCCGGAGCGGGTCGAGATCGGGCCTGCATTGTCCGGGGCGCCGGGTGAGCCCTCATCCTGAGGAGGCCCGCAGGGCCGTCTCGAAGGATGGTCCCGTGATCTCCGGAGCCTCCTGAATCATCCTTCGAGACGCCGCGTTGCGGCTCCTCAGGATGAGGGCTGGAAAGCTCCCTCAAACCTTGACGACGTCGTTGGCCGGCACCGGCTCGGGCGCGCCAGAACCGAACAGCTCCGCCACCCAGAGGCTCGCGGGGTGCTGGGCGCAGAAGGTCAAGAGCGCGATCGTGACGGGCACGCCGATGAAGGCGCCGAACACGCCCCAGAGATAGGCCCAGAAAAACACCGAGAACAGCACCAGCGTCGGCGACATCGAGAGCGCGCTGCCGGCGACGCGGGGCTCGATATAGCTGCCGACGACGAACTGGATCAGGTTCAGGCAGGCGAAGACCGCGACCACGGCCTGCCAGGAGCCGAACTGCGTCATCGCGAACAGCGTCGGGAAGACGGTCGCCACCAGCGGGCCGAGGAAGGGGATGTAGTTCAGCGAGAAGGCGATGAAGCCCCATTCCGCCGCCAGCGGCAGACCCACGGCCGTGGCGAAGCCCCAGACCAGCACGCCGGTGATGAGGCTCATCACGGTCCGCACCACCATGTAGCGATGCAGCTTGGCGGCGGTCTGCAGGCTGCCGCGCAGGAGCACGTCGCCGACAAGGCGGTTGCGCATGCCCTTGAGCTTGCGCCCGAAATCCTCGACCTCGAGCAGGCCGAGGATGACATAGACCAGCACCACCAGCCAGAAGCTCATCGTCGTGTTGAGCCGGCCGCTGATCGTCTGCGCCATGCGCAGCATCCAGGCGACGTTGAAATTCTCGGCCCAGAGCCCGGTCACGGCGATGCCATGGCCTTCGAGCCAGAGCGTCGCCTGGTCGTAGAGCTGCTGGAAGCGCGTGGCATCGGCCGCGATCCAGCGCCCGACCCGGCCGAAGGCCCAGACGATCAGCGAGCCGAAGGCGACGAAGGCGAGCACCATCACGACGATGCTGATCGCCAGCGCCAGCATGCGCGGCAGGAAGCCCTGCAGGCTGCGCTGCAGCGGCCAGACCAGCGCGATGATGAACAGCGCGAAGGCCACGGGTGCGAAGACCGAGCTCGCGACCGACAGGGCCGCGACCACGAGGATGATCGCGATCAGGACCTGCGCGCCTTGATGTATCCTGCCGCTGGTCATGGAAAGTCCTGTCGGTCATCGCCCCGGGGGACGTCGAGGAAATCAAAGATTCGGTGTGTCATCCTGGACAAGCCGCGTAGCGGCGCAGGCCGGGATCCATCATAGGGCTGGGTTGGGGGCCTATGATGGATCCCGGGACGACCTACGGTCGCCCAGGATGACGGCGTGTTTTGGTACCAAGCCAACCGGCGGAGAGTGACTCACACGCCCTGCGTCAGTTCATCGAGGTCGAGCGTCGAGCGTAAGCCGAGATCGTCCTGATGCGCGCGGTAGAAGGCCTCCGCCGACTGCCGCCCCTCCGCCCGCAGCATGGTCAGGAACTCCCATTCCGCATTGAGCTTCGAGGAATAGCCGAGCTCCGCCATCCTGTCGCTGGTGACGCGGTGAAGGCGCATCCCGGCCCAGCGCGCGCCCTCGCGGTCCTTCGGGTTGGCGCTGTTGCGCAGCAGCGCCATCATCCTGAGTTCCTTCAGCAGGACGCTGTTGAACGAGACCTCGTTGAGCCGGTTGAGAATGTCGCGGGCGGTGGTCGGCGTGCCCGGCCGCTCGACCGGGTTGATCTGGACCAGGATGGTGTCGAGCGCGTCGCTCTCCTGGATCAGCGGCGTCATCGTCGGGTTGCCCGAATAGCCGCCGTCCCAGTAGCCGTCGCCATCGATCTCGATCGCCTGGAACAGGGTCGGCAGGCAGGCCGAGGCCAGCAGCACCTGCGGCGTGATCTCGGCATTGCGGAAGACCCGGCCGCGGCCGGTGCGGACATTGGTGGCGGTGACGAAGAGCTTGATCGGCCCTGCCGCCAGCGCCTCGAAGTCGATCACCTCGGCCAGGATGTCGGCCAGCGGGTTCGCCCCGCCGGGATTGAGGCTGTAGGGCGAGACGACGCGGGACATCATGTCCATCGCGACGAAGAGCGGCGAGTTGTCGAGCGTCCAGCGCCCGAGCAGGATATCGAGCGGGCTGCGCTGGAAGGGGCTGAAGCGCGCGGCCTCCGAGGTCTTGCGCCAGAACGCCTCCAGCGCCTGCCTGGCGCCCTCGCGGCCGGCCTTGGCGAAGCCGGAAGCGAGCACGGCGGCGTTCATCGCGCCGGCCGATGTGCCGGAGATCGCGCTGATCGTCAGCCAGTCCTCCTCGAGGATGCGGTCGAGCACGCCCCAGGTGAAGGCGCCATGGGCGCCGCCGCCCTGGAGCGCCAGGTCGATGACCAGCGGTGTCCGTTTCCCGCGGCCGGCCTCGGCCGCCGTCTTCGCCGTCTTGCTCACCCGTACCCCCTCGCCGCCTTGCATCAAGACCCGATCATGGCGATTTCACCAGGCCGGAAAAGCCCGCCACCGCCAGCAGGCTGAGCGCCCAGCCGACGATCGCCTGAACATAGAAGTAGCTGATCGCGACCCGCCCGTGACGGCCGACCGGATCGGGCCGCCAGAAGGATTTCTGCCCGAGATCGAGCACGGGCAACAGCGTGTCGAGCGAATAGAACCACGGGTTGAATTCGGGATAGCTCGAGGCCTCGCCCTGCTCGCGATAGCAGGCGAGCTGCGTCTGGCCCGGCGCCGCTCGCCCCGCGGCGGCCTGGGGCGGCGCACCGAGGAGCCGCTGCTGGGTGCGCTCGACCCCACAGAGCGTCCATTCGGGCGCGCGCAGCACGACCGCGCTGTTGGGCTTGAAGGCACCAGCCCTCTCCGCCATCCCGAAGATGCCGACGCCCACGAGCCAGAACAGGATCAGCCAGACGAAAGCGAGCAGTGGCTGTCGGCCATAGACCAGCGTGGCGGCGAGGAAGCCGTCCGTCACGGTCAGCGCCGCACGCCAGAGCGGGTTCTTCGCCCGCGCCCGCCGTGCCCGTCGCTGCAGCCGCTCCTTGACGATGAGGACGGCGCGCGCATCCTCGCCATGGCCCATCTCGCGAAAGACCGCGGCGAGTTGCTCATAGGGCTGCGGCCAGAAATCCTCGCCCCAGCGTTCGGGCGCCTGCCGCGACAGCCAGTCGAGGCGGCTCACCGCGTCGACGGGCGCGGCGATGAAGGCGCCGTAGCGGCAGCGGTTGAGCAGCAGGTCGCCAGGGCCCGGCCAGGACGCGACCTCGTCGTGGATGGTGCCGATCGAGGCGCCTGTCATCGACAGGGCACCGGCCACGGACGCCTCGCCGCGCAGGAAGAAGGCGCCCTTGATGGCGCAGCGGCTGATGTCGAGCGCCATCGCGCCGGGATGGTCCAGCCTCGCGCCGCTGGCATCGAGATCGCCGCCGATCACCGCTGCCACGAGCCTGATTTCGCCGGCGACCACGGCCTTGCGCAGCACGACGCCGCCGCCGATCTCGACCTCCGCGCCGTCGATGGCAAGGCTGTCGGGGCTGTCGATTCGGGCGCCGGCGGCATCGAGATCGGCCGAGATCCGCGCACCGGCGATGGCGAGGCCACCCCGCAGCGTCGCTCCCCTCAGCAGCAGGTTGCGCAGCTCGATCGCCCCGGCGTCGATTGCAACGCCGCTGGAGACCCTAATCGTCGCGCCGTCGCATTCCAGGTTTCCGCCGAAACGCGACTGGGCGACGGCGATCTCGCCGGAGACCTGCGCACCCCGGAGATAGACGCCGCCGCGCGCCTCGAGACGTTCGGCCTCGAGACCGGGCAGCGACGAGCCGTCGAGGAAGAGGCGGTTGATGATCGCGGCGCGCAGGATCGGCGTCGCCTCGAAATGGCAGTCGATGAGGCCGATGTCGCGGAAGACATGGCAGGCTTCGAGATCGAGCGTATCGACGATCCAGGCGCCGGTGATGCGGACGCCCTTCTCGTGCGGCCGGCAGCCGGGCTCCCCGCCGAGCATCAGAAACCGCAGGAAGGCGGCCCTGACGACGCGGCTGGGATCCGGCGTGGTGGGTCGGCTGCCGTCGCCGAGGCGGTCATAGGTGCCACTGAGCAGGCGGGCGACGACCTCCTCCTCCGCCGGGAGCAGCGGCTGGAAGTCGGCAAGCCGGGCGGTCGCGAGCGCCCATTGCGCCCGCTCCGCCATGGGGCCGCCGGCTCCGGGGCCGGTCATGTCGCAGCCGGCGACACCGTCTCGCCGGGCTGACGCGACCACCACGCGACCGCCGCCGGCGCGGCGACCGCCCCAGTGAAT
>NZ_JAUXYO010000013.1 GCF_030694325.1 Allobosea sp. | reverse complement strand
CGCTCGGGCCGCAGCCCCCGCCGCTGGCCGGCGCGACGGCCCGGCGCATGGCGCGCGCCTGCTGGTTTTTTCGCGAGCAGTTCATCACGCCGATGGCCGCCGTCGCCGGGGCCGTCGCCGATACGGTTCTGGGGGCGATGGCGCAGGCCGTCCCCGGCCTCGAGCGTGCCTATGTCAACAATGGCGGCGACATCGCCGTGCTGGTCACGCCGGGGATTCCGCTCGACATTGGGGTGGTGCCCTCGCTCGCCCGCGCCCGACCGGAGGGGTTCATCCGGATCGAGGCCCCCTCGCCCGCCGCCCGACACCTCTGCGGCATCGCCACCAGCGGCTGGCGGGGACGCTCCTTCTCACGCGGCATTGCGGACGCCGTCACCGTTCTCGCCCGCAGCGCGGCCGAGGCCGACGCGGCCGCGACCGTCATCGCCAATGCGGTCGATGTGACTGAGGCCGCCATCATCCGCCGCCCTGCCCGCGCTCTCGACCCCGACAGTGACCTCCGCGACCTGCCCGTCACCGTCGATGTCGGGCCCCTGTCGGCGGATGCGGTCGCGGCGGCGCTCGCCTCGGGCCTACGGATGGCGGAGGCGCTGCGGCGCGACGGGCTGATCGAGGGCGCGCTGCTGGCGCTGGCGGACGAATGGCGCAGCGTCGGGGGATTGGACAGGCAGATCAGCCACGGGTGAAACGCGAGGTCATCCCGGGCGCAGCGAAGCGAAGACCCGGGATCCATGCCGGAGCCTTTCCCGGAGACGCTCCGGAATGGATCCAGGATCGGCGCGGCTTCGCCGCTTGTCCGGGATGACCGAGGAGAATCGGGACAGGCGCCCTACACCGACAGATACTGCGCCCTGACCGCCTCGTCGGCCTTGAGCTCATCCATCGTGCCGGTGAATCGGATGATGCCCTTTTCGATGATGGCGGCGCGGTCGGCGACATTGCCGGCGAAATGCAGGTTCTGCTCCGAGATCAGCACGGTCAGCCCCTCGCCCTTCAGCGCCAGGATGGTCCTGGCCATCTCCTCGACGATAACCGGCGCCAGACCCTCCGACGGCTCGTCGAGCAGGACGAGCCGGGGGTTGCCCATCAGAGTGCGCGCGATCGTCAGCATCTGCTGCTCGCCGCCCGACATCGCCCCGCCCGGCCGGTCGCGCATGCGGCCGAGATTGGGAAACAGGGCAAACAGCCGCTCCGGCGTCCAGTGCGGCGCATCCGCCCGGGCCGGGCGCTGCGCCACCGAGAGGTTTTCCATCACGCTGAGTTCAGAGAAGACGCGACGGTCTTCGGGCACATAGCCGATGCCCATCCGCGCGATCTCGAAGGGCTCCCGCCCATCGACGCGCTCGCCCTCGAAGCTGACGCTGCCGCCGGCGGGCGGGACCAGCCCCATCACCGCCTTCATCGTCGTCGACTTGCCGGCGCCATTGCGGCCCATCAGGGCCAGAACCTCGCCGCGCTGCATCGAGAAGCTCACGCCCTGCAGGATATGGGCGCGGCCGTAATAGGCGTCGAGCGCGCTGATCTCGAGCATGGCGCTCATCGCCGGCCTCCAATGAACCGACCGCAAAACGCGCCGTCATCCTGGCCGCCGCGGAGCGGCGCGCCGGGATCCATCATAGGGTGCCGTCGAACCCTACGATGGATCCCAGGACGACCTTCGGTCGCCCAGGATGACGTGAAGTGTCCACGCGAAACGGTCACGCTAATGCCCTCCCGAGGTCGCGCCGGAGCCGAGATAGACGGCGCGGACATTGGGGTCCTGCCGCACCTCCTGGGCCGTGCCATGGGCGATCAGCCGGCCGCGATCGAGCACGATGACGCTGTCGGAATGGGTGAAGACGACATCCATGTCATGCTCGGTGAAGAGCACGGCAATGCCCGTGGCGGTGGCGATGCCCGCTGTCAGCGCCATCAGCTCGATGCGTTCGCGCGGCGCCATGCCGGCGGTCGGCTCGTCCATCAGCAGCAGCCGCGGCCGGTTGGCGAGCGCGACGGCGAGTTCGACGCGCTTGAGGTCGCCATAGGCCAGCACGCCGCAGGCGCGCTCCGCCTGTTCGAGCATGCCGACCTGCGCGAGCAGGCCATCCGCCTCCTCGCGATGGCGGTCGCGGGCCCGGCCGAGCGGGCTCCAGATTCCGCCGGCATGCGAGATCAGCGCCATCTGGACGTTTTCGCGCACCGTCATCGAGGTGAAGGTCGCGGTGATCTGGAAGGTGCGGCCCACCCCCATGCGCCAGACATGGCGCGGCTTCATGCCGGTGATCGCGCGGCCGGCCAGCAGCACCTCCCCGCCATCGGGCCGCAGCTGGCCGTTGAGCATGTTGAAGCAGGTCGTCTTGCCGGCGCCGTTGGGGCCGATCAGCGCCAGCATCGTCCCGGGCAGCACCGAGAAGGAGACGCCGTCGACCGCGCGCACGCCGCCGAAGGATTTGGCGAGGTCGCGCACGACGAGCACCGGTTCGCTGGCGGCGACGGCGCTCGCCACGTCGGCAGGGGCGAGAGCGCTCATCGCGCGGCCTCCGCCAGCCGGGTCGCCGGAGCCGGTTCGGGTCGGGCGCGACGCTCCCGCAGGGCCAGGATCGTGCCGACGAGCCCGCGCGGGAAGAGCACGACGAGCAGCACGATCGAGAGCCCCAGCGCGAAGCGCCAGTACATCGTCGCCTTCATCAGCTGCTCGTGCAGCCCGGCATAGGCGAAGGCACCGATGATCGGGCCCGACACCGTCTGCACGCCGCCGAGCAGCACCATCAGCAGCGCATCGACCGAGCGCGGGATCGCCATATAGGTCGGGAAGACCGAGCCCTTGAAGAAGGCGAAGAGCGCGCCCGCGATGCCGGCGCAAAAGGCGGCGACCGCGAAGGCGACCCACTGGATGCGCACCACGTCGAGGCCGATCGCCTCCGCCCGCAGCGCGTTGTCGCGCCCCGCCCGCAATCCGTAGCCGAAGGGCGAGAAAATCGTGAAGCGCAGCGCCAGCACAGCCGCCGCGCAGATCACCAGCGTCAGATAGTAATAGACCGTCTTGGACGCCGCCCAGGCCGAGGGCCAGACGCCGAGGATGCCGTTGTCGCCGCCGGTGAGATCGACCGACTGGAACGCCGTCGCCCAGGCGATCTGTGCGAAGGCGAGCGTCAGCATGGCCAGATAGACCCCCGACAGCCGCACGCAGAACCAGCCGAAGACGACGCCCGCGATGCCCGCTAGGAAGGGCGCCATCAGCAGCGCCGGCTC
>NZ_JAUXYO010000138.1 GCF_030694325.1 Allobosea sp. | reverse complement strand
CATCACCATCAACACCGCCCATGGCGACGCCGCCAAGCAGCCGATGGGCATGGACAAGCGGGTGCGACAGGCGCTCTCGCTCTCGATCGATCGCAAGGTGCTGAGCCAGGTCGTCTTCGAGGGCCTCTATGAGCCCATCGTCCAGCCCTTCAACCCCGGCAACCCCTATGTCAGCGCCGACTTCCCCGTGCCGGCGCGCGATGTCGCCAAGGCCAAGGCGCTGCTCAAGGAAGCCGGCCACAGCAAGGTCTCGGTCGAGCTCTTCGTCACCAACAACCCGGTCGATGCCCAACTCGGCCAGGTGATCCAGGCGATGGCGGCCGAAGCCGGCATCGACATCCAGATCCGCTCGACGGAATTCGCCAGCCAGCTGCGCGACCAGCAGCAGGGCAAGTTCCAGATGAGCCGCATCGGCTGGTCGGGCCGCATCGACCCGGACGGCAACCTGCACCAGTTCGTCACCACGAAGGGCAACCAGAACGACGGGCGCTATTCCAACGCCGAGGTCGACAGGCTGCTCGACGAAGCCCGCACGATCTATGACGTCGCCGAGCGCAAGAAGCGCTACGACGCCGCGCAGAAATTCCTGCAGGACGAGCTGCCGATCGTCTATCTCTACAACCAGACGGTCTTCTTCGCGATGCGCTCCAATGTGAGCGGCTTCGTGATCAGCCCCGACGGCATGATCCGGCTGGCCGGGATCAAGCGGTCTTGAAGCCAGGTCGAGCCATGCCGGCAAACGCGCTTCCCTTCCCCCTCGTGGGGAAGGGAGAGGGATGGGGGGCGAGCGACCGGGTGACCGGCGGCACAGCAAAGCTGCCCGCATCAGCGCCGCAACCAGACATCGAGCCCGATCTCCTCTGCTTTCCGCCCCCCCCCCCAAGCCCCACCCCCCACGGGGGGGGGGCACCGCGTCGAGCCGCATCATGCTCGCGCTGATCGGCCGGCGCATCCTGATCGCGATCCCGACGCTGTTCCTGGTGTCGCTGTTCGTGTTCGCCCTGCAGCGCGCGCTGCCGGGCGATCCGTTCCTCGTCATCGCCGGCGAGGAGCGCGATCCGGAGGTGATCGCACGCTTGCGGGCGATCTACCGCATGGATGATCCCGTCATCGTGCAGTTCTTCGCCTGGCTCGGCCAGGTGGTGCAGGGCGATTTCGGCCGCTCGCTGCGCACGGGCGAGCCGGTGCTCGGGCTGATCCTGCAGAAGCTGCCGGTGACGCTGCAACTCGCCATCGCCTCGATCCTGGTCGCCATCGCCATCGGCATTCCCGCGGGCGTGCTGGCGGCGCGGCGCAAGGACACGGTGGTGGATTACTCCACCAGCGCGCTCGCGCTGTCGGGGCTTTCCATCCCCAACTTCTGGCTGGGAATCATGCTGATTCTCGTCGTGTCGGTGGAGCTGCAATGGCTGCCGGCTTCCGGCTACGAGCCCTTCTTCAGCAACCCCTGGGGTGCCATCGAGCGGCTGATCATGCCCGCCTTCGTGCTCGGCTCGGGCCTTGCCGCCTTCCTGATGCGCCATACGCGCTCGGCCATGCTCGAGGTGCTGCGCTCCGACTATGTCCGCACCGCCCGCGCCAAGGGGCTGGACGAGGACGCGGTCGTCAACCGGCACGCCTTGCGCAATGCGCTCGTGCCGATCATCACCCTGACGACGATCCTGTTCGGCGAATTGCTGGCCGGCGCCGTGCTGACCGAGCAGGTCTTCACCATTCCCGGCTTCGGCAAGCTCATCGTCGACGCGGTGTTCAACCGCGACTATGGCGTCGTGCAGGGCGTGGTTTTGTGCACGGCGATCGGCTTCATCCTGATGAACCTGCTGGCCGATGTGCTTTACATCCTGGTCAATCCGCGGCTGAGGGCGCAGTGATGACGACCGCCGCCACCGACCCCCTCGCCACGCCTCCGGAACTCGCCTTGCGGCCACGTCCCGGCGTGCTGGCGCGGCTCGCCCGCAATCGCTCCGCGCTGATCGGCGGCGCGATCGTGCTCGCATTCGTTCTCATGGCCGTTCTGGCGCCGCTGCTGCCGCTGGCCGACCCGCTGAAGTCCAACTTCCTCGCCATCCGCAAGCCGCCGTCCGAGCTCTACTGGTTCGGGACGGACGAACTCGGGCGCGACCAGGTCTCGCGGCTGTTCTTCGGCGCCCAGGCCTCGCTGCTGGCGGGCATCGTGTCGGTCGTGATCGCGCTCGCCATCGGCATCCCCTTCGGGCTGCTGGCTGGCTGGTATGGCGGCTGGATCGACGCCGCGATCTCGCGCGTCACCGAGGCGATGCTGGCCTGCCCCTTCCTGATCCTGGCGATCGCCTTTGCGGCCGTGCTCGGTCCCTCGCTGACCAATGCGATGATCGCGATCGGCCTCTCGGCCGTGCCGGTCTTCGTGCGGCTGGTGCGGGCGCAGGTGCTGAGCGTCAAGGCGGAGGATTTCGTCGAGGGCGCCAGGGCCGTCGGCGCCCGCGACCTGCGCATCGTGCTGCGCCACATTCTGCCCAACATCCTCTCGCCGATCGTCGTGCAGTCGACGCTGTTCATGGCGCAGGCGATCATCCTGGAGGCCGCCCTGTCCTTCCTCGGGCTCGGCCAGCAGCCCCCTGCCCCGTCCTGGGGGCAGATGCTGAACGTCGCCAAGAACTTCATGGAGCAGGCGCCGTGGATGTCGGTGGCACCGGGCGTCTGCATCTTCCTCGCCGTGCTGGGCTTCAACCTGCTCGGCGACGGCCTGCGCGACGTCCTCGATCCCAAAGAAAACTGAGCCTAAGGACCACCCATGTTCACGACCCGGCCTGAAATCCTCGGCACCTTCGGTGTCTGCACCTCGACGCATTGGCTCGCGACCGCGACGGGCATGGCGATGCTCGAGAAGGGCGGCAACGCCTTCGATGCCTGCGCCGCGGCCGCCTTCGTGCTGCAGGTCGTCGAGCCGCATCTGGTCGGGCCCGGCGGCGAGATGCCGGCGGTGTTCTATTCGGCGAAGACCAAGAAGGTCGAGGTGATCTGCGGCCAAGGCACGGCGCCGGAGGCCGCGACCATCGAGGCCTTCAAGGCCCTGGGGCTCGATCTCGTGCCGGGCTCGGGCCTGCTCGCCGCCGTCGTGCCCGGGGCCTTCGGTGGCTGGATGACGCTGCTGCGCGACCATGGCCTGCTGCCGCTGCGCGAGGTGCTGGAGCCGGCGATCGGCTATTTCGAGAACGGCCACCCGATGCTGCCGCGCGTCTCGGACACCATCGCCGGGCTGACCGACCTGTTCACGAACGAGTGGCCGACCTCGGGCGCGGTCTACCTGCCGGGTGGGCAGGTGCCGCAGGCCAAGGCGCTGTTCCGCAACAAGGCCGCGGCCGAGACCTACAAGCGCATCCTGAGCGAGGCCGAGGCCGCCGGCGGCAGCCGCGAGAAGCAGATCCAGGCCGCCTATGACGCCTGGGACAAGGGCTTCGTCGCCGAGGCGATCGATACGTTCTGCCGGACGACGGAGGCGATCGATTCCTCCGGGCGCCGCCACAAGGGCCTGCTCACCGCCGACGACATGGCGCGCTGGCAGCCGACCTATGAGACGCCCGCCAGCGTGACCTATCACGGCTGGGAGGTCTTCAAGATCGGCCCCTGGGGCCAGGGCCCGGTCTTCCTGCAGACGCTGAAGATCCTCGAGGGCATCGACATCGCCGGGATGGGGCCCGACAGCGCCGCCTTCGTGCACCATGTCGCGGAGGCGATGAAGCTCGCCTTCGCCGATCGCGAGGCCTATTACGGCGACCCCGATTTCGTGAAGGTGCCGCTGGCGACGCTGCTCTCGGAGGATTATGCCCGCGGCCGCCGCAACCTGATCACCGACACGGCCTCGCAGGAACTGCGCCCGGGCATGATCGCCGGTTTCGAGACGCAGGTGGCGCAGGCGCTGGCCGGCGTGCGCTATGCCGGACAGGCCGGCAAGAGTGACGCGACCGTCGGCGAACCGACGACGGCGGCAATGGTG
This sequence comes from Allobosea sp., assembly GCF_030694325.1. GTDB lineage: Bacteria > Pseudomonadota > Alphaproteobacteria > Rhizobiales > Beijerinckiaceae > Allobosea. The sequence goes on along the minus strand of NZ_JAUXYO010000138.1, from coordinate 25,418 downwards.
GCGGCCGGGCGGCGTGGCGACACCGTCCATATCGACGTCATCGACAAATGGGGCAACATGATCGCCGCCACCCCCTCGGGCGGCTGGCTCCAGTCCTCCCCGGTGATCCCGGCGCTCGGCTTCCCGCTCAATGCGCGAGCCCAGGCCTTCTTCCTCGACGAGGGACTGCCCTCGGCGCTGGCGCCTTTCAAACGCCCGCGCACGACCCTGACGCCCTCGCTCGCTTTCGAGAATGGCGAGCCGCGCCTCGTCTTCGGCACGCCGGGCGGCGACCAGCAGGAACAGTGGCAGCTCGGCCTGTTCCTGCGCCGCGTGCATCACGGCCTCAACCTGCAGGAGGCGATCGACCTGCCGCTGTTCCACACCCAGCACTTCCCCTCGACCTTCTATCCGCGCGAGGCCAAGCTCGGCCATCTGGCGGTGGAGGAGAGCATCGGCGAGAGCGTGCTGGCCGACCTCACCCGCCGCGGCCACAAGCTCGAGCGGGCGCCGGCCTGGACGATCGGCCGCCTCACCGCCGCCGAAAAGAGCAAGGACGGTCTCTTGCGCGCAGCCGCGACGCCGCGTCTGATGCAGGCCTACGCGGCCGGCCGCTGAGGAGACCCGCATGACCTGGTCCATCGTCGCCCGCGACGCCGCCACCGGCGCCTATGGCGTCGCCGTCTCGACCTGCGCCTTCGCCGTGGGTTCGCGCGTGCCCTATGGCGGCGGCCGCATCGGGGCGATCGCGACGCAGGCCTTCGTCAATCCGCTCTATGGGGTCGACGGCATGCGCCTGCTCCAGGAGGGCCGCTCGGCGGTCGAGATCATCGCGACGCTGACAGCGGCCGATGAGGGCCGCGCCCACCGCCAGCTCCACGTCATCGACCGCGAAGGCAGGATCGCCGCCTTCACCGGGGCCTCCTGCATCGACTGGTGCGGCGCGGTCGACGGGCCGCAGGTCTCCGTCGCCGGCAACATGCTGAGCGGGCCGGAGGTGATCCAGCAGACCCTGAAGGCCTATATCGCCTCGTCGGCACTGGATTTCGACGAGCGGCTGCTGGTGGCGCTGGAGGCCGGCGAGAAGGCGGGCGGCGACAAGCGCGGCCGGCAATCGGCGGCGATCCGGATCTGGTCGGGCGAGCCGGTGCCGAGCTTCGACATCCGCGTCGATGACCATGTCGATCCGCTGGCCGAGCTGCGCCGGCTCTGGCGGGTCGCGCATCAGCGCTATGTGCCGTTCCAGCAAGCCTCGCCCTCGCGCTCCCGGCCGGCGGGAGTCACCGATCGCGACGAACTCGATCGTCTCTGCACGACCTATGCGGAGGCGTGGAACGCACGGCATCCGGAATAAGCTGTTCCGCCGGGGACTCCTGATCCCCGACGGAACGCGCTACACCTGCCGCTGCGCCCGGTAGCCCCCGTGGAGCAGGAGATCACGACATGGCAGCCGACAGCGACGCTCTGGAACGCCGGATCGCCAAGCTGGAGAGCCAGCTCGCGGCCCTGACGGCGATGATCTCCGCCACGCCCGGCGGTGCGCTCGCGATTACGGCCCCTGGCGGCGTCAGCATCACCGCCGGAGGAGCCTTGTCGCTCACGGCCGGCGGGGCACTGTCGCTCGTCGTCGGCAGCCAGCTCAACGCGGTGGTGGGAAGTACGGCCACCGTCAGTGCCGGCACCCGAATCAGGTTGATGGGAGGTCAGGAGATCGCGCTCGACAGTCGGCAGTGCCACGTTCAGGCGTCGGTCGATCTCAGCCTCTCCAGCGACCAGTCCTTCGCGATCGAGGCCGCGAGAGACCTGACGATCGCGACCGGCAAGAAGCTCTCGGTGACGGCGGCCGACGAAGCGACGCTGAAGAGCGGCGGCGCCCAGCTCGAGCTCAAGAAGGATGGGTCGGTGACGCTGCGGGGGCGCGACATCACCACCAGCGCGTCGGGCCGAGTCACAGTCAAGTCGAGCGCCAATACGGTCATCAAGGGCAGCAAGATCGGCCAGAACTGAGGTTGCGGGATCGTCCGGCATGCGGGAGAGGCCTGCGCCTCCCCCGGCTGCGACCGATCAGACCAGCTTGCCTCGCGCCGCGACCGGCAACTCGCCCACCAGTTCGCGGCCGCGCACGGTCACCAGCCGGTCGACCATGTTGACGACCACACAGACATGATTGGGCACCACGCGGACGATCTCGCCCACGCCCGGCCGGTCATTGCTCGCCGAGAGATCGAGGAAGCCGTGCTCCTCGGCGAATTTCGCGATGCGTGCCGCCGGGTATTCGAGGATGTGGCCGTGGCCATCCAGGCCGCCGGTGTCGCTCGTCAGCGTCTTGGAGCCCGAATCGAGGATGCCGCGCTCGGGGCCGGCCCGGCTGACCACCGTGGCGTAGACGGTCAGCGCGCAGTCCTCCAGGCTCGCCACCCCGGCCGCGACCTGCATGCGGTCGTTGAAGATCGAGGTGCCGGCGCGGTGCTCGGTGGCGCCCTTGAGTTCGCCGATATGCGGGATGTTGGGCGATCCGCCGGTCGAGACGATCGATGCCTCCAGGCCCGCCTCGCGCAGGCCGGCATTGGCGGTGTCGAGGAAGATTTGCGTGCGCGCCCAGCCATCCTCGGGCGGGTACATCAGGAAGCCGGCGAAGCGCAGCCCCTTGGAGCCCGCGATCAACTTCGCCAGTTCGACCGCCTCTCCGGGTGTCTCGACGCCGGCACGCTGGCGGCCGGTGTCGCATTCGATGACGACCTCGAGGTCGCGCCCGGCGATCTCCGCCGCCTGGGGCAGGCCGGCGATGGTCACGGGGTTGTCGGCCGCCACGATCATCCTGACCCGGCGCTGGAGATGGCCGAGACGGCCGAGTTTCTGCTCGCCCAGGATGTTGTAGCTGATCAGGATGTCGTCGATGCCGCCATCGGCCATGACCTCGGCCTCGCCGAGTTTCTGGCAGGTGATGCCGCGCGCGCCGGCCTCGATCTGGAGGCGGGCGAGTTCGGGCGATTTATGCGTCTTGATGTGCGGGCGGTTGGCGACGCCCTTGGCATCGCACACGGCCTGGAGGCGCGCGATGTTGGCCTCGACCTTGTCGAGATCGATCACCACCGCCGGCGTGCCGTAGACGCGCGCGATCTCGGCCTTCAGGCCTTCATGGTCGGCAGCCATTACGGCAGCACCTTGATGATGACTTCGATCTCGACCGGCATGTTGCCCGGCAGGGAGCCCATGCCGACGGCAGAGCGGGCATGGCGCCCGTTCTCGCCGAGCACGGCGACGAAGAGATCCGAGCAGCCATTGATGACCTTGGGCTGATCGCCGTACTCCGGCACGGCATTGACCATCCCGAGCAGCTTGATGACCTCGACCTTGTCGAGCGAGCCCGTGGCCTCCTTCATCGCCGCGAGCAGGCCGAGCCCCGTGTTCCTGGCGAACTCATAGGCCTGCTCGGTCGTGAACTCCTTGCCGACCTTGCCGGCGGGGATCGAGCCGTCTGGGTTGCGCGGGCCCTGGCCCGAGAGGAAGACGAGGTCACCGGCCTTCTTGAAGCGCACATAGTTGGCCATCGGCGCCACCATCGCAGGCAGTTCCAGGCCCAGATCCTTCAGTTTCTGCTCGGCGCTCATCGGTGTTCCTCATTGTTTTCGATTGGGGACGCCGATGGCGTCGGGATTTCAAGCTCGCGTTCGAGATAGCGCGCGGCATCGTCATAGCTCGCGAGCTTCGCGGCAAGGGCGGGGTCATGCATCTCGCGAAAGCCCTGCCTCTGCCAGAAGCCTGACGAATCGTTGACCGCGACCAGAGCCAGCCGCGGCAGCCGCGCTTCGAGGGCGAGGGCCACGAGCCGTTCGATAACCAGGCGCCCTGCCCCGCTGCCCCGCGCGGCCGGCAACAGCGCGAGATCGTGGATGTAGAAGGCGCCCGGCATCGCCGGCAGGAGGCCGAGCAGCGTGTTCAGCGCCGGCGGCGCGCCGCGATGCCAAGGATGGCTCACGATGTATCCGAGCAGACCACTCGATCCTTCGAGAACGAGGCAGCCCTGCGGAAACAGGCGCAGCCGCTCGGCGAAGACCGCCTCATCTTCCGGATAACCGGGATGCACAATCGCGGCGACCGCCAGCACGGCCGACAGGTCGGCGGCAGTCATGGGGCGCCAACTGGCCTTCGACATAACGGGTCCCGGCATATGCTGGCTGCTCATACCAAACACGACGTCATCCCGGACGCAGCGAAGCGGAGCTCCGGGATCCATCATAGAGTTCCGGAGCCCTCCGATGGATCCCGGAGCTGCGCCGCTACGCGGCTTGTCCGGGATGACGGCGGTGTTTCCGCACCAATCCTGCTGCCGGGCTCAGCCCGCGACCTTCCTGAACTTGTTCGTCCGCTTCGGATGCCACCAAGCGCCCTTGAGCACGACGCCTTCGGAGACGATCTTGCGGTCGCCAGTCATGTGCTCACCGGTGACGTCGGCATAGTCGAACTTGCCTTCCTTCACCGTCAGGATCGTCGCGTCGCCGAGCGAGCCGACCTTAAGCGAGCCGTATTCGGGCCGCTTCAGCGCCATGGCCGCGTTCACCGTAGAGGCTGCGACGACGTCGTTCAGGCTCATGCCCATCAGCAGGAACTTCGACATGGTCGTGACCTGGTCATAGGCCGGGCCGTCGATGCAGAGCTTGTGGACGTCGGAGGAGATCACGTCGGGCTGGAAGCCGTTGGCGAGCATGGCGCGCGTCGTCTTGAACGAGAACGAGCCCTTGCCGTGGCCGATGTCGAAAATGACGCCACGCTTGCGGGCCGCCAGCACCTCGGGCTTCACCGTGCCCTGCGCCGTGCAGGGCGCGTTCGGGAAGGGGCGGAAGGCGTGGGTCAGCACGTCGCCCGGCCGCAGCATGTTGACCACCTCCTCATAGGAGGGCGGCGGGTGGTCGATATGGCACATCAGCGGCATGCCGACTTCGTTGGCGACCTGCAGCGCGACATTGAGCGGGGCGGTGCCCTGGTCGCCCGAGGCGTGCAGACCGACGCGGACCTTGATGCCGACGATCAGATCGCGGTTCTTGTCGGCGACCTCGGCGCAGTCGATCGGGTTCATCATCGCCATGTCGCGGCTCTCGCCGACCATGACGCGGTGGTCGAAGCCGTAGATGCCGGCGTGGCTGACATGAAGATAGGCGAGGATGCGGGCCTGGCTCTTCTCGATGACATGCTTGCGGAACCCCGGCCAGTTGCCCGGCCCGGCCGAGCCGGTATCGACCGAGGTGGTGACGCCCGAGGCGCGGCAGAACTCGTCGGCGTCGATGCCGAGCGAGGTGCCGCCCCAGTAGACATGGGTGTGCAGGTCGATCAGGCCGGGCGTGACGATGTAGCCGGAGACGTCGCGGATTTCCCTCGCGCCCTTCAGGTCCTTGCCGAAACCCGAGACCTTGCCGTCGGTGAAGGCGACGTCGAGCACGCCGTCATGGGTTTGCGAGGGGTCGATGACCCGGCCGCCTTTGAGGATGAGATCATGGATCATGGAGCTTCCTCGCCCGCCATTTCGATTTCAGAACAAAACGCCGTCATTCCGGGCGCAGCGAAGCGGAGACCCGGAATCCATCCTCCAGCGCCAGCGCCCTTCGATGGATTCCGGATCGGCGCGGCTTCGCCGCTTGTCCGGAATGACGGAGCAAGAGGTCGAACGTTCACACCGGCCCCACGGCGCCCTTGCGCTCGACGATGAGGCCATAGGCCTGCGGCTCGCGATGCTTGGCGAAGTTGAAGGTCGAGGCCTTGTAGCTCTTGCCGAGATCCATGTCGCAGCGGGCAACGATGAGCTCGTCGCCCTCGGTCACCGCCTGCGCCACGACCTCGCCGGTGGGCGCGATGATGCAGGTGCCGCCGATCTGGTCGACGCCGGCTTCCAGGCCCGCCTTGGCGACGCCGACGACCCAGGTCGCGTTCTGGTAGGCGCCGGCCTGCATCACCAGCTGGTTGTGGAAATTGCCGAGCCGGTCGTGGTCGGGCGCCGGTGGATTGTGCTTGGGCGTGTTGTAGCCGAGCACGATCAGTTCGACGTCCTGCAAGCCCATCGTGCGATAGCTTTCGGGCCAGCGCCGGTCGTTGCAGATCATCATGCCGACATTCGCGTCCATCGTGCGCCAGACCGGCCAGCCGAGATCGCCCGTCTCGAAATAGCGCTTCTCGAGATTCTGGAACGGCGCCCCGGGACGATGCTCGGGATGGCCCGGCAGATGGATCTTGCGATACTTGCCGATGATCGCGCCGGATTTGTCGACGAGGATTGCCGTGTTGAAGCGCCGTTTGCGGCCGCTCTCCTGGGCGAGTTCGCAATAGCCGAGATGGAAGCCGACGCCGAGGCGCTTGCTCTCCTCGAAGAGCGGCGCGGTCTCGTTGCCGGGCATCGCGCTTTCGAAATAGCTGTCGATCTCCTCCTCGTCCTCGATCCACCAATGCGGGAAGAAGGCGGTCAACGCGGCTTCCGGATAGACGACGAGATCGGCGCCATGCGCCTTGGCCTGGCGCATCAGATCGATCATGCGCGCGACGGCCGAGGCGCGGCTCTCGTCCAGCTGGATCGGGCCGAGCTGGGCTGCTGCGACGGTGAGAATGCGGCTCATCGGCCTGCCTCCCGGGCGAACGGCTTGAGGGGGAACCGAGCCGAAGTGTCTGGGAGGTCAAGCATGGCGGGAGGCTCGGCTGTGTCGGGGCGATGCGTCGATTGCGACGATCGCGGGGATTGTAGGTCCGGGCGCAAGCGCCCGGAGATCGGTCGCTGCCGCGGTGGCCTCAGAGCGCCTTGGCGAGACGGGGGTCGAGCGAGTCGCGCAAACCATCCCCCAGGAGATTCACCGCCAGCACGGTGATCGAGAGGAAGATCGCCGGGAACAGGATGATGTGCGGCTTGACCTGCCAGAGCGCGCGGCCCTCCGCCATGATGTTGCCCCAGGACGGCGTCGCGGGCGGAATGCCGGCGCCGATGAAGGAGAGGATCGCCTCGATGATCATGGCGCTGGCGCAGATATAGGTCGCCTGCACGCTCATCGGCGCGAAGGTGTTGGGCAGGATGTGGCGCAGGATGATCCGGGGCGTGCGGGCGCCGTTGGCGATCGCCGCCTCGACATAGGGCTGCTCGCGCAGCGACAGCACGACGCCGCGCACGAGCCGCGCCACGCGCGGGATCTCGGCGATGGTGATCGCGATGATGACGTTCTGGATCGAGCCGCGGGTCAGCGCCATCAGCGCGATCGCGAGCAGGATCGGCGGGATCGACATCATGCCGTCGATGATGCGCATGACGATACCGTCCGCCCACCGCACGAAGCCCGCAAAAAGGCCGATCGTCAGGCCGATGACCGAGGACAGGATCGCGACGCTGAAACCGACCACCAGCGAGACGCGGGCGCCGTAGACGACGCGGGAATAGATGTCCCGACCGAGCATGTCGGTGCCGAACCAGTAGAGTTCGGAGGGCACGCGCGTGCGCCGCGAGGTGGCGATGGCGGTGGGGTCGACCGTCCACAACAGCGGCGCGAAAAGGCCGATCAGCGCCATCAGGACGAGCAGCGAGCCGCCGATCGCCACCGCGGGGTGACGGCGCAGATAGCGCCGGAAGCGCCTGAACCGCCCCAGCTGAGGGGCAACCGCAGGCTCCGGAGCCACTGCCAGCGCAGCAGGGGCCGGAATCGAGCTTTGCATCGTCAATAGCGTATCCTCGGATCGACGATCGTGTAGGTCAGGTCGATGAGCAGGTTCACCAGCACGTAGACCAGGCTGAACATGAGCACGACGCCCTGGATGACGGGGTAGTCACGCCGCAGGATGGCATCGACGGTGAGCCGGCCGAGACCGGGAATGGCGAAGACGCTCTCGGTGACGACCGCGCCGCCGATCAGGAGCGCGATGCCGATGCCGATGATGGTCACGATCGGGACCGCCGCGTTCTTCAGGGCATGCAGGAACAGAACCTCGCGCTGCCCGACGCCCTTGGCCTGGGCGGTCCGGACATAGTCCTGCTGCAACACCTCGAGCATGGTGGCGCGGGTGATGCGCGCGATCAGCGCGATATAGACCAGACCCAGCGTCATCGCCGGCAGGACGAGATTCTTGAACCAGGGCACGAAGCCCTCTGAAATCGGCGTGTAGCCCTGCACGGGCACCCAGTCGAGCTGCAGTGCGAAGACATAGGCCAGCAGATAGCCGACAACGAAGACCGGGACGGAAAAACCGAACACGGCGAAGGCCATGGCGCTGCGGTCGATCCAGGTTCCCGCCTTCCAGGCGGCGATGACGCCCATCGGGACCGCGATGGTGACCGCGAAGATCAGCGTCAGGATCATCAGCGACAGGGTCGGCTCGATGCGCTGGGCGATCAGTTGGGTCACCGGCAGCGAGGTAAAGATCGAGGTGCCGAGATCCCCCTGCAGCACGCGGAAAGACCACTCCGCGAAGCGCACCAGATAGGGACGGTCGAGCCCGAGGCTCGCGCGGATGCGCTCGACGTCGGCCGGCGAGGCCTGGTCACCGGCGATGACCGCAGCCGGGTCACCCGGCGCGATGTAGAGCAGGGAAAAGACGAACAGCGCCACGAAGGCCATCACCGGGATGGTCGTGATGATGCGTCTGACGATGAAGGCCAACATTGCGGCTCACGCGTCCTTGTTTCGTTGCGAACGAAATCGGTCTTCGCCGGTCGGGGGACCGGCCTGCGCCGAGGAGGAGCCCGAAGCGGCACGCAGCGCGCGCCGCCTCGCGGACAACGGGGCGCCTGAGGCGCCCCGCCCGTCCGGTCAGGCCTTCGTGACGCCCCAGAGCACCGGGAACGGCCCGCTGGTCACGCCCGAGACGTTCTTCCGCCAGGCCTGGTAGCCGAGATAGAAGCCCGTCGGGCAATAGACGACGTTCTCGACCGCGGCCTTGTTCAGCCGGCCCATGGCGGCCTTCTCTTCGGCCATGTCCTTGGCGGCGAACCAGTTCGTCACTTCCGTCTCGACCGCCGGGACGTCGGGCCAGCCGAACCAGGCCTTGTCGCCATTGGCGCGCACGGCGGTGTAGGAGGCCGGGTTCACGCAGTCGGCTCCCGCATGCCAGGTGTGGAACATGCTCCAGCCGCCCTGCCCGGGCGCCGTCTTCTGGGCGCGGCGGGCACCGACCGTGCCCCAGTCGGTCGCCACGAAGTCGACCTTCATGCCGATGCTCTTCAGCAGTTCGGCCGTGACATCGCCCATCGCCTTGGTCGCGGTCATATCCTGCGCGACGACGCAGATCACCGGCTCGTCCTTGTAGCCGGATTCGGCGAGCAGCTTCTTGGCCTCGGCGACACTCTTCTTCTTCATCATCTCGCCGCCCTCCTCCGTGTAGAGGGGCGTGCCCGGGGTGAAGAAACCGGCCATCGGCTTCCAGAGCTTGTCGTCGTCGCCGATGATGGCGCGCATGTAGTCTTCCTGATTCAGCGCCGTCATCACCGCCTGGCGCACCTTCACGTTGTTGAAGGGCGGATGCAGGTGGTTCATGCGGAAGGCGCCGATGTTGCCGAGCGGATCACCGATATCGACATTGATGTTGGCGTTCCGCTTGAGGACGGGCACCAGATCCGCCAGCGGCGTCTCCCACCAGTCGACCTCGCCATTCTGCAAGGCGGCGGCGGCCGTCGCCGGGTCGGGCATGATCACCCATTCGATGCGGTCGAAATTCATGACCTTGCCGCCGGAGAGCCAGTCGGGCTTCTCGGAGCGGGGCTTGTAGTCGGCGAACTTCTCGAAGACCGCCTTGGCGCCGGGCACCCATTCGTTACGCAGGAACTTCATCGGCCCCGAGCCGATATATTCGGTGATCTGGGTGAAGGGATCGGTCTTGGCGATCCGCTCCGGCATGATGAAGGTGCAGGGCGAGTTGTTCTTGCCGAGAGCGAGCAGCATCTTCGGATAGGGCTGCTTCAGCGACCATTTCCAGGTCAGGTCATCGACCGGCACCAGTTCGTTCTGGATGGCGCGGATCATCAGGCCCATCGGATCGCGGGCCGACCAGCGGATCAGGCTCTGAACCACGTCCTTGGAGGTCACCGGCGCGCCGTCATGGAACTTCAGTCCGTCGCGGAGCTTGAAGGTCCAGGTCAGGCCGTCGGCCGAGACGGTCTCGCTCTCGACCATCTGGCGCTGCGGCTGGAACTTCGAGTCGATGCCGTAAAGCGTATCCCAGACCAGAAGCGCGGCGTTGCGGACGACGTATTGGGTGCCCCAGATCGGGTCGAAATTCGCGAGATTGGCCTGCGGCACGAAGCGCAGGGTCTTGGCCGCAGCCCCTTGCGCAAGGGCCGGCATGGCCAGACCGCCGGCGGCGGCCAGTGCGCCCGTTCCCGCGGCGGTCTTCAGAAATGTTCTGCGGTCCATCGATCTCTCCCCTGAAACGGCAACCTCTTGCGGGCGACCCTGGCGCGAGTTTGGGCAGAAAAATCTGCCGTGACAACTCGTCTGACGGGCCACCCGAAGGCGCCGGACCGCTTGCACGCATCGTGCCAAACGGGACCGGTTGCGAATTCCGCGCGATCGGTGCGCCTGGATGCGGTTTCGGGGGCGAAAATCGATTTCGGCGTCCTGCACAGCCGGCGTTGGAGCGGAGCCGTCGCCGGCTGCCTCATTCGCAGGCGGATTGCGATGCTCGTCAGTTCGAGCCGACCGGTGCGTCGATCCGCGCGAAGGGACGCGCCGACTCGAAGGCGGCCGCCGCACGCAGCACCAGCGCGTCACGCCCGAAGGCGCCGACGAGTTGCAAACCCACCGGCAGCCCGGCGGCGGTCAGCCCGCAGGGCAGCGAGATCGCCGGGGCCTGGGTGATGTTGAAGGGGTAGGTAAAGGGCGTCCAGCGCGTCCAGTCCTCGCCATAGGCGCCGCGGCCGGGGGTGTTGCGGCCGGTTTCGAAGGCCGGGAGCGGCAGCGTCGGCGTCAGCAGCAGGTCGAAGCGTGCATGAAATTGCGCCATCCTGTGCGCAAGCGCGTTGCGCTGGTTCAGCAGCGCATCGACATAAGCCGCCCCTGCGACCTTTTCGCCCTGTTCGGCGACGGCGACGAGACCGGGGTCCATGCGGGCCCGCTCGGCCGGCCCGGCCGAGCGGAGCGCCAGCGCCGCACCGGCCGACCAGATCGTCATCAGCGTCTCGATCGGGTCGTCGAAACCGGGATCGACTTCCTCGACGGTCGCGCCGAGATCCCGGAAGGCAAGGGCCGCGGCCCGGGTCAGCGCGGCGATTTCCGGATCGACCGGCACGTCGCGACCGAGCGTCGGCGACCAGGCGAGGCGCAGACCCTTCACCCCACCCTTGAGCCCGTCGACATAGTCCGGCGCGCGATCGATCATCGCCGTCATGTCGCGGATGTCGGGGCGGCTGATCGCGTTCATGGCGAGCGCGCAGTCGGTCACGGTGCGGGTCAGTGGGCCGAGATGGGCGAGGAAGCCCATCGTCGAGACCGGCCAGGCCGGGACTCGGCCGTAGGTGGGCTTCAACCCGACGACCCCGGTGAAGGCGGCAGGGATGCGCACCGAACCGGCCCCGTCCGTGCCCAGATGGATGCAGCCGAGATTGAGGGCCGCACAGGAGGCCGCCCCCGCCGAGGAGCCGCCAGGGCCGGTGGCGATGTCCCAGGGGTTGCGGGTGATGCCGGAGAGGGGTGAGTCGCCGACGCCTTTCCAGCCATATTCGGGCATGGTCGTCTTGCCGAGGAAGACGGTGCCGGCCTCGCGCAGGCGCGCCGTCGCGGGGGCATCCTCGGCAAAGGCCGCATCGGATGCGACGGCAGAGCCGCGCCGCATCGGCCAGCCGGCCACGCCGATATTGTCCTTGATGGTGACGGGCACCCCGTCCAGCGGACCGAGCGGCTCGCCCTTCAGCCAGCGCGCCTGGGAGGCTTCCGCCATGGCGATCGTCGCTGCGGCGTCGCGAACGACGAAGGCGTTGATCTGCGGCTCGAAGCGCTCGATGCGCTCCAGGGCGTCCCTGGCGACCTCGACCGGGGACAGGCTGCGGGCCGCGAAGAGGGGGCCGAGTTCGGCGGCGGAGAGCGAGGCGATCGTCGTCATGGGCTTATCCTGTCTGCGTCTTGCCGGATTGTCCTGTGCTCACGGCGGGCCCGGTCAAGCAAGCCGCGAGCCGTCGCGCGCTCCTCGTCCACTGTCGCCCGCGACCTGACGGAGCGCTATCAGGCGTTGGCGACCCGCCAAGCCGCATTGAGCAGGACATTCGCTCCAGAAGCGATGTCCTCGGGCGTGCTGAACTCGGCCGGATTGTGCGAGAGCCCCCCGATCGAGGGGATGAAGACCATCGCCGTCGGGCAGAGGCGCGACATCATCTGCGCGTCGTGGCCGGCGCCGGAGATGATGCGACGGATCGGCAGGCCGAGATCGGCGGCACTCTGCTCCACCGTCGCGATCAGCGTCTCGGTGAAGGGCGTGGCCGGGAAGCGCGCCAGGTCGCGGAAGCTGATCTCGATGCCGTGGCGCGCCGCGATCTCCGCACAATAGCCCCGCACGGCGGCTTCCGCCCGCGCCAGCGCTGCGTCGTCGGGATTGCGCAGGTCGAGCGTCATCAGGACGGTCTCGGGCACGACGTTGACGTTGGCGGGCTGGACCCGGATGACGCCGCTGTTGGCGAGCTGGCCGGGAATCGCGCGGGTCAAGTCGTTGGCGTAGACGTTGATGCGGGCGGCTGCGAGGCCCGGATCCTTGCGATAGGCCATGGGCGTGGTGCCGGCATGGCTGGGGCGGCCCTTCAGCGTCAACTCGAGCCAGCAGATCGCCTGGATGCCGGTGACCGCGCCGAGCCCGCCGCCCTCGTTCTCCAGCACCGGGCCCTGCTCGATGTGAAGTTCGAGATAGGCGTGGGCCGGCAGGAAGCCCGGCCGTTCTCGCCCCGCATAGCCGATGCGCCGGAGTTCGGTGCCGAGCACGGCACCGTCGGCGTCCTGCTCGGCATGGGCGGCCTCGACGCTCATGCCTCCGGCCCAGACATAGGAGCCCAGCATGTCGGGGTGGAAGCGGGCGCCCTCCTCATTGGTGAAGGCGATCACCGCGAGGTCGCGTTTCGGCACCAAACCGGCATCGCGCAACGTCGCCAGCACCTCGACGCCGGCGACGACCCCGAGCGCGCCGTCATAGCGCCCGCCCGTGCCGACGGTGTCGATATGCGAGCCCAGGATGACGGCCGGGCCCGGCTCGCGCCCCTTGAGGATGCCGACGACGTTGCCGATGGCGTCGATCTTCACCTCGAGACCCAGCGCCGTCATTTCCGTGACCAGCCAGTCACGGCCCTGCCGGTCCTCATCGGTCAAAGCGAGGCGGCGGCAGCCGCCTTCAGGCGTCGCGCCGATGGCCGCCAAGGCCATCAGCCGGGAGAGCAACCGCGCGCCATCGACCCTCAGATTGCTGCTCATCCGTCATCTCCATGGCAAAGCGCGTCACGCGCCTGCGTGCAGACGGCATGCAGTCCGCCGGCGCCGTCGACATCCTCCATAATCAAGCCGCCATGCGCCTGTCGATTGCCGTGGCGAAGACGCCTGCACGCTTTCGAAGTTCAACGCGCACAACAGCTCATGTTAGAATTCGAAGAATGACAATCGGTAGACAGCCGTTGCCATGCCTGGCGGCGACAAAGCTCGAACAGCCGAGGGCACGATGACCGACGCGGATATCGAACGGGTCAGAGAGAGCTTTGCGCATCTGCATCGGCGCAAGGGCGAGACGGCCGCCTTGTTCTACGCACGTCTGTTCGAGATCGATCCCGAAATTCGCCCGCTGTTCAAAGGCGACATCGCCGCGCAGGGCGTCAAGCTGATGGAGATGCTGACGGTCGCCATCGCGACGCTGCGCGACCCCGGCGGGCTCACCGCATTGCTGAACAAGCTCGGCCGCGAACACCGTGGCTATGGCGTCGAGGAGCGGCATTACGACAGTGTCGGCTCCGCCCTGATCTGGACGCTGCGGACATCGCTCGGCCCCGCCTTCATGCCCGAGATCGAGCGCGCCTGGACGGCGCTTTACCGCGACATCGCCGGCACGATGATCGCAGCGGGCCGTAACGCCTGAGGCACGGCCCGCCGCCGGGTTCGATCAGAACTCTTCCCAGCCGGCGTCGCCGCCACGGCTGTTGGCGACCTTCCGTGCGGGAGCCGCCGGCATCGGGGCCGGCTCGCGCGGCGCGGGAGCGCGCGCCGACGGAGCTCTCGACTGAGCGAAGGCGGCTTCAGCGAGCTGACGCAAGCGCGCCGGTTCGGAAGCCGACCTGTCGACGAGCGAGGTCGCCGGGCGTTCGTGACCGGTACGGAACGTCGCCACGAGGTCGTTGAGCTGGGCGATCTTCTCGGAAAGCGAACCGGCGGAGGCTGCGCTCTGTTCGGACAGCGCCGCGTTCTGCTGGGTCATCTCGTCGAGATGCGCGACCGCCTGACTCATCTCGTCGATGCCGTTGGCCTGTTCGCCGGAGGCTGCGGAGATCTCCGCGATCGTCGCCGCGACCTTCTCCGAAGCCGCCAGGATCTGGCTGAGCTGCTCGCCAGCCTGGCGCACGAGCTTGACGCCCTCGCCGACCTCGGTGTTGGAGGACGAGATCAGCGCCGAGATGTCCTTGGCCGCCTCGCCGGAGCGCTGGGCGAGCGTGCGCACCTCGGAGGCCACGACCGCGAAGCCCTTGCCGGCATCACCGGCGCGGGCCGCCTCGACCGCTGCGTTGAGAGCCAGCAGATTGGTCTGGAAGGCGATGTCGTCGATCACCCGGATGATGTCGGAGATCTTGGTCGAGGCGTCCTCGATGCGGGCCATCGCGTCGACCGCCTTGCCGGCGATGGCGCCGCCGGCCTGCGCCGCCCTCATCGCCTCGTCCGAAATCGCCGCGGCATTCCGCGACGCCTGGGCGGAGGCCTTGACGGAAGCCGCGAGTTCTTCGGTCGTCGCCGCAGTCTCCTCCAGGCTCGAAGCCTGCTCCTCGGTGCGCTTCGACAGGTCGTTGGCGCCCGTGTTGATCTCGCGCGCAGCGAGCCCGACATCGGCCGAGGTCGTCTGGATCGTCCGGACGGTCGAGGAGAGGCGGTCCACCGTCGCGTTGAAGTCGTCGCGCAGCTTGGCATAATCGGCTGGGATGTCCGCGTCGATGCGATGGGTCAGGTTGCCCTCGGACAGTTCGGCGAGCCCCGCCGCGAGGGCGTCGACCACCTTCTCGAGTTCGCGGGCCTGCTGCAGGCGCTGCTGCGCCGCGGCCTGGCGCTCCGCTTCGGAGGATCGACGGTTCTCGTCCATCAGGTTGGCCTGGGAGGCCGCCTCGACCTCGAGGCGCTCCTTCTCGATGGCAGCGGCACGCAGCACGCCGACGGCCCCGGCCATCTCGGCGAATTCGCCGGCGCGGAAGGTCGGCACGGCGGTCACGAGATCGCCGGCAGCCAGGCGCTCCATCGCGGTCTTGAGGCTGCCGAGCGGCCTGAGCATCCGGCGCACGAGCAGGAACAGGGCGACACCGGCGGCGAGCGCGATCAGCAGCCCCGCGATCACGTTGGACGTCACCATCTCGCTGATGACGCTGGTGAAGTCCGCCTGCTTGATGCCGACGAACAGGATGCCGATGACGCGATTGTCGGATTTCTGGATGATCGGCTCGTAGATCGTGAAATAGGGCTGCCCGAGAATGTCGGCCGCACCGGAATAGGTCTGCCGCTGCTTGAGCACGGTGTCGTAGGCCGTGCCCGCTGCCAGCTTGGTGCCGACCGCACGGCCGCCATCGGGCCGCTGCACGTTGGTGGCGATGCGGACGTCGCCCATGAAGATCGTCGCCACGCTGCCCGCGAGGGCCTTGACCTTGTCGACGGCGGCGAAATTGCCGTTCATCAACTCGTCGCCGAAATAGAGCTTGTCGCCATCGAGGCGCGGCTCGCCCTTGGTCGTCACGATGTCGCGCAGCAGGTTGACGTTGACGACGAGACTGGCCTGGGCCCGTTCGCGCATGGCCTTCTCCGCCGCCTGCAGCGACACCATAACGGAAGCGGCGACGGCGATGCCGACGAACAGGACCCCGACGACAGCGAGGCGGGTGGCGATCGGCAGGCGGAGAGTGAGAAGCTTTTTCATCAATGAACCCGGGTTGGAAGCGGCGTCGACCCCACGGCCCGTCCTGCTCCAGGCAGGATACGGCCGCGATCAGACGGCGCCGGCTCAGCCAGCAGTGCGAGCGGAGGCGCACCAATCAATTCAATAGAGGCGGTAGGCCAGGCGTGTTTCCCGGTCGGCGATAGGAACGACACGGAGGTGCCGTTATGTCTTCCGCCGACGTTGATTTTAGACTTAATCAATCTTGTGAAGAATTGCTTAAAATGCCGATTTTTAGACTGAAGACACCCCTGAAGTTCCATCTGAAACCATTTCGAGGACAATCGCTCTCGAGGCCGCTCTTCGCCCGGCGGAGGGCGGGGAGAGCCCTGTTGCATGGGCGCCACAGTGGCCACCTGCCACAGTTTCGCCATGTCGCGTTCACCCCACAGCCATGCGATGTGACTTGAAGGTCATCATCGGCGTCATGCGTGGAACGCCGATGCCTTTCCGCCGTTGTTCAGCCGCGTCCGCAAGATCAATAAAGCAGAGCCAAACTTCATGTCCGTCGTGCCCCCCATCGCCTCGCTGCCCTCTTCCCTCGCCCGCCCGTCGCGGCGAGCGACGCTGCTGATGATGCCGTTCGCACTGGCGGGCTGCGTATCCGGCCCACAGCAGCCGTATGAGGTGATCCAAGCCAGGGGCTACGGCGTCAGCGCCGAGTATCTCGCCATGTATGGCGAGCGTCCCGACGAGCAGTTCCCGCTGCCTGCGACCGACATCTCGGAGGTCGATCCGCGCTACCTGCGCCGCGAGGTGGCCTATCCCACGCGCGAGCAGCCCGGCACGATCATCGTCGATACCGATAACAAGTATCTCTATCTCGTTCGCGAGAATGGGCGCGCCATCCGCTACGGCATCGGCGTCGGCAAGCAGGGCATGTCCTGGCGCGGCCGCGCGACGATCGCCCGCAAGGCTGCCTGGCCGCGCTGGACGCCGACCGCCGCGATGATCGCCCGCGACCCCGAGAAGAACGGCCCCTGGGCCGGCGGCATGGAGCCCGGCCTCGACAATCCGCTGGGTGCGCGCGCGCTCTATCTCTATCAGGGGAACCGCGACACGCTCTACCGCATCCACGGCACGACCGAGCCGTGGTCGATCGGCCAGTCGGTATCCAGCGGCTGCATCCGCCTGTTCAACCAGGACATCATCGACCTGCACAGCCGGGTTCCGACGGGAACGACGGTGCTCGTCCTCAATCGCGGGCAGCTGCTGACGCCACAGCCGGGCGAGAGCTTCGACGAGTTCACCTCGGAAGGTACCAGCATCTGACGGCGACGTGACCGGCTTGCGATTGCGAGCCACCGGGCCATGCCTTGATACCGTCACAGGCAGGCCCCACCTCTCGACAGGCGGCGCAATCCGCGCCGCCCGACATGAGAGGAGATGACGATGACGCCGCAGGAACGCGACGTGATCGCCGGGATTTTCGACCGCCTGAAACAGGCGGCCAACCAGCCCCGCGACCCCGAGGCTGAAAACTTCATCGCCGAGCGGCTGCGCGAGCAGCCCTACGCTCCTTATGCGATGGCTCAAGCGGTCTATGTGCAGGAGACCGCCCTGACCAACCTGCAGGCTCAGGTGGAAGACCTGCAGGCCCAGTTGCGGGATTTCGAGAGCCGCCAGCAGGCCGAGGCCCCGGCGCAAAACGGGGGCTTCCTGTCGGGCATCTTCGGCGGCGGCGCTGCGGCGCCACGGCCTCGCTCCGTGCCTTCATTTCCGCAGCGGGCGCCCGAGGGCGCAGGCTCGGCGTGGTCGGGCCAGCGCCCGGGCATGATGGCCGCGGCGGGTGCTCAGCCGGGGCCGGGCACGCCGCCGGGGCCGGGCCAGCAGCAGCCGGGTCCCTGGGGCAATGCGGGGGCGCAGGCTCCGGGCCGCGGCGGCTTCATGGCCACGGCGCTGACGACGGCGGCCGGTGTCGCGGGCGGCATGATGCTCGGCAGCGTGCTCAGCAACGCCTTCGGCGGCGGCGCTGCGAAGGCCGCGGAGACGAAACCGGCCGAGACGGCCGGCGAGGCGCAGGGCAACGGCGCGGAAGCGCAACCGGCTGCTTATGACGACGGATCGTCGAACGAGGCGAATTACCAGCAGGCCGCCCATGGCGACACGCAGGATGCCGGCTACGACGACGGCTCCAGCCTCTTCGACGGCGGCGACGACGACAGCTGGGCCTGACGCGGCACAGCCATCTCGAGCAGACAGAAACCCACCCGGCCCGCACCGGGTGGGTTTTTCTGTGACGGGGTGGCGCTCAGATCACCAGCACCTTGGCGCCGACGCGGACGCGTTCGTAGAGATCCTGGACGTCGTCATTCGTCATGCGGATGCAGCCTGAGGAGACCGCCTGCCCGATCGTGTGCGGCTCGTTCGTGCCGTGGATGCGATAGAGCGAGGATCCGAGATAGAGCGCGCGGGCGCCCATCGGGTTCTCGGGCCCGCCCGGCATGAAGCGCGGCAGATCGGGCCGGCGCTTCAGCATTTCCGGCGGCGGCGTCCAGTTCGGCCACTCGGCCTTGCGGCTGACGGTCTTCATGCCGGCCCAGGAGAAGCCCGGCCGGCCGACACCGATGCCGTAGCGCAGCGCGCGCCCGTTCGGCTGGACCAGAAACAAAAAGCGCTGCGGCGTGTCGATGATGATCGTGCCGGGCCTTTGCGGCCCGTCATAGGCGACCTCCTGCTTGCGGAAGCGGGGGTCGATGACGCGCTCGATCGGCCGCTCCATCTCGAGCGGCTGGCCGAGCGCCGCGACCCGGCGGCCGTTGGCGGTCGAGGGGGCGGCTGATTGGCGGAAGGGAT
Organism: Allobosea sp.; assembly: GCF_030694325.1. GTDB lineage: Bacteria > Pseudomonadota > Alphaproteobacteria > Rhizobiales > Beijerinckiaceae > Allobosea. The sequence continues at coordinate 6,542 of NZ_JAUXYO010000138.1, read as the reverse complement.
CGGCCTCGTAGCCGGCGGCCGGACGCGCACTATGGCCATAGGCCGAGCCGCCGGGCCGGTTGTAGACCACGCCGCCTCGCGGGCTCGGGTCCCGTCCGATCATCAGCAGTTCGATGAAACCACCGCCATACTGGCCTCGCGGCGACGAGGCGGTCGTCATCGGATCGGGATAGCCCTGGGCCAAGGATGGCACTGGGCCGGCCAGCGCGCCTGCGAGCACGAGCAACGAGACGGACAAAACGGGACGCATGACACAAACACCTCGGCATCGACTCTGCGAAGCCTGAGGCGCCCGTTTCAAAGGAATGGTGAATCCTTATGGTTTCCCAAAGCTTTGCTGCGGCGATACCGCGAATTCAACGGGTTAACCTTATCATCGCCCGAAGAGACAGGGTGAAGGAAAGGTTTCCGTCGGCCGGGTGATCTCGCGGTCAGGGCCTGCCTGCGCGGCGGGATGCCCACCACAGCCGCAGCAGGGTCCGTGATCGCGCCACGTCGCAGGCGAGGATCACGGCGCCATAGACAAGCGCGCCGATGCCGACCTGAAGGGCGAGTTCGGCGGCGGCGGGCAGGCGTCCCTGCAGCGGCCAGATCGCCAGCGTCATCGCGACGACCGCCAGGACGATCGCGCCGCAATCCCTCAGCGGCGGCATCATCGGCAGGATCCGCAACGCCGCCACCGCCGTGATCGCGAGCACGATGAGGAACGCCGCCATCTGCGCCAGCGCATAGGCTGAGGGCTGCCCCGCCCCGAAGGCGGCGAGCACGGCGACATTGACGAGGAGCGCGACCAGCGCGGCCAACGTGGTCACCAGCGTGCGCTTTTCGAGCAGGAAGACCGGGTAGAGACCGGCCTGGAAGATGGTGAGCGCGACGAAGCCGGGCAGCAGCGGCGCCATATAGGCGGAGAAGCGGCCCTGGAAGCTCGGCGGCACCAGCAGCCGGTCGAAGGCGGGCAGCGCCAGGGCGAAGCCGACGGCCGCCGGCAGTGCCACGGCCAGGACGATCACCAGATTGGCGGCGATCCGCTTCTGTGCGGCGCGCCGGCCGCGGGTTTCGTCGAGCCGGATCACCTCGCGCAGCAGCACGATCTCCAGCGTCGCGCCCAGCGTTCCGAAAAGACGCAAGCCCATATCCGAGGCGAGCGAGAAATAGCCGGCCTCCGCGAAGCCATGCGCGCCCGCCATCAGCGAGCGGTTCAGCAGCGGGATCAGCGAATAGATCGCGTTGCCCGCCACGACCGGGAAGGCGTAGCGCGCAAAGGTCCAGGCGAGGTCCGCCCGGCCCGCCGCCAGGGAGAGCGGCGCATCGGCGAGCCGGCGCCGGACCGACACCAGCGCCACGGCCGCGCTGATCAGCCCGCCGAAAAGCACCACGGTGGGGTCCTTGGTCAGCCAGGCGCCGCCCACCATCAAGACGAGGGCGAGCAGGTTCTTGACGACCACCAGACGGGCATAGGCGGCATCGAGGAAACGCGCCCGGGCGATGGCACCGTGGTAATCGAAGAGACCGGCCCCGATGCCGGCCAGCACGGCCGCCGACAGCATCATCGCCGGCATGCGCAGGTCGAACCCGGCGACCACGGCGACGACGAGCAGCGCGCAGAGGGTGATGCTGACGCCGGCGACGAGCAGGTCCAGCGTCGCGCGGATTTCCGGCTCGGTCTCGCGACTGCGCAGCGAATAGAAGCGCACGGCCGAGAGCCTGATCCAGTCCATCATCGCCGTGTTCACCAGGACGATGATGGCGGCGCCGATCGCATAGCGGCCGAATTCCGCCGGCCCGAGGAAAAAGGCGATCAGAAGCCCGAGAACGAAGTTCAACGCGGCATTGACGACGAAAGGCAGAAGGACCGTCATCGCGTCTCGATCATGCGTCCCGAGGCCCCGGTGTGGTCCAGCCGTGTCGGCGGGGCCGACTCAGCCACGCCGAGCCCTGCAGAAGAGTCTGGCGTAGCGGGCGCGCCAGGATTTTCCAAGCAGCGGAGGGGTTCGGTCGTAGCCGGGTTCTCGCTCACGGCGGGGCCCGCGATCAGCATCGTCGGTTTTGGGATGTTCTCACGCGAACCTGACGTGACGAACCGCGTTGGGACAGCCATGGCCCTGCGCAGAGACGGATCGATGAATGCGACGCCCCTCCACCAACTGGTCTACACCTCGGCTTATCGTGCGGGCCGCGTCCACAGCGAATTGCAGGCGCTGCGCGCGATCCTGTCGGTGTCGCGCCGCAACAATCTCGCCGCCGGCGTCACAGGCTTCCTGATCTTCGATCGCGACAGCTTCGTGCAGGTTCTGGAGGGGCCCCGTGAGACGCTCGAGGCGACGATGGCCCGCATCGAACAGGACGACCGGCACCGGGATGTCACCGTGATCGGCATCCGACCTATCGAGACGCGCGCCTTCCAGGCCTGGACGATGGGGGGCTGCCATCGCACCCCGCAACAGCAGCCGATCTTCGCCGCTCACGGCATCCTCGACCGGATCGACCGGTCGAAGGTTTCCTTCGAGACGGTCGTCTCCCTGGCGCGGGACCTCAGCGCCCAGGCGTCGCCACAGGGCTGAAGAGGCTCCTACGGGCCTCCCATGCGCGGCCCGAATGCCCGGCGGCGGCGACGCTGCTATCGCCGGGTCGCGGAGCCCGCTATGGCGGAGGCACCATGACAGCCCAGCCGCTTCGCCTTCGCCCGGCCCGTGACGACGACTCCGCGCCGCTCGCAGCGCTGATCGCGGCAAGCTTCGCCGAATACCCGAACTGTTACTTCGAATGGGCGGAGTTTCCCGAGTTGCGCCGCCCGGCCAGCCATTTCGCCGCCAAGGGCGGCCGGCTCTGGCTCGCCGACGCGCCGGGGGGCGGCATTGCCGCCTCGCTCGGCGCCACGCCGGTGCCAGAACAGAACGCGGTCGAGATCACCAAGGTCTACGCTTCTCCCGCCTTCCGCGGTTCGGGCCTGGCGCAGGCCCTCTTTGCCGAGGCGCTGCGCTTCGCAGAAGAAGGCGGCTTTGCAGAGATGATGCTGTGGTCGGATTCGCGCTTCGCGCGCGGGCATCGCTTCTACGAGAAACTCGGCTTCCGGCGCTGGCCCGGCGAGCGCTACCTCGCCGACGTGTCCGAAACCTGGGAGTTTCACTACCGGCTCGATCTGCGCGGCGCGCCATGAGCTTGAGCCCCGCCCTGCGCGCCCTGCTGGGCATCGCGCTGCTCACCGTCATGGATGCGGTGGTCAAGGCGCAGATGCAGGAGGATCCCTTCATCCTGGCGCTGTTCATGCGCTTCGCGATGGGCGGCGTCTGCGCGCTCGTGGTGCTGGCCATCGCGCGGCCGCCTGCGCCGACGCGCGCCAGCGTGATCGGCAACAGCGTGCGCGTGCCGGTCGTGGTGCTGACGGCCGGCAGCTTCTTCTACTCGGTCTCGGTCCTGCCGCTGGCGGAGGCGCTGACGCTCGCCTTCCTCGCCCCGGTCTTCGTGGCGCTTCTCGGCGGGGTGCTGCTGAAGGAGAAGATGGATGCGCGGATCTGGCAGGCGCTCGGCTTCGGCGTGGTGGGCATGCTCGTCATGGTCTGGCCGCGGTTGCAGGGGCAGGTCAGCGGCGCCGGGCTCGGCGTGGCCGCGGCGCTGTTCTCGGCCGTAGCCTATGCCTTCAACCTGATCCTGCTGCGGCGCATCGCGCTGAAAGAGCACCCGGCGGTCATCGTCGCCTTCCAGAACTGCGGGCCGGCCCTGCTGCTGGCGCTGCCCGCCGCGTTCGCCTTCGTGCCGCTGAGCGCTGCCGATCTCCTGATCTATCTCGCAGCGGGCGCGCTCGGGGTCGCCGGCCATCTGACCCTGACCTCGGCCTTCGCGCGGGCGGAAGCCTCGCGTCTGGCGCCGCTGGAATACACCGCGCTGATCTGGGCGAGCGGGCTCGGCTATGCCTTCTTCGACGAGGTGCCGCTGATCACGACCTATGCCGGCGCGGTGCTGATCGTCGCGGGCGCGATCGCGATCAGCCGGCGCTGAGGCGGGTCACCGCGGCGCCCGCGCCGGGAAGATCACGCAGGTCTCGGTGCCATGGGCGAGCAGCTTGCCGCGCTCGTCGACGAGCCTGCCCTCGCTGGTCGCCACCGTGCCGCCGCGGTGGATGACCTTGCCCTCGCAGCGCACGAGGCCGCTTTCGGGCATGACCGGGCGGACATAGTTCAGCTTCATCTCCAAAGTGGTGTAGCCCTCGCCCGGCTTCAGCGTCGCATGGGTGGCGCAGGCCATGGCGGAATCGAGGATCGTCGCCGTCCAGCCGCCATGGACCGTGCCGAGCGGGTTGAAGAAGCGCGCCGAGGGGCGGCCGGTGAAGACCACCCTGCCCTCCTCCGCCTCGACGAGGTCGAGGTCCATCGCATCGGCAAAGGGCGGGCCGGGATGACGGCCCGCGATCATGCCGCGCAGGAAATCGAGGCCGCTGCCTGCCAGCAGCGTCTCCCGCGATACCACTCCGACGTCGCGTGCCATGACCCAGCCTCTATCGTGTACCCACACGATAGAGGGATCGCCCGGAGAGGGTCAAGCGGCCTTCACGTCGTGGCGCGCGCCACGCGCCGCAGCGCCTTGAGCCGGTCGCGCATCTGGCTCCAGTCGTCCCGGCCGAGCCCGCCTTCGATCCGCTCCTGCGCGGCGCGCCAATGGGGGATCGCCGCGTCGATCGCGGCGCGGCCCCTCGGCGTCACGCCATAGATCGAGGCCCTGCCCTTGCAGGCGACCGGCTCGATCAGCCCCTCGGCGGCGAGGAGTTGCAGGTTGCGGGTCAGCGAGGTGCGCTCCAACGCGAAGCGCTCCGCCAGTTCGGTGACCGAGCGCCAGGCGCCGGTGCTGAGCGCCGAGAGCAGGACGAACTGGGTGATCTTCAGACCGCTCGAGCGCATCGCCTCGTCATAGGCGCGGGTGACGGCGCGCGCCGTCATCCGCACATGCAGCGCGACGCAGGATCGCGCGATGTCGTCGAGGACCTCGGGCGTGGCGGGCGACGGATCGGGGATGGTCATGGTGCCATGGTAGCGCCTTCCGCCCGGCTTGGCAGCCGCCAAGTCCCCGGCCGGGGCCGGACTTGCCCGCATTCACCATCCGCGTCCGACAGCACGTCATTCCCGTCGTTGTTTTCTTGACTCCGGGAGGGGCCAGCCCTATCTCCGGGCCATCGGTTAGCACTCGCCAACGGGGACTGCTAACAGATACCCGCGCGGGCGGATCCTGAGGCCCGCATCGAATTTGTACCGAGAGGAAGACAGAACCATGAAGTTCCGTCCGCTGCATGACCGCGTCGTGGTCCGCCGCCTTGATGGCGAAGAGAAGACCAAGGGTGGCATCATCATCCCCGACACCGCCAAGGAAAAGCCCCAGGAGGGTGAAGTCGTCTCCGTCGGCCCCGGCGCCCGCGACGACGCTGGCAAGCTCGTGGCCCTGGACGTCAAGAAGGGCGACCGCGTCCTTTTCGGCAAGTGGTCCGGCACCGAGGTGAAGATCGATGGTCAGGACCTCCTGATCATGAAGGAATCCGACATCATGGGCGTCATCGGCTGATAGCCGCCTGACCGTCCCTTCCCGTTTGCATTCCAAGGAGTAGCTCTCATGGCTGCCAAAGAAGTCCGCTTTTCCACCGATGCGCGCGACAAGATGCTGCGCGGCGTCGACATCCTCGCCAATGCGGTCAAGGTCACGCTCGGTCCCAAGGGCCGCAACGTCGTGATCGAGAAGTCCTTCGGCGCTCCCCGCATCACCAAGGACGGCGTCACCGTCGCCAAGGAGATCGAGCTCGCCGACAAGTTCGAGAACATGGGCGCCCAGATGGTTCGCGAAGTCGCGTCCCGTCAGAACGACCATGCCGGCGACGGCACCACGACCGCCACGGTCCTGGCCCAGGCCATCGTCCGTGAGGGCGCCAAGTCGGTCGCGGCCGGCATGAACCCGATGGATCTGAAGCGCGGCATCGATCTCGCCGTCGAGGCGATCGTCGCCGACCTCAAGAAGAACTCGAAGAAGGTCACCTCGAACGCCGAAGTCGCGCAGGTCGGCACGATCTCCGCCAATGGCGACGAGTCGGTCGGCAAGATGATCTCGACCGCCATGCAGAAGGTCGGCAACGAGGGTGTCATCACCGTCGAGGAGGCCAAGACCGCCGAGACCGAACTCGACGTCGTCGAGGGCATGCAGTTCGACCGCGGCTACCTCTCGCCCTACTTCATCACCAACTCGGAGAAGATGGTCGCCGAGCTGGAAGACCCCTACATCCTGATCTTCGAGAAGAAGCTGTCCTCGCTCCAGGCGATGCTGCCGATCCTCGAGGCCGTGGTGCAGACCGGAAAGCCGCTGCTCATCATCGCCGAGGACGTCGAGGGCGAGGCTCTCGCCACGCTCGTCGTAAACAAGCTCCGTGGCGGCCTGAAGGTCGCGGCCGTCAAGGCTCCGGGCTTCGGTGATCGCCGGAAGGCCATGCTCGAGGATATCTCGATCCTGACCGCCGGCCAGATGCTCTCGGAAGACCTCGGCATCAAGCTCGAGACCGTGACCCTCGAGAT
>NZ_JAUXYO010000170.1 GCF_030694325.1 Allobosea sp. | reverse complement strand
GCCGCCGCCAGCGCGTGCAGCACATTCGCCTCGACCGAGCGGCGCAGCATGATCGGCTTCTGGAAGACCATGGCGTGGCGCCGGTTGCGCCCCTCTGCGCCGTGCGCCCAGGCGATCATGCCCTCGCTCGGTGTCAGCAGGCCGTGGCAGAGCCGCAGCGTCAGCGATTTGCCCGCCCCGTTGGGACCGAGAATGACGGTCAGCCCGCCGGCCGGCAGCTGGAAACTGATGCCGTCGACGAGGCGGCGCCCGCCGCCATGGAAGGCGACGGCACGGACGTCGAGCGGCAGGATCGAGGCGAGGTCACGCATGAAGCTCACCCGGCATAACGCGCGCCGATGCGGCTGGCGCCGAAGGCGATGGCGTTGATGGCGAGCGTCAGGGCGATCAGCACGAGCCCGAGCCCGAGCGCCAGTGGCAGGTCGCCCTTGGAGGTTTCGAGCGTGATCGCCGTGGTCATGGTCCGGGTGTAGCCGGCGATATTGCCGCCGACGATCAGGACCGCGCCGACCTCGGCGCTCGCCCGGCCAAATCCGGCGAGCAGGGCGGTGGCCAGCGCGAAGCGGCCGTCGAAGAGCAGGGTCGGGATGGCGCGGACGCCTTCGAGCCCGACCGAACGGAGATGGTCGCGATACTCGCCCCAGAGATCCTCCACCGTCTGGCGGGTCAGCGCGATCACGATCGGCAGGACGAGGAGGACCTGCGCCAGGATCATCGCCGTCGGCGTGAACAGCAGCCCGAGCGGCCCGAGCGGCCCCGAGCGCGAGAGCATCAGGAAGACGACGAGGCCGGCGACGACGGGCGGCAGACCCATCAGCGCGTTCAGGCAGACAATCACCGCCGAGCGGCCGCGGAAGCGCGCCAGGGCCAGCGCGGCGCCCAGCGGCAAACCGATCAGAGCCGCGATCAGGACCGCCGTCAGCGTCACCCGCAACGACAGGCCGACGATCGCCAGGAACGCGGGATCGAGCCCGACGATCAGGGCGAAAGCGGCCGAAAAGATCGCTGCGAAGTCCAAGTCAGCCCGCTCCCTGATCCAGGTTCCCTGCAAAGACTTGTCTTTCTTAGAATTCAATGCGACCAAATGCCAACTTTGGAACCAGCGCAGGTCAATGCATGTCAGCGCAGGATCATACTTATCTGACGACCGAGGAGGCGGCCGGTTACCTCCGGCTGAAGGAGCGCAAGCTCTATGACCTCGTCGCCAGCGGCGGGGTGCCCTGCACCAAGGTCAGTGGCAAATGGCTGTTTCCGCGCGCGGCGCTCGACCGCTGGCTGGAGGCCGGGCTCTCGCGGCCGGAGGGGATGCAGCCTGCATCCCCGCCGCCGATCATCGGCGGCAGCCAGGATTCGCTGCTGGAGGTCGCCGTGCGGGACTCAGGCTGCGGCCTGGCGCTGCTGGCGGAGGGCTCACAGGCGGGGCTCGACCGGCTGCTACGCGGCGAGGTCGCGATCGCGGCCATCCATCTCCATGCGACGCCCGACGACGACCGCGCCAATCCGGCGGCCGTGATGGCGGAATCAGGACTCCACGATGCCGTGGTGATCGGATTCGCGCGCCGCGAGCAGGGTCTTCTGGTCGCGCCCGGCAATCCGCTCGGGCTCACGGGGATCGCGTCGGCGGTCGAAAAGCGTGCGCGGTTCGCGCGTCGCCAGAAGGGAGCCGGGGCGCAGCTCCTGCTCGACAGCCTGATGGCCCGCGAGTCCCTGCCCTCGCAGGCCATGGTGCTGGCCGAGGGCGTCTGTGCCACGGGCCAGGATCTCGCGCTCGCCATCCGCACCGGGCGCGCCGATTGCGGCATCGCCTCGCGGGCCATCGCCAGCGCGTTCGGGCTCGATGTCCTGCCGCTGGTCTGGGAGCATGTCGATCTGGTGATGCGCCGCCGGACCTATTTCGAGCCGGCCGCGCAGAGCCTCCTGGGCTGGATGCGCGGCACCGAGATGGCCGCTCGGGCACGCGAGCTCGGCGGCTACGATCTGTCGCGCAGCGGCGCCGTCAGGCTCAATCGCTGAGGGCGTATTCCGGCGGCGCCGGCGTCAGGTCAGGGCGCCGCGCGCCGCGATCGGCCAGAGTGCCTCGACATGGGCATCAGCCGTATGGAGGCCGCGCACGCCGACATACCAGTCGTGCAGGTTCACCGTCGGGTCGCAATGGCCCGGGATCAGCAGCAGCCTGTCGCCGCGATGCGGCAGGGCGATCGGGTCGCCCGTCAGCACGCCGTGCTCATCGGAGGGCTTGGTGTAGATCACGCCCTCGCGCCGGAACGGCATCGGCATGCCGGAATCGACCGAGGCCGCCTTGTGGCCGGCATCGACGACCGCCCGGTCCGGCACGGGCTTGCTCATCACCCCGGTGAGAATGAACAGCGCATGCTCGAAGGTGCGGAAGGGCGTGCCGTCGGCCTGACGGTTGCGGGCATAATCGGCGTCCATGAAGATATAGGATCCGGCCTGGATCTCGTTCCAGATGCCGGACTGGCTCTCGATCTCGAAGGTGCCGGTGCCGGCGCCGCCGACCACGGCGCAGGCGAGCCCGGCCTGATGCAGCCGCTCGATCGTGTTGCGGGTGCCGAGCGCCGCGCGCTCGATCGCCTCGCGGCGCTCGTCGATCGAGCGCATGTGCTGGGCGGTGCCGTGATAGGCCTGCAGGCCGCCGAAGCGCAGCGTGTTGCTGCGCGCGATCGCCTCCGCCAGGCGTACTGCCGTCTCGCCGGGCGCGACGCCGCAGCGGCGGCCACCGACATCGATCTCGACGAGCACGTCGAGCACGACGTCGTGGCGGGCGGCGGCCTCGGCCGCCTCGCGGATGCCGTCGAGATGATCGACGCAGAGCCCGATCTTCGCTTTCTGAGCCAGTTTCGCCAGCCGGTCGAGCTTGGCGGCGCCCGCGACCTCGTTGCTGACCAGCACGTCGCCGACGCCGCCCTCGACCAGGACTTCCGCCTCGGCCACCTTCTGGCAGCACTGCCCGACCGCGCCATGGGCGATCTGGCGCAGCGCGATTTCCGGGCTCTTGTGGGTCTTGGCATGAGGCCGCAGCCGGACGCCGTGTCCCTGCGTATAGGCCGCCATGGTGACGAGGTTGCGCTCGAAGGCGTCGAGATCGAGGATGAGGGCCGGCGTGTCGATCTCGGCGAAACTCTGGCCGGGCTGGGCCGGCGGGTGAAGGGGCATGGGCTGTCGCGCTTTCCTGAATCGGTCGCGCCCATGGGACGCCAGCTTCTTGTCCGGAGCAAGACCCGGCCGGCCGTAGCGCTCGCTCTGGCGCCGTGATAGGTCGCGCGCCATGAAGATTGGCCGCGTCACCGACGACACCTTCGCGCTTCTCCTCCGCGTCTGGCGCGAGCAGGTCAAAGCCTATCTGCCGCAGATGGCGATGATCCTCGGCCTCGTCGTGGTGATCGCGGCGACGACGAGCTTCTACCCGCTGCTGATCAAGGCGGCGTTCGATGCCTTCGCCGACCCGGTGACGGCGGAGGCGACCGGCTTCGTGCGGCGCATGGAGCGGCTGGTCTCCAAGTCGATCGGCATCGAGATCGGCGTCGTCAACGCGGTCGCGGTCGTCGTCGTCATCGTCACGGCGGTGAAGGGCTTCTCGCTGCTGGCCCAGACGATCATGACCAACAGCGTCGTCAGCCGGATCGAAGCCGACATGCAGACGGCGCTCTACACGCATCTGATCCGGGCCGACCTCGCCCAGCTCCATCGCGAGAACCCGGCCTCGCTGACCCAGCGCTTCACCACGGATTTCACCTTCGTCAAGGAGGCGCTGACCCGGCTGATCAACATCGCCGTGCGCGACGTGCTCACCGCGATCGCGCTGGTCGGCGCGATGTTCTGGATCGACTGGCAGATGACGCTGGTGGTGATGCTGGTCGCGCCGATCGTCGCGCATCCGATCGGCAAGATCGGCCGGAAGCTGCGCCGCATGGCGACCTCGCAGCAGGAGCAGACAGGGCTGATGGCGAGCCTCGTCACCGAGAGCCTGCAGGGCGCGCGCGCCGCCAAGACCGACACGCTCGAGCCCTATCTCGAGCGGCGGGCGGCGAGCGCCTTCGAGACCATCCGCGCGCTCAAGATGAAGGCCGCCAATGCACGGGGCCGGCTCGATCCGCTGCTCGAGGTCGGTGGCGGCATGGCGGTGGCCGGCGTGCTGGCGGCGATCGGCGTGCGCATCACCGGCGGCGGCTCGACCGTCGGCGATTTCACCGGCTATGTCTCGGCGCTGCTGCTGGCGGCCCAGCCGATGCGCTCGCTCGGCAACCTCAACGCCATCGTCCAGGAGGCGGGCGCCTCCCTGAAGCGCTATTACGCCCTGCTCGACGAGCAGCCCCGGATCGTCGACGCCCCCGACGCCAGGCCTCTGGTCGTCGGCGCCGGCGAGGTCGCCTTCCGGCAGCTGCGTTTCCGCTATCGCGACGACCAGCGCGCGCTCGAGGGCATCGACCTCGTCGCCGAGGGCGGCAAGACCACAGCGCTGGTCGGACGCTCGGGTTCGGGTAAATCCACGCTGCTCGCTTTGGTGCCGCGTCTCTACGACCCGAGCGAGGGCCGCATCGAGATCGACGGGCAGGATCTGCGCGGGCTGACGCTGGCGTCGCTGCGGTCGCAGATCGGTGTCGTCAGCCAGGATGTCGTGCTGTTCGACGATACGGTGCGCGCCAACATCGCCTTCGGACGGCCCGGCGCCAGCGACGACGAGATCGTCGACGCGGCGAAAGCCGCCGCCGCGCATGATTTCATCATGGCGATGCCGGAGGGCTACGCGTCCTCGGTCGGCGAGCGCGGCCAGAAGCTCTCGGGCGGGGAGCGCCAGCGCATCGCCATTGCCCGCGCCATCCTCAAGGACGCGCCGATCCTGCTGCTCGACGAGGCGACGAGCGCGCTCGACGCCGAGTCGGAGCAACTCGTCCAGCAGGCGCTGTCGCGGCTGATGAAGAACCGCACCACGCTGGTCATCGCCCACCGGCTCTCGACCGTGCGCGAGGCCGATCTGATCGTCGTGATGGAAGAAGGCAAAATCGTCGAGATCGGCAGCCACGACGCGCTGCTTGCCCGCGACGGCGCCTATGCGCGGCTGCATCGGCTGCAGGTCATCGCCGACTGAAGCCGGCGCCCGTCCGCGACGCAGTCGACGCGCGCGTGTCATAAAACGCTCATCGGCAGCGCCGAGTCTGGCGCGATGGCCGATTCGATCCACCGTCTCCACGCCGCCGTGCTCGCGTCCCGCTCCCGCGACCCAGCCCATTCGCGGACGGCCCGGCTCGTCGCCGAGGGCCTGCCCAAAATGGCCAAGAAGCTGGCGGAAGAGGCCTTCGAGGTCGGCCTCGACGCCGTCCAGGGCGATCGCGCCGGGGCCATTCGCGAGAGCGCCGACCTGATCTACAACCTGGTCGTCCTGTGGAGCGCCATGGGCATCGCGCCGGAGGATGTCTGGCGCGAGATGGACCGGCGCGAGGCGCTCCACGGCATTGCCGAGAAGTTGCCCAAGAGCCGGGGCAAGCTCGCTGCACCCACCTTGCCGCCCGGCCTGCCGCTGCTGGCGGTGGAACGCTGACGCGGCGCGCGAACGCGCCGGTGTGACGAACTCGGGACGGTCGAGGCGGCAAAACTTTTGCAGCCCGGCGTGTTTGAGGGTTGCCAAGCCGAGGTAGAGCGGCTATTCCCGCCCCATCGAAGCCGCGGCGCCACGCCGCGACCCGATACGCGCCCGTAGCTCAGCTGGATAGAGCATCAGACTACGAATCTGAGGGTCAGAGGTTCGAATCCTTTCGGGCGCGCCATTTTTGGAAACCCTCGAGATCGCTCGGGTTTCGGCTTTGGAAAACCTTCTCCGCAACCGTCGGATGCCGCGGCTGATCCAGCTACCGCAGTGCAGTCCAGACACGGCCTCGCAGGTGTCTTCGCAATCGACCGCAGGCCAGGCCCCGCTGATCCAGCGCGCCTGACCGGGGCTCGGGTCGTTCAGGCGCGCGTCACCGCGCGCTCGCCGAGAAGTGCGAAATTGGCCAGGCTGATCAGATGCGCGTAGATCGGCGCGAGACGGTCGGTATCATGAGCGGCTCTCGCCTCGACCTCCCTCGGAACGATGCCCGCCTTCTCGCGTTCAGCAACCTATGGCCGAAAAAGGTTTTCCGGGGACACTGCAGGCGCTCTTGACCTCGTTGTCGCTGCGCGACGAGATCAGCACCGAAGAGGTGGCACTGATCGAGGGGCTGGCCCGGCGCAGGCGGTTCCTGCATCGGGGCGAAGAGCTTGTGTCCCAGCATTCGCAGCCCGGCGAAAGCTGCGTCGTGTTGTCGGGCTTCACGGCCCGCGAGGTCGTGCTCGCCGACGGCAAGCGCCAGATCACGGCCCTGCACATCCCCGGCGACTTCGTCGATCTGCACGCGCTGCTGCTCAAGGTCATGGACCACAGCGTCATCGCACTCACCGATTGCGAGGCGGCCTATGTGCCGCACCGTGAATTGCTGCGGGTCATCGAGCGCTCGCCGCATCTTGGCCGGCTGTTCTGGCTGTCGACGGTGATCGACGGCGCGATCCAGCGGGCCTGGATCACCTCCAGCGGGCGGCGCTCGGCCACGGCGCATCTCGGGCACCTGATCTGCGAGCTTTATCGTCGTCTCGCCGCCGTCGGCCTGGCGGAGGAAGGCCGCTTCGCCTTTCCCGTGGCGCAGAGCGAGCTCGCTGATGCGCTCGGCTTTTCTCTCGTGCACGTCAACCGGACGCTGCAGGATCTGCGAGCGACAGGGCTCGTCAGCTGGAAGGGCAGCCTCGTCACGATCCTGGATTTCGACGGCCTGGCGCGGCTCTCCCAGTTCGACCCGACCTATCTCAACCTCGTCAAGATGCCACGCTGACGGAACCCCAGCCATCGCCGGAGATTGCTGCGAGATGCCCCGCTATTACATCGACAGTTCCGACGGCAATTTCTCCCATGTCGACCACGAGGGCGTCGAGCTCGCGGGCGACGAGGCGGCGCGCTATCTCGCGCTGGACGCGCTGCCGGACATGGTGAGGGAGGTCCTGCCCGACGGCGACCAGCGGGAATTCGCGGTCTGTGTCCGGGATGAGGGCGGGAGGGTGATCTACAGCGCGAGCCTGACCCTGACGGGCGCCTGGCGACCGACGGGAGAATCCGACGGCGAAGACGGACCCGCGCTGGCTTCGTGACGAGAGCGGCCAGGAGCCGGCGCGGTTCTGAAATGGCGTCCCGGAAGGGATTCGAACCCCTGACCTACGGTTTAGGAAACCGTTGCTCTATCCTGCTGAGCTACCGGGACGTGCGGAGAACCGTGTAGCATAATCGGCATGTGTTTGAAGCCGTTTCTTGGCCTGTTGCTCGCTCTTCTCGCCGTCGGGCCGTTCCTGGCGGGAACGACTCTTGCCGCCGATGCCTGCGCCGACCTCGCCGAGGACAGCCCGGTGGTGCGGTTGTCGGGGGTCGATGCCGCGGGTGATCCACTGTTGACCGACGGGCGCCGCCTCAGGCTCGTGGGGGTGGCTCCGCGACAGGACGATGGCGAGGCGCAGCGCTTCGAGGCCGGGCTCGGAGTCTGGCGCGGGCAGGATCTCGCGCTGGTGCTGCTGGGCCCGCCCGATCGCTGGGGGCGGCTGCCGGCGCGCCTGTTCGCGCGGGCTGAGGGGCAAGAGCCGCGCAATCTTGCGGAGCGCCTGATCGCGGAGGGGGCGGCGCTCGCCCTGCCGGAAGCGCGGCCTGCCCGCTGCGGCGGGGCCGCCGCGGTGCGAACCGTGCGCGAGACGGCCCCGCGCCGGTCGGCGCCGATGGCGGGAGCCTCGTCGCCTGCCGTTTCAGGCGAATCGGTTCTCGACAGCCATGATCTCGCCGCGCTCAGGGCGCATCAGGGGCGCATCGTCGTCGTCGAGGGTCGCGTCGCCTCGGTCGGTGAGCGGACGCAACGGGCCTATCTGAATTTTTCGCGCCGGCGTGGGGAGGCTGCCTCGATCGTGCTGTCGAAGACCCTCTGGCGTGCGTTGCAGGACGTCGGCTGGACCGCGAGCGGGCTGGCCGGTAAACGCTTGCGCGCGCGCGGCGTCCTCTCGGGGCGGGACGGCCTGCTGCTGGACGTGACCTCGATGGCCGCCCTCGAACGAGTCGACTGACGGCATGCTGGAGTTCTGGCGAGACCGGTTGCGGCGATGGCGCCGACTGGGCGCAGTCGTGGTTCCCACGCTGCTGCTGCTCGGCTGCGCGGGCGATCAGAGCGTCCTGCTGCCGCCGCAGGCCTCGGAAGGCGAGATCGCGCCCCGCGTCAGCACGCTGCAGCGGGCCTCGGCCAGCGAGCATCAGCGGCTGCTCAGCGCTTTCGGCGGCGAATACCGCGCCCCGAAGGCAAGGGCGCTGCTCGACGAGGTGGTGGCGCGGCTCGCCAAGGCCGGCGACGGCCAGATCGGCGCTTATGAGATCACGATCCTGAACTCGCCTGCGGTCAACGCCTTCGCCCTGCCCAATGGCCGGCTCTACGTCACGCGCGGCCTGCTGGCCCTGGCCAACGACACCGCCGAGATCGCCTCCGTCCTCGCCCATGAGATCGCCCATGTCACCGCCCAGCACGCGGTCGAGCGGGCCGAGCGCGAGCTGGAATCGGCCCTGGTCAGCCAGGTCGTCGCGCAGGTGCTGAACGATCCGCAGCAGGGCGCGGCCGTGCGCGCCGTGTCGAAACTGTCGCTCGCCAAGTTCTCCCGTCAGCAGGAACTCGACGCCGACCAGATCAGCGTGCGCACCATCTCCCGCGCCGGCTACGACCCGTATGGCGCCGGCCGCTTCCTGGCGGCGCTGGGGCGCAACACCGCCTTTCGCAACAGCGGCCAGAACCAGAGCGCCGAGGACAAGCGCCTCGACATGCTCTCGAGCCACCCCCAGACGCCGGAGCGGATCGCCGCCGTCACGGCCGCCGCCCGGCAGATCGGGGCGCCGGGCCTCGGCGAACGCGATGCCGGTCGCTGGCTTTCGGCGATCGACGGCCTCGCCTATGGCGACGAGCCGCGCGACGGCGTGGTGCGCGGGCGTCGCTACGTCAACAGCGCGCTGCGGATCGGCTTCACAGCCCCCGAAGGCTTCAGCCTCGAGGCGGCGCGCGACATGGTCATCGGCGTCAGCGCCAACGGCTCGCAGGCGCTGCGCTTCGACTCGGTCACGCTCAAGCCGGACCAGACGCTGCAATCCTATGTCGCCGCCGGCTGGATCGAAGGTGTCGAGACCACTGCGATCGAGCCGCTCGACATGGCAGGGCAACCGGGCGTCATCGCGGTCGGCAAGGGCACGGACTGGACCTTCCGGCTGGCGGCCGTGCAGGCCGGCAACCGGGTCTACCGCTTCATTCTCGCAGCCAAGGGCGGGAGCGATCCCGAGCGGCCGATGCGGGCGCTGATGGCGAGCTTCCGCGTGCTGAGCCCGGAGGAGGCGCAAGCCGTAAGGCCGGTGACGGTGCGGATCGTGACGGCCGCCGCGGGCGACACCCCCGCGACCATGGCCGCCCGGATGCCGGAGCAGGAGCGGGCGCAGGAGCTGTTCTTGGTGCTGAACGGCATCGAGCGCGGCGGCGCGCTGGTGCCGGGGCAGCGCTACAAGATCGTCGCGGAATAGGGCCCTCCGGCCCCTGCTTCACGAAGGCGCGATGAGCCTCGGGAGCTCGGTGATCTCCCGCTGCGACCCGCTAAGCTGCGGCGATCAGTCGGTCGAGGCGGGTGGCCTCCGCCGCAGCGGGAGGTGGCCATGGCGCTCGATCGTCGCATCGTCGAACTCTATGACGAATATACGCACAAGCCGCTCGACCGGCGGGTGTTCTTCAACCGCCTGATGCTGCTGGCGGGGTCGGCGGCGGCCGCCGAGGCCGCTCTCGCCCTACTCGAACCGAACTACGCCCAAGCCCAGCAGATCGCGCCCGACGACGGTCGGCTGACGAGCGAGCGGCTGGAGACGAGCGTCGATGGCGTTCTCCTGAGGGGCTATCTGGTCGCGCCCAAGGCAGCGGGCCGGCGCGGCGGCGTGCTGGTCATCCACGAGAACCGCGGCCTCAATCCCCATATCGAGGACGTGACGCGGCGGATGGCGCTGGCGGGCTTCACGGCGCTCGGCCTCGACTTCCTGACGCCGCTGGGCGGGACGCCGGCGGATCCCGACGCGGCGCGCGCCCTGTTCCCGAAGCTTGCGGCCGAGGACGTGCTGCGCCAGGGCCGGGCGGCGCTGAAGCTCCTGGCAGTGCGGCCGGAGGCCACGGGCAGGACCGGCGCGATCGGTTTCTGCTGGGGCGGAGGCGTGGTCAACGACCTCGCCGTCTCCGTGCCCGAGCTCGCGGCAGGCGTGGTGTTCTATGGCCGCTCGCCCGACCTCGCCAAGGTGCCGCAGATCAAGGCGCGGCTGCTGATCCAGCATGCGGCGCGCGACACGCGCCTTGTGCAGCAACTGCCGGACTACGAGGCGGCGCTGAAGGCGGCCGGCATCCGCCACGAGGTCGTCGTCTACCCGGATGTCGACCACGCCTTCCACAACGACACCAGCGCCGAGCGCTACAATGCGGCGGCAGCGAAGCAGGCCTGGGACAAGGCGGTCGCCTTTCTCGCGGCGGAGACCGGTGCGGCGTGAGAGCCGCCTGCCTCCGGAACATTCGGGCTGTCTACGGAAACACCCCGTCGTCCCGGGCTTGACCCGGGACCCATTCCGGAACCTTTCTGATCAGCGCTCCGGAATGGATCCCGGATCTCCGCTTCGCTGCGTCCGGGATGACCCGCGCTTTATGACGAGGAGTCACGCGGCAGGGAGGCATGAAAAAACCCGGCGGTCGCCCGCCGGGTTTCTCTGTTCTTGGCAGCGGAAAATCGCGCCTCAGGCGGCCTCTTCCCGCAGATCGTCGTTGTCGCCCTCGACATCGCCCTCGGCGGCTTCCACCACCTCGCCCTTCGCCGGGCGGCGGGGCGACTTGGCGAGCTGACCCTCGATCTTCTTGAGGGCCTCGGTCTCGGTGATGTCGTCGACGACCGCGATCTCGCGGGTCATGCGGTCGACGGCGGCCTCATAGAGCTGGCGCTCGGAATAGGACTGCTCGGGCTGGGCCTCGGAGCGGTAGAGGTCGCGGACGACCTCTGCGATGGCGACCAGATCGCCCGAATTGATCTTCGCCTCGTATTCCTGGGCGCGGCGCGACCACATGGTCCGCTTCACCCGGGCGCGGCCGGTCAGCGTGGTGAGCGCCTTGGTGACGCTCTCGGCATCGGCGAGCTTGCGCAGGCCGACGCTGGCGGCCTTGGCGGTGGGGACGCGCAGCGTCATCTTGTCCTTGGCGAAGCTGACGACGAAGAGTTCCAGTTTGAAGCCCGCGACTTCCTGCTCCTCGATTGCCGTGATCTGGCCGACACCATGGGACGGATAGACGACGAACTCGCCCGTCTTGAAACCCTGGCGCACGACAGCTTTCTTCACCGTGGACATGCCGTTAAGACTCCTGACCGGACCGCTGGACGCGGGCTCGCGATTCTCAATCTCCAGCCGGATGGCCGGAGACACTCTGCCTGGGACGGCAGGCAGGGCCCGCCGCCTCATGCTCCCTCAGCCGGTCGTTTCTCCTATGCCACCGGGCAAAGACGGCGAATGCTCCGGCAAAGGTGCCGGCGGCTCTCGTCATCCTTTTCTGGGGGCGCCCCGTTTGTGAAAAACCTCGCAGGGGCATGCGGAACGAATGCGACTGAAGCTATCCTGTAGCATAAAAAACACGCCGAATCAAAGGTAAACGCAAGCCCGGCACAAGCTTCGGCCCGGCAGCGGGCATGTGGTTAACGCCCGCGAGCGCCGCGCGGCGCCGTTTCGCGACGGCGTTCAGTCGCCCTCGCCGGGGTTGGGCGAGAAATGCGCCTCGAGCTTGCCGGCGACGCCGTCGAAGGCCTTGGCGTCGACGGGCGCATCCTTCTTCTGGGTGATGTTGGGCCAGCTGGAGGCATATTTCGAGTTGAGCTGCAGCCAGCTCTCCAGTCCCGGCTCGGTATCGGGCTTGATCGCCTCGGCGGGGCATTCCGGCTCGCAGACGCCGCAGTCGATGCACTCGTCGGGGTGGATGACGAGCATGTTCTCGCCTTCATAGAAGCAGTCGACGGGACAGACCTCGACGCAGTCCATGTACTTGCACTTGATGCAGTTCTCGGTGACCACATAGGTCATGTCGCAGGTCCTTCCCGTCTCCAGCGCCGCCCATAAAGCGCTCAAACCCGTCCGGTTCAAGACTGTTTCCGTCACAACCGGGAGCAGGACCTTCTCTTTTCGCCCGGTCCGGCCGTCGGACGCCCCGCCGTGCCGATGCGGAGATCGTTTGTGTACAAACGAATTTCGTTTTAGCCGCCGTCCGCATCCTCGGCAAGCGACGGATCGCCGCGCCCGGCCGCGTCGAGGCGCTCATAGAGCAATCGTGCCTGCTCGAAGGCCCCGCGCCGCTCGCCGAGCCCGAGCAGCCGCACCACGACGGTGGCATGGGGCAAGGCCAGCGTGAGGACGTCGCCGAGCTTCATTCCCTGGGCTGGGTTGAGGACCCGGCGACCGTCGAGGCGGACATGCCCGTCCTCGATCAGACGCACCGCCGCCGGGCGCGTCTTGGCGAAGCGCGCGAACCAGAGCCATTTGTCGAGCCTTTGGCGGTCGTCGCGCACCGGGGAGCCTCAGCGGAAGGCGGGAGACGCCGTCTCCCTCAGCTCTTGCGGCCCTCGAGCTGTGCCTTGAGG
>NZ_JAUXYO010000166.1 GCF_030694325.1 Allobosea sp. | reverse complement strand
TCGCCGACCTTGGAGATGCCCTCGCCGAACATGATGTCGAACTCGACCTGCTTGAAGGGCGGCGCGACCTTGTTCTTGACGACCTTGACGCGGACCTGGTTGCCGGTGGCCTCGTCGCGCTCCTTCAGAGTCGAGACGCGGCGGATGTCGAGGCGCACGGAGGCGTAGAATTTCAGCGCGTTGCCGCCGGTGGTCGTCTCCGGGGAGCCGTACATCACGCCGATCTTCATGCGGATCTGGTTGATGAAGATGACCATGCAGTTCGAGCGCGAGATCGAGGCGGTCAGCTTGCGCAGCGCCTGGCTCATCAGGCGGGCCTGCAGGCCGGGCTGGACGTCGCCCATCTCGCCCTCGATTTCGGCGCGCGGGGTCAGCGCGGCGACCGAATCGACCACCAGCACGTCGATCGCGCCGGAACGGACGAGGGTGTCGGTGATCTCGAGCGCCTGCTCGCCGGTGTCGGGCTGGGAGATCAGCAGGTCGTCGAGATTGACGCCGAGCTTGCGGGCATAGACCGGATCGAGCGCGTGCTCGGCGTCGACGAAGGCGCAGACGCCGCCCTTCTTCTGGGCTTCGGCGATGGTGTGCAGGGCCAGCGTGGTCTTGCCGGAGGATTCAGGGCCGAAGATCTCGATGACGCGGCCGCGCGGCAGACCGCCGACGCCGAGCGCGATGTCGAGCCCGAGCGAACCTGTCGAAATCGTCTCGATCTCGATCGCCTGCTGGTTCTTGCCCAGGCGCATGATCGAGCCCTTGCCGAAGGCGCGCTCGATCTGCGAGAGCGCCGCATCCAGCGCCTTGGCCTTGTCCATCGAGGACCCTTCCACCAGTTTCAGATTCGCCTGACTCACGACTCGCGCTCCTTATGGCAGGGGCGCGGGGACATCTCAATCCGCGCCGATGGCGTAGGATGGTCATGGTTTGTTCTCGCGGGCAAGTTCTTTTTCTGTTCTCGTTTCGGGGTTGCTGACAGGAGGTGGCAGGAGAGGCGCGCGGGCGTGTTCGACCTGTTATGCGGCAGCCCGGTTGTTCCGTCTGGAACAGCGGCCATGCGCGGCTGCAGGCAAAACCCATCCATCGGCTTTGGCGCGAACGGGCGAGGATGCGATGGCGAAGGAACTTGTTCAAGCGGTCGGCTGGCACTCGCCGAACCGCGCGAGCGACGTGGCGCTGATCCACGATCTGTTCATGCGGATTCCGGTGTCCGAGGGTGGCGCTCCGCCCGGCTTCAATCCCAAGGGCGGCCATACGGTCCGGACCGACGACCTGATCTACAGGTTCCAAAAGCGCCATGGCCTGGTGGCCGATGCGGTGGCGACGCCGCGGCGTGAAACCTTTCGGTTGATGCAGTCCTTGGCAGGCAAGCTGCCGCCGCGCCGACATGACGAGTTCATCCAGCCGGCGCGGGTGCTCGCGGTCATGACGTCGAAGATCGTCGGACACGCTTACGTCAAGGGTTATGACGGCCAGGAGGAGGCCGGTGGCCTTCACCGCATTCGAGGCCGGTTCCGTGTTCCGCTCTACGAGCTCCGGATCGGGATCGGCGAGGAGACGCTCGGTGAGGATTTTGCGGTGTTTCATGTGCTGCGTTTCGGCGTCCGCTACCGCGATTCCGTCGCTCGAAACGGGGGCGGCTTCAGGCAGATGTTCGCCATCGAAGGGCCGCCGCTGGGTCTGCATGTGCTGAAGCGCAAAAGCTATCTCGGGGGAGCGTGGCAGCTCAAAGGGCAATTCCTTCTCCATCCGGGGCCGGTCTTTCCGCGGGAGCGGGGAGACGACACGCAGGAAGGCATGAACAAGCTCGTCGGCTCGATCGGCTGCATCCAGCCCACGGGCCCACGCGGCATGGCGACGCTCGACGAGTTCGTCCGGCGAGCGTCGTTCAGCAGCCTCTATGACGAGGGCTTCTTCGTCGATCACGATCCGAAGAAGCCGGCGACGGAGCGCGGTGCGATCGCCGACCGGCGGATCACGGAAGCGGGGTCCTTCCGTTGCCTTGTCGAGCCTGCGGCCCGGCCCCCTCTGCTGCCCCTGACAGACCTCACGGCCATCGGTGGGCCTCGGCCGATCCGTGGGTAACTCCGCCAACGCGGCTTAAGGGCGCGCAGATTATCGCCGACAGTGGTAGCCAGATTCCGGGGCGTCCAGCCGGGGGGTGAAGTCGTGAACAGGCGTGCAGGCGATTACGGACTGATCTGCGGCACGCTGCCGCCGGGGCCGCTGAACGCGATCACCGACGTCGCCGGCGTCCGCGTCGGCCATCGCAGCCTGCGGGACGGGGACGTCCTCACCGGCTTCACGGCGGTGCTGCCGCATGAGGGCGATCTCTTCCGGGAGAAGCTGCGGGCGGGCTGCGACGTCATCAACGGCTTCGGCAAGAGCGCCGGGCTGGTGCAGCTCGCCGAGCTCGGCCAGGTCGAGACACCGATCCTGCTCGGCAACACCTTCTCGGTCGGCACCGGCTTCGACGCGCTGGTCAGCCGGGCGCTCGCCGCCAATTCCGAGATCGGGCGCGAGACCGGCACGGTCAACCCGCTGGTGCTGGAGTGCAATGACGGATTCCTGTCGGATATCCGCGCGCGGGCCCTGACCGAGGCCGATGCGTTCGCTGCGCTCGATGCGGCGGCGAGCGGGCCGGTGGCCGAAGGCTCGGTCGGCGCCGGCTCGGGGATGAGCGCCTTCGGCTTCAAGGGCGGCATCGGCACGGCCTCGCGCCTGATGCGGCTGGATGGCCGGGACTTCACGCTTGGCGTGCTGGTGCTGGCGAATTTCGGCAATGCCGGCGATCTCGTCCTGCCGGACGGGCGCCGGCCCGTGCCGCCTGTGCAGACGCCCCCCACGCCGGAGCGCGGGTCAGTCATCATCGTGCTCGCAACCGACCTGCCGCTCGAGTCGCGGCAGCTGGCCCGGGTGGCGCGTCGCTGCGGCGCGGGTCTGGCGAGGCTGGGGGCCTTCTGGGGCCATGGCAGCGGCGACATCGCGGTCGCCTTCAGCACCGCCGGGCGCATCGCCCATCACGAGGCGGCCGACATCCTGCCGATGACGATGCTCAACGAGAGCCAGATCGACGGGCCGTTCCGCGCCGCCACTGAAGCGACACAGGAGGCGGTGCTGAACGCGATGCTGGCGGCGCCGGCCGTGACCGGGCGGGACGGGCATTCGCGCCCATCGCTGGCCGACGCGCTCGGGTGAGCGCGAGCGCGCGCCGGATTATCTCGGAACCGCCGCCGTCATCCCGGGCTTGCCCCGGGATCCATCGGAGGGCTCCGGCACTTTCCGATGGATTCCGGATCGGCGCGGCAGCGCCGCTTGTCCGGAATGACGGTCTGGTTCCGAGTGAAGTCGGTGTATCCACCCCATCGCCGCCTTTACCGTCTCGACGGGCTCCTTCATCGTGACAGGGCTCGGGCAGGACGTGGCCGTCGTCGCCCGCGGCCAGGTTCTGGCGGAGATCGTCCCGACGGCGGTTGCTGCGTGACGGCGGTGGTCGCTCCCGCCGCGTAGGCCGGCTCAGGTGGTGGGCGGCGCCTGCAGCGCCGCGCCCAGACGCTCCAGTTCCAGCGTGTAGCAGTAGAGCGCGAACAGGACGGCGATCAGCAGCGTGCCGCGCCAGGCGATGTCGAGCGGGCCGAGCGCGAGCGCCGGTGCGTGACGCAGGAAATAGACCGAGAACAGGGCGCCGCCGAAGATGAAGCCCAGCCGGCTGGCGAAGGCCAACAAATGGCCGAGCGCGATGTTTCGGACGCTCGAGGGTACAGGGACGGTTCGCAGGCGGTACCAGTAGCAGGCCTGGCTGATTGCCGCCGCGATCAGGAGGTGCAGCACGCTGGAGGGCGCGGATGCGTTGGGCGTACCGAGATTCTCGATCAGGATGCGAAAGCCTGCATGGATGTTGACGAGCATGATCGCGGCGCAGGCGGTCTGCGCGCCAAGCAGGATCGCGTAGCGAAGCAGCTTCCGGTCAGGCATGTCGGCTAGATCGCTTCTGCTCGGATCGGGTCGTTTCAATCACCGTCATCAACTCACTTGCGCTTCGCGTGTTGACAGACGGAGGTCACGGATTTTTGCGTTTGCGATGACGATGAGTTTTCGCATGACTGCGGTGATGGCGACGATCGGTTTTTTGCCGTGTTGGCAGAGCCTTTCGTA
>NZ_JAUXYO010000155.1 GCF_030694325.1 Allobosea sp. | reverse complement strand
GCCGGTCATCGAGACGCAGGCGAACGACGTGTCCGCCTACATCCCGACCAACGTGATCTCGATCACCGACGGCCAGATCTTCCTCGAGACCGACCTGTTCTACCAGGGCATCCGCCCGGCGGTGAACGTCGGCCTCTCGGTGTCGCGCGTCGGCTCGGCCGCACAGACCAAGGCGACCAAGAAGGTCGCCGGCAAGATCAAGGGCGAGCTCGCGCAGTATCGCGAGATGGCCGCCTTCGCGCAGTTCGGCTCCGACCTCGACGCCGTCACGCAGCGCCTGCTCAACCGCGGCGCCCGCCTGACCGAGCTCCTGAAGCAGCCGCAGTTCTCGCCGCTGAAGATGGAAGAGCAGGTCGTGGTGATCTATGCCGGCGTCAATGGCTATCTCGACGCCCTGCCGGTCGGCAAGGTCCGCGCCTTCGAGGATGGCCTGCTGGCGCTGGTGCGCGGCAAGCATGCCGACATGCTGGCCGAGATCGGCAAGTCCAAGGATCTTTCGGACGCGAACGCCGCGAAGCTGAAAGAGCTCGTGACCGACTACGCCAAGTCGTTCTCGTAAACGTCATCGCGAGCGCGGCGGAGCCTCGGCTCCGCTGCGCAGTTGCTCTGGATTGCTTCGTCGCTGCGCCACGCATGACGGGTAGAGGGTCAAGACCGGATGCCGTCCCTTAAGGACCTACGAAACCGCATCGCTTCCGTGAAGGCGACGCAGAAGATCACCAAGGCCATGCAGATGGTCGCGGCCGCGAAGCTGCGCCGGGCGCAGGCGGCGGCGGAAGCCGCGCGGCCCTATGCCGAGCGCATGGAGACGGTGCTGGCCAATCTCGCCTCCGGCGTGACCGGTTCGAGCGCTCCGCGCCTGATCGCGGGCACCGGCTCCGACAAGGTGCATCTGCTGCTCGTCTGCACGGCCGAACGCGGCCTGTGCGGTGCGTTCAACTCCTCGATCGCTCGCCTGGCGCGCGACAAGGCGCTGGCGCTCAAGGCCGAGGGCAAGACAGTCAAGATCATCTGCGTCGGCAAGAAGGGCTACGACCTTCTGAAGCGGCAGTTCGAGAAGGACATCATCGAGCTGATCGACCTGCGCTCCTTCAAGCAGGTGGGCTACGCCAATGCCGAGACGATCGCCCAGAACGTGCTGTCGCGTTTCGCGGCCGGTGAGTTCGACGTCGCGACCGTGTTCTTCTCGAAGTTCAAGTCGGTGATTTCGCAGATCCCGACGGCCCAGCGCATCATTCCCGCCGAAATCCCGGCCGGCACCAAGGCGACCGAGGCGGTCTACGACTACGAGCCGGATGAGGGCGAGATCCTCGAGACGCTGCTGCCGCGCAACCTCACGGTCCAGGTGCTGCGCGCGCTGCTCGAAAACGCGGCCTCCGAGCAGGGTGCGCGCATGTCGGCGATGGACTCCGCCACGCGCAATGCCGGCGAGATGATCAAGAAGCAGACGCAGCTCTACAACCGCTCGCGCCAGGCGATGATCACCAAGGAACTGATCGAGATCATCTCCGGCGCGGAAGCGCTCTAACCGCCTGAATTGAGGCCGGCGCGCCGGCTTCGTCGACACGCTGAACGCGAATCCGAGGTTATCACCATGGCCAAAGCCGCTACGAAGAAGACCGCCGCCGAGAAGCCCGCCAACACCGGCACCGGCCGCATCGCGCAGGTCATCGGCGCCGTCGTCGACGTCCAGTTCGACGGCGTGCTGCCCGAGATCCTGAACGCGCTCGAGACGACCAATCTCGGCAACCGCCTCGTTCTCGAGGTCGCCCAGCATCTCGGCGAGAACACGGTCCGCACCATCGCGATGGACTCGACCGAGGGTCTGGTCCGCGGCCAGTCGGTGACCGACACCGGGGCCCCGATCGCGGTTCCGGTTGGCGACGAGTGCCTCGGCCGCATCATGAACGTCATCGGCGAGCCGATCGACGAGGCCGGCCCGATCATGACGACCGCCACCCGCGGCATCCACCAGCCCGCCCCGTCCTATGCCGAGCAGGCGACGGACGCGCAGATCCTGGTCACCGGCATCAAGGTCGTCGACCTGCTGGCTCCCTACGCCAAGGGCGGCAAGATCGGCCTGTTCGGCGGCGCCGGCGTCGGCAAGACCGTGCTGATCATGGAGCTGATCAACAACGTCGCGAAGGCTCACGGTGGCTACTCCGTGTTCGCCGGCGTCGGCGAGCGCACCCGCGAGGGCAACGACCTCTATCACGAGATGATCGAGTCGGGCGTGAACAAGAAGGGCGGCGGCGAGGGCTCCAAATGCGCCCTGGTCTATGGCCAGATGAACGAGCCGCCGGGCGCCCGCATGCGCGTCGCCCTGTCGGGCCTGACCGTCGCAGAGGACTTCCGCGACAAGGGCCAGGACGTGCTGTTCTTCGTCGACAACATCTTCCGCTTCACGCAGGCGGGCTCGGAAGTGTCGGCTCTGCTCGGCCGCATTCCCTCGGCGGTGGGCTATCAGCCGA
>NZ_JAUXYO010000152.1 GCF_030694325.1 Allobosea sp. | reverse complement strand
GCCGGTCGGCGTGGAGCCGCCGAGAACGAAGACCTGCGTGACCTCGGGGATGGTGCGCAGCGCATCGACGATCTGGTCGGTGGTGACGCGGGTGTCCTCCAGCGTCGAGCCCGGCGGCAGTTCCACCGAGGCGACGACGCGCGAGGTGTCCTCGTCGGGGATGAAGCCGGTCGGCAGCAGCGCCGTGGCATGGATCGAGCCCCAGAGGAAGCCGAAACCCACCACCAGCGTGACATAGGACATGTTGAACGGCATCGAGCGCCAGCGCCCGGTGCCGTCGAAGCGCGGCAGCAGCGGGATGCGGCGCGAGGCGATCGTCGCCTTCAGCAAACCGACATAGCCGCGCATCACGACCCCGTCCTTGGGGTCCTCATGCTTCACCGGCTTCATCAGATAGGCCGCCATCATCGGCGTGATCAGCCGCGCCACCAGAAGCGAGAACAGCACCGCGACCGCCACCGTGAGGCCGAACTGGCGGAAATACTGGCCCGCCACGCCGCCCATGAAGGAGACCGGCGCGAAGATCGCGACGATGGTCAGCGTGATCGCGATGACCGCGAGCCCGATCTCGTCGGCGGCCTCCATCGCGGCGCGATAGGGCGATTTCCCCATCCGCATGTGCCGGACGATGTTCTCGATCTCGACGATGGCGTCGTCGACCAGGATGCCGGTGACCAGGGTGATGCCGAGCAGGCTGACGAGGTTGAGCGAGAAGCCCATCAGCTCCATCGCCCAGAAGGTCGGGATCGCCGAGAGCGGCAGCGCGATCGCGGTGATCAGCGTCGCCCGCCAGTTCTTCAGGAACAGGAAGACGACGAGCACGGCCAGCCCCGCGCCTTCCAGCAGCGTCGTCATCGCCGCCTTGTAGTTGCCATAGGTGTAGGCGACCGCGTCGTCGATCGGCTTCAGCGTGATGTCGGGATAGCGCTTGTTCAGCTCGGCGATGCGCGCGGCGACGACCTCCTTGACCGAGAGCTCGCTCGAGCCCTTGGAGCGGAAGACGGCGAAGGAGACGACCGGGCTCTTGTCGAGCCGGCCGAAGGAGCGCGGCTCGGAATTGCTGTCCTCGACGCGGCCGAGCTCCTTGAGCCTGACCTCGCGCCCGCCCGACAGCGTGATCTTGGTCTCCGCCAGCTCGGCGACCGTTCGCGCGCCGGCGAGCGTGCGGATCGCCTGCTCCTGTCCGCCGACCTCGCCGCGCCCGCCGGCGAGATCGACATTGGTGGCGCGGATCTGGCGGTTGACCTCGCCGGCCGTGGTGCCGAGCGCCAGCAGCCGGTCGGGATCGAGCGAAATCCGGATCTCTCGATCGACGCCGCCGTAGCGGTCGACGCGGCCGACGCCCTTCAGCCCCTGCAATTCGCGCGCGACGACATCGTCGACATGCCAGGAGAGCTGTTCCAGCGTCATGCCTGCCGAGAAGGCGCCATAGCTCAGGATCGACTGCCCCTCGACGTCGATGCGCTGGATGATCGGCTCGTCGATGGTGCGCGGCAGGTCGGCGCGGATCTTGGCGATCGCGTCCTTGACGTCGTTGACGGCGCGGTCGGTGTTCACCTCGAGCCTAAACTCGATCACCGTCGAGGACTGCCCGTCGGTCAGCGTCGACATCACATGCTTGACGCCGGTGATGTTGGCGACCGCGTCTTCGACGCGCTTGCTGACCTGGCTTTCCAGCTCCGACGGCGCCGCGCCGGACTGGGTGATCGTCACCGAGACCAGCGGCACGTCGATGTTGGGGAAGCGCGTCACCGGCAGCTTCGAGAACGACAGCAGGCCGAGCACACAGAGCACGACGAAGAGCAGGATCGCGGGAACCGGCTTGCGGATCGACCAGGCGGAGAAATTGATGTTCACCGGCCGCTCCCGTCAGTTCGTCGCGACGGGGGTGATGATGTCGCCGTCGCGCACGAAGGTGCCGGCGCGCGCCACCACGGTCTCGCCCTCGGCGATGCCGGAGAGGATTTCGGCGCGGCCGCCGCCGGCCAGCCCGAGCTTCACCGGCTTGGTCGTGACCTTGCCGTCGGTGACGC
Source organism: Allobosea sp. (assembly GCF_030694325.1). Lineage (GTDB taxonomy): Bacteria > Pseudomonadota > Alphaproteobacteria > Rhizobiales > Beijerinckiaceae > Allobosea. Next base: position 17,093 of record NZ_JAUXYO010000152.1, on the reverse strand, counting down.
TCTGCACGGTGGCGCCCGAGCGGGCATAGGTAATGGCCGAGAGCGGCAGCGTGACCGCAGTCTTGCGGCCGGTCTCGATGACCCCGCGCGCGAAGGAGCCGATCGCGACCGGCGGGTTGCCGGTGAGCGCGACGCGCACGCGGCCGAGCCGCGAGGCCTTGTCGACCTCCGGCGCAATCAGCCGGATTGTGCCCGCAAGCGCCTGCGTCGCCCCGGCGGGCGTCACCGCCACGGGCTGGCCGAGCTTCAGCCCCGGCAGCTCGACCTCGGCGACCTCCGCCTCCAGTTCGACCGCGCCGTCGGCAATGATGCGGAACAGCGGCTCGGTGGCGGACATCGCGGCGGTGCCGCCGAGCTTGGCGCTGCGCCGGCTGACGATGCCGCCCTGCGGCGCCTTGATCTCGGTGCGGCCGAGCTTGACCTCGATGTCGCGGCCCTGCGCCTTGGCCAAAGCGAGATCGGCGGTCGCGATGGCGAGCGCCTGGTTGGCCGAATTGAGCCGCGCCCGCGCGGCACGCGCCGCGGCCGCCCGCTGGTCGAAGGTCTCGTTGGAGACGTTGCCGCTGTTGCGCAGCGTCTGGGTGCGTTCGAAATTGTTCTCGGCCGCGACGAGATTGGCCTGGGCCTCGCCGATCTGCGCATTGGCCTGGGCGATCGCCGCCTCGGCCCGGGCGATCTGCGCCTCGTTCTGGGTCTGCTGGACCTCGAGCGTGGTGCGCGACAGCCGCGCCAGCACCTGGCCGGTGCTGACCCGGTCGCCCTCCTCCGCGAGCAGGGCGACAATGGCGAGCCCGTCGACCTCCGGCTGCACCAGCACCTCGTCGCGGGCGATCATCGAGCCGGAGACGACGACGCTCTGGACGATCTCGGAGAGGCCGGCCTTCGTCACGGTCACCGAGGGGCCGGCCGATGGAGCGGCGGCGGGGGCCGGCGTCTGGGCCTGGGCCGGCGCGAGGCCGGCGACCAGCAGCGACAGGGCGGCGATGCGCGCGAGCCTGGCGGACATGAGGGAGCGTTCCTGTTGAGCGGGGGCGGCAGCCCGATGGGAGGCGGTGGCACTCATGATACGTCGCCCGCCTCGGAACGGAGCAGCACGCGGGCGAGGCCGCGCATCGCCGCAAACAGCGTCTCGGCCGCCATGGCCGCGTCGAAGGTCGGATCGGTGGCGCGCCGGCAGAAGAAGCCGTCCGCCATCATGAAGACGGCCTGGAGAAACCGCGCATCGTCGAGATCGGCCGGCAGCTCGCCCTGGGCCTTCGCCCCGGCGATGGCCTGCGCCAGCCCGCCCGCGACGGTGCCGTCGATCGCCGCGCACATCTGCGCCATCGCCGGGTTGCGCGCCGCCTCGGCCCAGATCTGCAGGCAGATCACCGCCTTTTCGCGCGGTTCCTCGACGAGGTGGCGCCGGCCGAGTGCCTCGAGCTGGTCGAGCAGCGGCCCCTTGCCGGGCTCCAGCGCCGCGAAATCCGCGGCGATCTGGTTTCGGTCGCGCTCGGCCATGCCGGCGATGATCGCGTCCTTGGAGGCGAAATAACGATAGAGATTGCCCGGGCTCATCCCGGCTTCGGCGGCGACGTCCTGCATCGTCGCCGCATGGAAACCAGCGCGCGCGAAGACGCGCTCCGCCGCATCGAGAATGCGGGTCTGGCGCTCGGACGGCATGCGCTCGGGAACCATGGCGGTGACGGTCGGCGGCACGCGGAGCCTCGAAGCATGAGAATGAACGTTCATTCTCATGCGCGCTCGCCGCTGTGGAGTCAAGGACGGGCCGTTGCAGCGGCCTGACCCTCGATAGGCGACGTGTTTGTCTGCAGAGTGGGAACGAACTTGCGACCACGGGATCGCGGCGATCATGCCGCGCTCGCGCCGAGACGCTACATGTGTCCGCCGTCAGGATGTCCCGAGGCAGATCTCAGGGAGAGAAGACTTTCCCGGTCAGCGCAGCATCCGGGGCAGCCACAAGGTCAGGTCGGGCCAGAAGGTGATGATCGCCAGTGCGCCGAACAGGGGGATGTAGAACGGCATCACGGCCTTGAGCACTGCGGGCATCGAGGTCTTGGCGATGTCGGACAGCAGGAACAGCGCGAGCCCCAGAGGCGGCGTCAACAGGCCGATCATCAGGTTGAAGACGAAGATGATGCCGAGATGCACGGGGTCGACGCCGGCCATGACCAGAGGCGCCGCCACCAACGGAGCGACCAGCAGCGTCGCCGTCGTGCTGTCGAGAAACATGCCGACGATGATCAGCAGCAGGTTGACGATGAGCAGCAGCACGATCGGGTCGGTCGAGATCGAGAGCAGGCTGCGCGTGAAGCTCTGCGGCAGTTGCTCGATCGTCAGGATCCAGCCGAACAGGGCCGCCGCCGAGACGATGATCAGCACGGCCGAGGTCGTTTTCACCGTGTCGAACAGCGCAAAGCGCAGCCGGGGCCAGCTGAGGCCGCCATAGAAGAAGATCGCGATCAGCAGGATGTAGGCGACCGTGATCGAGGCCGCCTCCGTCGGCGTGAAATAGCCGCCCAGCATGCCGCCGACGAGCAGGAGCGGCGTCATCAGCGCCGGCGCCGCCGGCCAGAAGGTCGTCCAGAGTTCCCGGACAGTCGGCCAGCGCTTCGAGCGCGGATGGTTGTTGCGCTTGGCGAGCCAGGCCACGGTCGCCATCAGCATGGCGACATAGAGCAGCGCCGGCACGATGCCCGCGATCAGCAGCTGCACGATCGAGACGCTGGTCACCGAGCCATAGATGATCAGCGGGATCGAGGGCGGAAAGATCGGCCCGACGACGGCCGACGCGCCGGTGATCGCGGCCGAATAGGCCCGGGTGAAGCCGGCCCTGACCATGGCGCGAATCTCGATGCGGCCGAGGCCGCCGATATCGGCGAGCGCGGCGCCCGAGGTACCCGAGAACACCAGCGAGCCGATGACGTTGACCTGCGCCAGGCCGCCCGGCACGCGGCCGCCCAGCGTATGGGCGAAGCGGTAGATATGGCTCGTGATGCCCGCCTGGTTCATCAGGCTGCCGACGAAGATGAAGACCGGCACGGCCACGAGCGGGAAGGAATCCAGCGCATAGGTCATGCGCTGGGCCACCAATTCCAGCGGGAACCCGGACAGCAGCACATAGAGCAGGGCCGGGACCGCGATCGCGACGACGACCGGAAACCCGAAGATGAACAGCGCCACGAAGGCGAGGATGATGGTGATCGCCATGATGATCCGCCCTCAGTGCTTCATCTCGTCGGGCAGATCGAGCTCGTCCTCGGGCTCATGCTCCTGCGGGAAGGTGACGTAGAGCGGCCGTCCCTGGATCGCCTTGGCGGTCTGGATGGCGCATTCGAGTGTGCTCATCGCGAAGCTGATTCCGGCGGCGCCGAGAAAGATCCAGTAGGGAATGCCCAGCGTCGGGGTCGAATTATCGAGATTGCCGCCGATGGCGACGAAGCTCGCGATCGTGATCGCCGCGAAGGTCGCGGTTGCCGCAATCGCACCGAGGATCTTGGCCATATGGACGACGCTGCCCGGCAGCATCGAGACGATTTCTTCCATCCGGATATTGGCGCCGGCCGAAATGACATAGGGCAGCGCCAGGAACACCGCACAGATCAGCATGAAACGCGCCAGTTCCTCGACGCCGATGATCGGCGTGGCGAAGATTTCGCGCGACACCACCTGGATGAAGGGCAGTGACACCATGGCGATCAGCATCGCCAGGCTGCCCCAGCGAAACAGCCACCGCACCGGCTCGACCGCACGGTCGATCCGATAGGTCCGACTGTCGACGGTCGTCACAGCGACGGGAACGTCGGCGGTGGTGGCGGAGCTTTGCAAGAGTCTTCTCGTCGCGGGATGGAGGAGTGGGCATCGGTCCCGGCTGGACCGAGACCGATGCGAAAAAAGGCGAAGGCCGGGGCGCGACGCCCCGGCTTCCGGCGTCACTTCATGGCGCTGATGCGCGTCATGATCGGTGCCCAGGTCGGGAAGTCGGTGTTCACCTGCGCGCTCACCGATTTGCGGAACTCGTCGACCTTGAGGCCGTCCTTCTCGGTGATGAAGGTCATGCCCTTCTTCTTGAGCTCGTCGATCAGCTTGACCTCGGCCTCGAGCCCGAGCTTCAGCGTCTCCTCGCCGACCTCGGCCGCGATGGCGGCGACGACGGCACGGTCCTTCTCGGGGATCGACTGCCAGCTGCGCTCGTTGATGAAGACCGGCAGCACGTTCTGCATATGCCCGGTCAGCATCACGTGGCTCTGCACCTCATAGAGCTTGTTGGCGTTGATCATGGTGAGTGGGTTTTCCTGGCCGATCACCATGCCGGTCATCAACGCGGTCGGCAGCTCGCCGACCTCGACCGGCGTCGGCACCGCGCCCATGCCCTTGATCATCGTCGTCCAGAGCTGCAGCGGCACGCCGCGGAAGCGCTTGTCCTTGAGATCGGCCGGGGAATAGACCGCCATCTTCGCCGTCATCTGGCGGGCGCCGCGATAGAGCCGGCCGATGATGCGGATATTGGCCTGCTTGACCAGTTTCTCCGACATCTCCTTCATGATCTCGGAGTTGGCCGGGTCGGTGGCCATCATCGCATGCGTGCCGTCGCGATAGATGAAGGGCGCGGCGAAGGCGGCCATCTCCGGCATCAGCCGCGACAGCGAGGCGAATTCGTGATGGGCGAGCGAGATCGCGCCGCTGCGGACGCCGTCGACGGTCTCCTGCGCGCCGCCGAGCTGCGAATTCGGGAAGACCTGCACCCTGACGCGGCCCTCCGTGCGGGCCTGGACGCGCTTGGCGAACTCCTCGGCATACCAGTACTGGATGTCGCCCTCGGAGCCGACATGGGCGTAGCGCAGCGTGACCTGGGCGGCCGCCGGTGCGGCAAAGCCCGCCGCCAGCGCCAGGGCCGCCACCAGGCTCGTGAGCGTCTGTCTCTTGGTCATCTTGGCGATTGTCATGGGTTCCTCCTGCGTTTTTTTATGATGAGCCTTGTCGATCCGGCGGCTCACAGCCGGTAGATGCGTCGAGCGTTGTCGTGAAACAGGCGGTCGCGGTCGGATCCGGGCAGGGCCGCCGTGGCAGCGAGAAAACCCGAAAAGATCGTGTCGAAATCGCCCACCAGGCTGTCGACGGGGAAATTGCTGGCGAACATCGCCCGGTCGAGGCCGAAGACGGCGATCGCGTCGCGGATGATCGGGCCATTGGCCGCCACCGTCCAGGGCCGGCCGGGCAGGCCGATACCGGAGATCTTTAAAGCGACATTGGGCTGCGCCGCCGCCTGCTCCAGGGCCCGCCGCCAGGCGGCCAGCGCCTCGGGCGAACGATCGGCCGGCAGTCCGGTGTGGTTGATGATGATCTGGGTCGCGGGGAAATCCTTCGCCAGGTCGGCGGCAGCCTCGAGATGCCACCACGGCGTCTGCAGGTCGAAAGACAGACCGTGCCGCTGCAGCAGCTGATAGCCCTCGCGCCAGGCGGGGTCGTCCATCGAGCCGGCCGCGCCACGCTTCGCCTCGGTCGGCATCGAGGTCGCGGCGGGCTTGTGGCGAATACCGCGAACGATCGACACGGATGCGTGGGAAGCGAGCAGCGCGGCGGCATCCGGGGACGCCAGATCGCACCAGGCGACCACGGCCGAGGGCAGCCCCTCGGCCTGCGACACCGCCGCGACCCAGCGGCTTTCCTCGGCCGCCTTGTCGCGGGCCCATTCCGCCTCGACATAAACCGATCCGACGACCGGCCAGCCGGCGATGTCGGCCCGGTAGTCCACCGGCATGTAATCCTGGCAGATCGCGGAATAGTCTCCGTAGCGAAACGGAATGCGCTCGCCCTTCAGCCAGGGCAGATCATTGGCGAGGTCCCAGACATGATGATGCGCGTCGATGACGGCGCGGGGCCGGGAAGGCTGGGTCATCCTCGCCGCGCCGTTCATGACGTGCCTGCTGCGCGCTGGGCCGCATCATGCTCGTAGAGCTTCACCACCGCCGCTGAATCCGTCATCTCGTGGCCGAGCCCGACATAGTCCTTGTAGCGCTGCACGCCCTGCTCGATCACCTTCAGATCCAGCCCGAGATCACGCGAGAAGGCAGAGACCGCCTTGAGATCCTTGAGAAGCTGGCGGGCGTAGCTGGAAGGCGGCTCGAAGGCGCGGGCCTGCATCTGTGGATAGAGCCGCTGCAGCAGGCTGGAATCGGCATGGCCGCCGGCGAGGCATTGCGGCAGGCGCGCCGCATCGATCCCTGCGGCTTCCGCCAGCATCAGCGCCTCGGCCATCACGACATAGCCGGTGCCCACGATCGCCTGGTTGATGATCTTGGTGGTCTGGCCGGCGCCGACCGGGCCCATCAGCGTGACGTTGCCGGCCATCTGGTCGAGGATCGGCTTGGCTCTCGCGAAATCGGCTTCCGACCCGCCCGCCATCACGGTCATTCCCCCCGTGCGGGCGAGCTGCGGGCCTCCCGAAACGGGGGCGTCGATCCAACCCGCGCCGGTCAAACGCGCCAGCTCGGTGGCGACCTGACGGGTGCCCTCTGGATCGGCGGTGGAGAAGTCGATGACCAGCGTCGGGCCGCGACCGGCGGCTGCGACGCCGTCCTCCGCCAGGATGCAGCGCTCGACCGCGGCCATGTGCAGGACGCAGAGCATGACGATGTCGCTCGCCGCCGCGACGTCGGCCGGGCTCGCCGCGGCGACCGCGCCATGCGGAACGACCGTGTCGAGCCGCTCCGGCTCGAGGTTCCAGACGGTGACGGGGTAGCCGAGGTCGAGCAGGCGCCGCACCATGGCTTCGCCCATGATGCCGATGCCGATGAAGCCGATGCGGGGCAGAGCGGTGGCGGCAGTCACGCGGATGCCCTCCCGTGACGGCCACAAACATGGCTTGCATGCCAAAGCTCTTGCCAGATGCTGGTCTCAACCATCGAATTGGGTCCCTTTGGCAGCCATTGGCTCACGACGATAATCTTGCATGCCAGATTTGAGATGTCAGCAGGATGCGCGGCCCGCGCGTGATGCTGACGTGAATGTCGATCGGCGCGTCGCTGCGCTCAGCTCCCGGTCCAGCTCGGCAGCGCCTTGGTCTTGGCCAGGAACGCTTGCACGCCGCGCCGGAAATCGTCGCTGCCATAGACCGTGTCGATCAGCGCTTCGACATCGGGCAGCGCCTCCAGCGTCATGCGCCGCAGCGTCTCCTTGGTGGTGCGGGTGGTCAGCGGCGCGTTCTCGGCGGCGCGACGGCACAAAGCCGCGATCTCGGCGTCCATGGCCTCGCGCTCGACCACGCGCAGCAGAAACCCGCCGGCGACCAGCTCCGGCGCCGTCACGATCTCGCCCAGCAGCACCATGCGCCGTGCCATCGCCACGCCGATCTCGCCGCCGATGCGCGCGAGGCTCAGCGCCGACAGGCAGTTGCCCAAGGTCCGGCCGATCGGCGAGCCGAAGCGGGCATCGGGCGTGGCGATACGGAAGTCGCAAGCCGCCGCGATGTTCAGGCCGCCGCCGACGGACCAGCCATCGACAGCGGCGATGGTCGTGACCGGAATGGCGTCGAGCGCCCGCATGCAATCGTCGATCTCGCGTTCATAGGCGACGCCATCGGCGCCGCTCGTGAAGTTGGCGAAGCCCGAGATGTCGGTGCCGGAGACGAAAGCCTTGCCGCCCGTGCCGCGAAACACCGCGACGCGGATCGTCGGATCGGCGGCGATCGCGCGCGCGCGATCGCGCAGGTCCAGCCACATCTGCTTGGTCAGGGCGTTGAAGGCCTGGGGATTGTCGAAGCGGACATGGGCGATGCCATCAGCCGCCTCGAAAACGATGCGCGGATCGGTCATTGGGCGGCCTCCGCCTTGCGGGCCTGCTTGATCAGCCCCTTGCGGACCAACTCCTCGCGGATTTCATCGCCATGCTGGTTGAGCAGAGGCGGGGGCAGGCGGATTTCCTGCGGCGTGCCGCTGAGCTTGACCGGGAAGCCCAGAGCCTTGAACTCGCCCTCGACGGGATGGGGGATGGTCTTGACCATCTCGCGCGCCACGGCCTGTTCGCTTTCCACCGCCTGCGCATAGTCCAGGATCGGCGCGGTCGGCACGCCGGCCTCGATCAGCGCGTCGATCCATTGCTGCTTCGTGCGGCTGCGGAAGGTCGGCGCCATCGCCTCGATCAGCGCGATGCGGTTGATGATGCGGTTGGCATTGGTCGCGAAGCGCTCCTCCTCCTGCAGCGCCTCGCAGCCGATCGCCTTGATCAGCTTGAGCCAGAGCCCCTGATTGGCGGCGCCGATCACGAACCAGCCATCCGAGGCCTCGACCGCCTGATAGGGCGCCGACATCCGGTTGGCCGACCCGATCGGGATCGGCGAGCGGCCAGTGCCCCACAGCTCCGTCGTCTCCCAGACCGAGAGCGCCAGTGCCGCCTCGAACAGGGAGGAATCGATGAACTGGCCGACATTGGAGGTCTGGCGGCCGATGATCGCGCTCAGGATCGCATAGGCACTGAACAGCCCGGCCCCGAGATCGGCGACGGGGATCGAGTTCTTGGCCGGCTCCATGCCGGGAAATCCGTTGGAGCTGAGCACGCCGGAGACGGCCTGAGCCATCAGGTCGAAGCCCGGCCGTTGCGACCACGGGCCGGTCTGGCCGAAGCCGGAGATGCTCGCATAGACGAGGCGCGGATTGATGGCGCGCAGGGTCTCGTAATCCATCCCCAGGCGCGCGGCCACGCCGGGGCGGGCGTTTTCGACGAGGACGTCGGCGGTCTGGACCAGCCCGTAGAGAACCTCGCGGTCCTCCTCCTGCTTGAGGTCGAGCGTGATGCTGCGCTTGTTGCGGTTCAGCGCCAGGAAGCCCGGGCTGTCGGCGCCCTTCAGTCGAAACCCCATCGACAGGCGCGTCGAGTCGCCGGTGCCGGGCGGTTCGATCTTGATGACGTCGGCGCCCATATCCGCCAGCAGCATGCAGCAGAAGGGCCCCGCCATCACCTGCGAGATATCGAGCACGCGAATGCCCGCGAGTGGCAGTGCCATCGGATCAACTCCTCCCAGTGTCGGCGTCCTGCCCAGGCAGGAACCGCCAACCGCATTTTCGCGGTCTTATTGAGCCGACGTCTCTCGATGCTCGGCTGGCGTATGCGACATTCTGTATATCCTATAGGATTAGGGGTGGCTGACCCCCGTGTCAATCCGGCGCGGCGAGGAGCCGGCGGGGCTGGGCAGCGCTTCGTCGTGATGATCGAGCGCGGTCGCCATGCGCTGGCGCGACGCTTCGAGATGGCTGCGCATCGCGGCCTCGGCGGCATCGGGGTCGCGCGCCAGCAGGGCGCTCACGATGGCGGCATGCTCCCGAAGCGCCTGTTCGGGGGCATTGGTCCGAAACAGGAAGCGGAAGATGTGCAGGTGGACGTGCAGCCCTTCGATCGTCTGGGCGATGAAGCGGTTTCCGCTCGCGCTGGCGACGAGGTGGTGCAACCGCGCATCGCCTTCGGCGAACTGCGCATAATTGGTCTCGTCGCCGCCGGCGACCTGCGCCATCTGCTCGGACAAGGTCGTCAGCGCATCGAAAATCTGCTGGTTGCTGCGCCGCGCCGCGAGCGCGGCCGCCTGCGGCTCGATCAGCAATCGCATCTCGAAAAGATCGTCGATCTCCGGCCGGGTCAAAAGCTCGGCGGCCCGGAACCCGACATTGGGAATCTTGTAGGCGAGCTTCTGGGCTTCGAGCAGCGTCAGCGCCTCGCGGATCGGCGTCGGCGAAATCTGCAGATCGCGCGAAAGCGCATCGATCCCGATATGGGCGCCGGGTGCGATCTTCATCGTCACGAGCATCGACAACAATTGCTCATAGGCGAGTTCGACCAGCGATTTGGGATAGGCCAGCGGTTGCTCCCTCAGCGTGACGAGGCGGGAAAAGGCGGGCGGCGGGGGTGTTTTGGCGACCATCGATGCGAACCTGGGGGCACGATGCTATAGGATATTGGCTTTGCCTTCGCGCTCCAACCCCGTTTACGCCGCGACCCGGCCGGTCGCATCGTTGCCTCGGCCACATCCGGGCCCCGACGCCCGGGCGCCGTCCCCGGGAAATCCTCACCAATTCACCGCGATGTATTTGGTCTCGGTGAATTCGAGCAGGCCGTGATGGGCGCCCTCGCGCCCGAGCCCGCTCTGCTTCATGCCGCCGAAGGGCGCGGCCGGGTCGGACACCAGGCCGCGGTTGAGCGCGACCATGCCGTAGTCGAGCCGCTCGGCAATCCCCAGCCCGGCCTTGAGGTCGCCGGTATAGACATAGGCCGACAGCCCGTATTCGGTGTCGTTGGCCATGCGGATGGCATCCTCGACATCGTCGAAAGGCGTCACGGCGGCGACGGGGCCGAAGATCTCCTCGCGCTGGATCGCGGCGTTGCGGGGCAGATCGGCGATCACCGAGGGCGGATAGAACAGCCCCGGTCCAGGCCCGGCGACACCGCCCAGCCGCAGCGTGGCCCCCTTCCCGAGCGCGTCGGCGACAAGCGTCTCGATCTTGTCGATCGCGGCACGGTTGATCATTGCGCCGCATTGGGTCGCGGCATCGGTGCCGGGCCCGACGGTCAGGGCGCCCATTCGCGAAACCAGCTTCTCGACGAAGGTCTCGTAAATGCCGCGCTGGACGTAGAACCGGTTCGCGGCCGTGCAGGCCTCGCCGGCATTGCGCATCTTGGCGATCATCGCGCCGTCCAGGGCCGCTTCGAGATCGGCATCGTCGAGCACGAGGAAGGGCGCATTGCCGCCGAGTTCCATCGAGCAGTTGATGATGGTGTCGGCGGCCTCGCGTAGCAGGATGCGGCCGACCTCCGTCGAGCCCGTGAAGGACAGCTTGCGCACCCGCTTGTCGTGCAGGATCGCGCGGCAGAGGCTGGCCGGCTCCGAGGTGTTGACGATGTTGACGACGCCCGCCGGCACGCCGGCACGCCGCAGGATCTCGCCGACGGCCAGCGCCGTGAGCGGCGTTTCCTCGGCCGGCTTCAGGATGCAGGTGCATCCGGCGGCCAGGGCGGGCGCGATCTTGCGCGTCGCCATCGCCGCCGGGAAATTCCAGGGCGTGATCAACAGCGCGATGCCGATCGGCTGGTACTGGACCAGGATGCGGTTGCCGCCGGCCGGCGCCATCGCGATCTCGCCATTGATGCGCACCGCCTCCTCCGCATACCAGCGGAAGAACTCCGCCGCGTAGAGCACTTCGGAGCGCGCATCGGCGAGCGCCTTGCCGTTCTCCAGCGAGATCAGCCGGGCGAGCCAGTCGGCCTGATCGACCATCGCCTGGTAGCAGCGCTGCAGGATGACCGAACGCTGCCGCGGCGGCGTCGCGGCCCAGCCGGCGGCCGCTGCCTCCGCGGCATCGACAGCCGCGAGCCCGTCGGCGACCGTGGCGTCGGCCACCGCCGTCAGGACGGCGCCACTCGAGGGATCGCGGACCTCGATGCGGCCCGTGCCGGTGCCGGGCGTCCATTCGGCACCAATCAGATGGTCCGTCGGGATCGGAAAGCCGCCCTCTCCGGTGAACCCCGGCACGACGTAGTCGTTGCCGGCAGCGGCTGTGGTTTCGGTCTCGGCGTTCATGGCGTGGGGTCCTGTCGCGTCAGGCGTTCAGCAGGGCGGCGCGATCGCCGGTGAAGGCGGCCCGCGTGATGGCGAGCATGCCTGCGAGATCCAGCGCGCGCGGATTGTTCTTGACCAGGCGCTCGGCATTGAGCGCGCCGGTCTCGATCTCTTCGTCAGGGCCGGTCGCGAGCCCGAGTTCCGCGAGCGTTCGGGGAACCCCGACCGAAGCGAACAGCTCCGCGACCGCGTCGACGAAGAGTTGCGAGCGCTCGTCCGCGTCCATCCCCGCCTCGCCGAGCCCGATGACGCCGGCGAGGTCCGCGAGATCTGCGGCGCAGGCGCTGCGGTTGAACTGCATCACATAAGGCAGAAGTGCGCCGACGCCGTCGCCATGGGCGGTGTGGGTGAGGTTGCCGACCGGATATTGCAGCGCATGCGCGGCGGCCGTGCCCGCCGTGCCGAAGGCGCAGCCGGCTGCCAGCGAAGCCAGCATCAGCCCCTCGCGCGCCTCCGTGTCGTCACCGTCGCGACAGGCCCGCGTCAGGAAACGAAAGACATGGGCGACCGCCAGCCGGGCGAAATGGTCGGAGAGCACGTTCTTGCCGACGAAGACCTGCTGTTCCGTCAGCAGCGGGTCGTCCGGGCGGCGCTTGCCGGTGAACGCCTCGACGGCATGGGCCAGCGCATCCGCCCCCGAGCAGGCGGTGAGGCGCGGCGGGCAGGTCATGGTCAGTGAGGGGTCGCAGATCGCGAGGCGCGGAATGATGTGGGGACTGGCGACACCGATCTTCAGGCCGCGTCCGCTGTCCATGACGACCGCGACCGGCGTCACCTCGGAGCCCGTGCCGGCGGTGGTCGGAACCGCGACCAGCGGCAGCACGGGGCCCGGCACGGCAAATTCGCCGTAATAGCGGCTGACCGGCCCGCCATGGGCGAGCACGACCGCGACGAGCTTAGCGAGATCCATGCAGCTGCCGCCGCCGAGGCCGATCACCAGCTCGGGGGAAAAGCGCGCGGCCTCCTTCGCACAGTCTTCGATGCATTCGATCGGCAGGTCGGGAATCGTGCGATCATAGACATGGACCTCGAGGCCGGCGGCGCGCAGACCCTCCAGGGCCTCGGCGAATTCGGGCTGCGCCGACAGGCGGGAATCGGTGCAGACGAGCGCGCGGCGACCGAGGCGGGCCGCCGCCGCGCCTAACGCGCGGCGCTTGCCCGGCCCGAAGAGGATCGTATCGGGCAGTCGCAGGGCTCCGAACATGACATCAACCTTCTCTCGCCGCGCAGATGACAAGGCCAGCGCCCAAGCACCGCCCATTGCCTATATCCTATAGGATCTAGAATACATGACAAGTGCAGTTCGACGTCGGCCGGTATCCTCGCGAGACAAACGGCCGGTAGCCGAGCGAGAAATGCACCGCAGACAGCGATCCGTCTCAGTCAGACCTATTCTTGCATGCAAGACTGACGTAAGACGCGTCCGACAGGGAGGCGTCCGTGAATTTCCATCACCACTATGCGCGCATCGCGCGTCCGATCGAGACCTGCGTGGTCGGCAGCGGCAGCTTCGGCCGCTCATTCCTGACCCAGGCGGCCCGAATCCCGCTCGTCAATGCGCGCATCGCCGTCGACAGGACCGCGGAGGCCGCAGGCGAGGCTTTCGCCTCCGCGGGAATCGCGCGTCGAGAGATCGCGCTCTGCGCCACCGCCGCCGAGGCCCGCACCGCCTGGGATGCCGGTCGCCGGGTGGCCGCCGCCGCCCTTTCGACCGTGGTCGACCTGCCCTTCGACATCCTGATCGAAGCCACCGGCGCTCCGGTCGCCGCGGCGCGTCACGCGCTGTTGGCGATCGAGGCCGGTCGCCATGTCGCGCTCGTCTCCAAGGAGGCCGATTCGGTCGTCGGGCCCGGGCTGGCGCGTCTGGCGGCGGAGAAGGGCGTGGTCGTCACCCCCGTCGACGGCGACCAGCCGAGCCTGCTGATCGGCCTCGTGACCTGGGCTGAGCTGCTCGGTTTCGAGGTCATCGGCGCCGGCAAGTCGAGCGAATATGATTTCGTCTTCGATCCGGCGTCGGGCGACGTCACCTGCAACGGCGTCACGCGGCCCCTGCCGGCGCTCGCGGCGCAGTGGTCGCTCGGCGGCCCTGATGCGGTCGCGCGCTCGGCCGCCCGCGCCGCGATACTGGGGACGGCCTTTCCGCTGCGCACCGTACCCGATCTCTGCGAGATGACGGTCGTCGCCAATGCCACCGGGCTTGGCGCGGACACTGCCCGCTTCCATGCACCGCCGGCGCGTATTGCCGAACTCGCCGACCTGTTTTGCGAAGGCGCACAGGGCGGGCTGCTCGGCGGCACCCGGCGCGTCGACGTCTTCCATCATCTGCGCCTCGCCGACGAGGCGAGCTTCGCGGGTGGCGTTTTCGTCACGGTGCGCTGTGAGGACCCCACCAGCTGGGCGCTACTTGCCGAGAAGGGGCATGTCGTGGCGTCCGGCGGGCATACGGCCGCGCTCTATCTGCCACGCCATCTGCTCGGGCTGGAGGCGGCGACCTCCCTGCTCGATGCTGCCGGGCTCGGCGTGTCCGGCTACGGTGCGGATTACCGCCCCCGGCAGGATCTCGTCGCGGTGGCCGAGGCCGATCTACCGGTCGGCACCGTGTTGAGCATGGGCGGCCACCATCACAGCATCGCCGATGTCGGCGGCGCGATGGTGCCTGCCGGCCCCCTCCGTGAGGACGCTCCCGCGCCGTTCTATCTCGTGGCCGATGCGACCCTGGTGCGGTCGGTCCGCGCCGGCGAGCCGATCAGGCTCGGCGATGTGGCAGTGGACGAAACATCGCCGCTGCTGGCCGCCCGCATCAGGCAGGATGCGATGTTCTTCGGCGATGCTCCGCCGCGTTGAGAGCGCGGGGTCGCCGCGGGAAAACGCCCGCTGAAGCTGCGGCGAAGCCCGTGAGCCAGGCCGCCGAGACCAGCCCCCCATCCAGCCAATGCACGAGGGAGCCGGGCGCTGGCCCGGCATGATGGTCGAGGGGCGCCTGGCGTCGGGAACCGCGGAGCCGAGAGGGTGCCTCGGACCAGCGACGCGCGGATCGTGGCGATGGCTGTCGAACCGCGGGGACGGCCGAACGTCGAGGGTCAGATTGTCAGGCCCTCGATCGCATAGAATCGCGCCGGGGCGCCGTCGGCATCGGGGATGAGAAGCGGAGCGGCCGAAAACAGGTTGCGCGGCGCCGTCAGGCGGCTGGTGTTCACGACGTACTCGATCAGCGTGACGCCGTTCGAAAGCAGCACGTCATGGGTGACGTGCTCGGTCTTGGGCACCTCCTTGCCGTCCAGCAGAAGCCTGATCGGGAAATCCTGCGGAAAGTCGAAGGCGACGGCCTTGGGCTTGCGCGCGGCCAGCCATTCTGCCGAAGCGCGGCTGAGCCAGGGCGCCTGCGTCCAGAATTCGCGGGCGTTGTAGTCGCGGCGGTCGGACCAATGGGCCGCCAGCAGCAGGATCTCGCCTTCGGCACCGCCGGGATCGGCAGCGGCCAAATGGTCGGGCTCGATGGCGGCGTCGGCTGGCCGGTCGCTCAGGTCGAGCACGCGGCAGGGGCCGACCACGGCCGACAGCGGCGTGGCCTCAATCGTCGGTGCACCGGCGACGAAATGCGCAGCCGCATCGACATGAGAGAAGCCGTGGCAGGTCGCCGACAGGCGCGAGACCCGGAACTGGTCGCCCTTTGCGATATCGCCCTTGATCGTCAGTTCGACCGGCCAGCGGAAATGTTGCCCGATCGGCATCGAAAGGTCGATAATCTTCATGGCTGGGTTTCCCGTGATGGGTAAGGCTTGCGGGTGTCTTGAAGGGGCCGGAAATTGCATGCAAGCACTAACGGCAGTCAAGCGACCGGACGGAGTTCGACCGAGACCGGCAGGCCCACACCAGAATGTCCTTCCCCGATGATGATCGCCCCGACATGACGCTCTCCCAGACCCCGACGCCGCTGGCCACGCTGATCGCCCGGGCGCAGGCCCTCGACGGCGGTCGCAAGAAGGGCGCGCTGCATGGCGGTGTGGTCACCCAGTTGCGCAATCTCATCGTCACCGGCGTGCTGGCGCCTGGCGCCAAGCTCAACGAGCGGGAGATCTGCGAACAGCTCGCGGTGTCGCGCACCCCGGTGCGGGAGGCGATCAAGACGCTGATCCAGGACGGATTGTTGCGCGCGCTGCCGAACCAGTCGGCCGTGGTCGCCGAACTCGACCTCGACCATGTGACGGCGCTGATCGACGTGGTGACCACGATCGAGGGGCTCGCGGGTGAGCTGGCGGCGCGCAACATCACCGAGGAGGCGATCGCCGAGATCGGATTGCTGCATTACCGGATGCGGCTGCATCAAGCCCGCGACGAGCTGCCGGGCTATTTCGAGGCCAACACCGCATTCCACCGCAAGATCGTCGAGATCGCCGCCAATCCGGTGCTGCTCTGGGTGTGGGACCTGCTGGCGCTGCGGGTCGACCGCGCGCGCTATTCCTCCAACCTCTGGCCGACACGCTGGAAAGCGGCGATCCAGGAGCATCAGGGCATCCTCGACGCTCTGGCCGCGCGCGATCCCGACAGGGCCGGCGAGGCGCTGCGCCAGCATGTCCGCAATGGTCTTTCCGGGCTGGTGGCGGCGCTCTCGGGCGAGCAGAAGGACCCGCCACAAAACCGCCCGGACGATAAACCCGTTGGTTGACGCCGCCTGATCTTGCATGCAAGTTCGCTCGAGGCTTCGCAGAAAGCCGGCGGAGGTGGTCCATTGTCAGGCCGCCTCACGCACCAGAATGGCCGCGCGCCGCGCGGTCGGGAGCGAAGGAAACAGCCATGATCGCCAGCAACGTCACGCGGCGTGCGGTTCTCGCTGGGGGCACGGCCCTCGCGGTCAGCACGCCCTTCATCCGGCCGGCCCATGCGGCGGTCGAGCTCAAGCTCACCCACCCGGCCGATCAGAGCCATCCGGTCCACATCCAGGCCGATGCGATGGTCAAGCGCATCGCCGAGCGAACCAAGGGCGAGGTCAAGATCACCATCTTCCCGAACAACGCGCTGGGTTCGCCGGTCGAGGCGGCGCAGCAGACGAGGCTGGGTGCCATCGACATGATGCTGCTCAACCCGGCCAACATCGAGGCGCTGTCGAAGACGATCGGCGTCATCAACATCCCCTACCAGTTCGATTCCTATGAGCACGCCCATCGCACGCTCGACGTCACCGGCCGCGACTTCATCGCCGAGCAGCTCAAGGCCGCAGGGTTCACCTGGATCGCCAATTTCGAATGGGGGTTCCGCGCCCTGACCAACAGCCGCCGGCCGGTCAACGGCCCGCAGGACGTGCAGGGGCTGAAGCTGCGCGTGCCGCCCGAACTCGCCATCAAGGCGGCCTTCGAGGCGCTGGGCGCGAGCACGCAGACGATTGCCTTCCAGGAGGTCTATCTGGCCCTGGCCAACAACCTCGTCGATGGCCAGGACAACCCCGTCGGGACGACCTTCGCGGCGAAGTTCTTCGAGGTCCAGAAGCACATCG
>NZ_JAUXYO010000150.1 GCF_030694325.1 Allobosea sp. | reverse complement strand
TCCAGAGATGTGCGGAGCCTCCTGGACCATCCTTCGAGACGCGCCTGGCGGCGCTCCTCAGGATGAGGGCTGAGGGAAGGAGGCCACATGGCGCTCTACAGCGTCTCGGGCACGAACTGGTGCGTCGGCGTCACGAACTCGTCCTGCGCCGCCACCGTCAAAATCTCGCGGGAGCCCGCCTCCTTGGTGCGCTTGAGCAGGCCGTAGATCGAGGCTGCGGCCTTGGCCAATGCGGCGGCGGCGGATTCCTCGCGCAGGTAATGCACGAAGAACAGCGCCGCGATCGCGTCCCCCGCGCCGTTGACGCTGACATCGAGCTTGGGCGTGCGGATGCGGAAGGCGCCTTTCGCATCGGCCGCCATCAGGTCGATCGAGTCGGCGGGCGTCTCGTCGGTGACGAGCGAGGTGACGAGCACGACCTTCGGCCCGGCATCGCGCAGCGCCTCGACCGCGCGATGCGCATCGGCGATCGTGCGGATCTCGATATCGGTCAGCAGTTCGAGCTCGAACTGGTTGGGCGTGACGATGTCGGCCGCAGGCACCGCCTGCTCCCGCATGAACTCCGGAATGCCCGGACGCACGAAGACGCCGCGCCCGACATCGCCCATCACCGGGTCGCAGCAATAGACGGCCTTCGGATTGGCCGCCCGGACGCGCTCGACTGCCGAGAGGATGGCATGGCCGATATCGGCCGAGCCCATATAGCCCGAGAGCACGCCGGTGCAGGACGGCAGCACGCCGCGCTCGGCGATGCCCTCCATCACCTCATCGATCATCCCGCCATCGAAGACGCGGCCCTTCCAGGCGCCATAGCCGGTGTGGTTCGAGAACTGCACGGTATGGATCGGCCAGACCTCGACGCCCAGGCGCTGCATCGGGAAGACGGCGGAGGCGTTGCCGACATGGCCATAGGCGACATGCGACTGAATCGAGAGGATGTTCATGGGAAGGGATGCGGGTCCGCGGATGGATCAAAAAAGACGCGGCAACCTAACGGCTGCCGCGTCCAAAACCAATGCAAAGAGGTGATGGGTGACCCCGTACCCCTGTGGTCGCCCGGGCGTCGGGCTCAGCTGCCGAGGGCCGCCTTCTTCGCAAAGCTGTCGATGAAGGTCTTGGTCAGATCCACGTCGGACTTCGCCAGTTCCGGATCGAGCAGCTTGAGCGCGTCATACATGCTCTTCATCGCATCGGGCGTCGAAATGCCGGTGCGCGAATAGCTCTCGAGCGAGTTCTGCACCGAGCGCAGATAGAGCGGCTTGTCGCCGAGGTGATACTCGGCCGGGACGAGATCGGCAACGTCCTCGGGCTTGGCGGTCTCCAGCCATTTCAGCGCCTTGACGAAGGCGTTGACCAGCTTCTGCGTCGTCACCGGGTTCTTCTCGGCGAAATCGCCCTTGAGATAGAGCACGGCGGCCGGGTTCGAGCCGCCGAAGAGGGCATTGGTGCCGGCCTCCGTGCGGGTGTCGATCAGCGCGACGACATCGCCATCCGCCTCCAGCTTCGACGTCACCGGATCGAGATGCGAGATGATGTCGACCTGCTTCTGCTTCATCGCCGCCACCGCGCTGGCACCGGCGCCGACGCCGATGATGGGCGCATCGCTGGCCTTCAGCCCGGCCTTGACCATGGCGTATTGCGCCGTCAGCGCCGTCGAGGAGCCCGGCGCGGTGACGCCGATCTTGAGGCCCTTGAAATCGGCGGCAGATTTGACCTTGTCGGCGAGGTCCTTGCGGACGGCGATCGTGATGCCGGGGAAGCGGCCGAGCTCGACCACGGCGCGCACATCCTGCCCCTTGGCCTGCATGCGGATCGTGTGCTCATAGGCGCCGGTGACGACGTCGACCGAGCCGCCGACCAGCGCCTGCAGCGACTTCGCGCCGCCGCCGAAATCATTGATCGTGACGTTGAGCCCCTGCTCCTTGAAGAAACCCTTCCGCTCGGCGACCGTCAGCGGCAGGTAATAGAGCAGCGCCTTGCCACCGACGCCGAGGGTGACGTCGGCCTTCTCGGCCGCCTGTGCGAGGGCGCCCTGGGGAGCGAAGCCGAGCGCGGTGGACAGGGCGAGCGCGGCCAGCGCCGCGCGGCGTGAAATCGTCATGGGTGTTCCTCCGGTTGGTCGGGTGGGCGCCTCTCGCGGGCGCGTTGAGAGCGAGGATAGGCGAGGTCCGGCTAGACGAGCAAGAACGACGTCATGGCGAACGCAGCGAAGCCATCCAGCAACGTGGAGCGCGGCGGTTGTGGATTGCTTCGCTGCGCTCGCGATCACGGCGGTGGCGATGGTTGCCCTCACACCGTCGTCGAACTCTGACCCGGCCGCCAGACCAGAAGCCGCTTCTCGACCATGGTGACGAGGGAATCGATCGCGATCACGAAGATCATCAGGATCAGCATGCCCGAGAACACGCCCGTGACGTCGAAGACGCTCTCGGCTTCGTGGATCTTGTAGCCGAGCCCCGCCGAGGAGCCGAGATATTCGCCGACTACCGCGCCGATCAGCGCGAAGCCGACCGAGGTGTGAAGCGACGAGAACATCCAGGTCAGCGCGGACGGCCAGTAGACGTGGCGGAAGAGCTGGCGTTCGTTCATGCCGAGCATCCGGGCATTGGCCAGCACCGTCGGCGAAACCTCGCGCACGCCCTGATAGACGTTGAAGAAGACGATGAAGAATACCAGCGTGAAGCCGAGCGCGACCTTGGACCAGATGCCCAGCCCGAACCAGAGTGCGAAGATCGGCGCCAGCACGACGCGCGGCAGGGCATTGGCGGCTTTGATATAGGGGTCGAACACCGCGGCCAGCAATTGCTGCCGGGCGAAGGCGAAGCCGAAGAAGATGCCCGCCGCCGAGCCGATGACGAAGGCCAGCACCGTCTCCGTCAGGGTGATGCCGATATGCCAGTAGATCTCGGTTCCAGTCAGCTGGTTCCAGGTCCGGGCGATCACGGCCGCCGGCGTCGAGAAGAAGAACTGGATCGTCTTGACCTCGCCCATGATCGGATAGGCGGTAACGACATGCCAGATCAGCAGCGCGACGACCATGACCATCGCCTGCAGGAACAGAAGCTTGGCGCGCTTCATGGCGTCGCTCCCTCGAGCAGTTCCTTGCCCTCGCCCATCGCATAGGCTTTCTGCACCTCGACCCGAAGCGACGCCCAGATGTCGCGGTGGATCTCGTGGAAGGCCTTTTCCAGCCTGATCTCGGCAATGTCGCGCGGGCGTGGCAGGCTCACGCGATAATCGGCGACGATGCCGGCCGCAGGCCCCGCCGACATCACCACGACGCGGTCCGACAGCGCGATCGCCTCCTCCAGGTCATGGGTGACGAAGATCAGGGCCTTGCGGTGGCGCGACCAGAGATCGAGTAGGAGATTGCCCATGATCTGACGCGTCTGCGCATCGAGATGACCGACGGGCTAGTCCATCAGCAGGATCTCGGGATTGCGGATCAGGACCTGCGCCAGCGCCACCCGCTTGCGCTGCCCGCCCGAGAGCATGTGAGGGTAGCGGTCGACGAAGGCGCGCAAGCCCACCCGCGCCAGCCAGTCCCGCGCGCGCTTGTCGGCCTCGGCGTCCGACACGCCCATCGGCTCGAGCGCGACCTTCACGTTGTCGAGCGCCGTCTTCCACGGCATCAGCGCGTCGGCCTGGAAGAGATAGCCGGCCCGGCGGTTCAGGCCGGAGAGCGCTTCGCCGAAGATGGTTACCGTGCCGGACGAGGGCGTCAGCAGCCCCGCCGCCGCATTGAGGAGCGTCGATTTTCCGCACCCCGTCGGTCCGACGACCGAGACGAACTCACCCGCCGTGACCGAGAGGTCGATCCCCGTCACCGCCTGATAGCGCTGGCCGCCTTCGAGATGAAAGGTAATGTCGAGCCCGCCCAGCGCGACCGCTGGCGCTGCCGCGGGCTGAGACAATGCGGAAGCTCCCGCCGACGCGTGCGGGTGATCTGGCAACGCCATGAAGTCCGTTTCCTCGTCGGTGCCGGGCGCTCTTGTCGGCGCCGCCGCGACCCGTGAATCCCGTTCGGGGGCAGATTAGGCGAAGGTTCGGCGAAGGCAAACCCTGCGACGCACGTACCCGACGAACCGGGCCGCCCTTCGCCGAAAACCGGTTGCGCTGCGGCAGCGCCGCAGCGATAAGCCGCGGGCCCTTCAACCCGCATCCCGGAACGGACATGGCCCAACTCGAACTGTGGATGGCGGCACTCGTCGACTTTATGCGTGCCAATCAGGAATGGGCGATCCCGATCGTCTTCCTGATCGCGTTTTGCGAATGCGTCGCGCTGCTGTCTTGGCTCGTGCCCGCGACGGTGTTCTTCACCGCCTTCGGCGCCGTCGCCGGCGCATCGGGACTCGCTCTCGGGCCGCTGGCACTCGCCGCCTCGATGGGCGCCGGCTTCGGCTTCTGGATTTCCTATTGGGCCGGCTTGGTGCTGGGACCGCGCGTCGACGACTACTGGCCCTTCCGCAACAATCCGCAGATGCTCCAGCGCGGACATGTCTTTTTCGAGAAATGGGGCGTCGCCAGCATCCTGATCGGCCACTTCTTCGGGCCGCTGAGGGCTGTGGTCGCGATCGTCGCGGGTATCGTCAAAATGCCGTTCTGGCCGTTCCAGATCGCCAACTGGCTGGCGTCGCTCGCCTGGGGGTTCAGCCTGATTTATGGCGGCGGCACCCTGGCCGAAATGGCCAAGCAGGGCCTGCTCTGGCGCTAACCCCGGCGCAACCGGATCGACCTCACGCCATGCCGAGGATGACTGCGGCCAGAAGGGCCATGCAGAGGATTAGCCCGACGAGGGCCGCAACTGGGCCGTGGAGAACCTTGGACATCGTCATCGCGACCTCCATGCCGGCGACCGGACTGCCCGGCACCTTGACCTGCCCTCAAGACTTCAGTGCCACCCGCAACGTCAGGCGATCCACTCGACGGCGAACCAGGCGACCACCGCCAGCACGAGACCGCCGACCAGCACCATCAGCACGCGCGGACCGAGGAAGCCCTGCCGCGCCTCGACCGGCGTTTCCACCGCCGGGCTGGCATTGGTGTGATCATCCGCCCGCATCGGCGGCACCGGATCGCCACCGGAGAGGTTTTCGCCCTGCGCCTTGGCGCGTTGCTCGACATTGCTGTTCATTTCGGTCTCTCCGCTGATCGGCTCAGCCCGGGATCAGGGCGATGAAGGTGTTGAACAGGAGCGCCAGGACCGAGCCGCCGATCACGGCCGTCAGGATCAGCCCGTCCTCGGCAGGCTCATGCGACGCAGCCCGGACCTCGGGCTGATGGACACGCTCTTGCGGCACCCGTCGCACGGCTTCAGTCCTGTCCGGTCCCATCTCTCGCTCTCCCGTTTATCCGTCGGAGAGGGAACGCACGCTGGCCACACCGGTTCCGACACAGGCAGACAACGACACAGGATGAATGAGAAAGGGCGGGCGCATCGCTGCACCCGCCCCCGCTCCGGCAAGCCGAAACGCTGTGATATCAGACACTTGCTGTAAGAATCTGAATCGATCTCGCAGACACTTGAATCAGCTCGGGAGGCGCTATCTCGCGAGAGCGCCGAGCCCAGCCGATCAGTTCTTGCTTTTGTCGACCAGCGCCTTGGCCTTGATCCAGGGCATCATGTCGCGGAGCTTGGCGCCGACCTCCTCGATCGGATGGGCGGCGTACCGCGCGCGCGTCGCCTTGAACGAGGTCTGGTTGACCTTGTTCTCCAGCATCCAGTCGCGGGTGAACTTGCCCGACTGGATGTCGGTGAGCACGCGCTTCATCTCGGCCTTGGTCTCGGCCGTGATGATGCGCGGGCCGGTGACGTATTCGCCATACTCGGCCGTGTTCGAGATCGAGTAGTTCATGTTCGCGATGCCGCCCTCATAGATCAGATCGACGATCAGCTTCACCTCGTGCAGGCACTCGAAATAGGCCATCTCGGGCGCGTAGCCCGCCTCGGTCAGCGTCTCGTAGCCGGCCTTGATCAGCTCGACCAGGCCGCCGCAGAGCACGACCTGCTCGCCGAACAGATCGGTCTCGCACTCTTCCTTGAAGGTCGTCTCGATGATGCCGGCGCGGCCGCCGCCATTGGCCGAGGCGTAGGACAGGCCAAGGTCATGGGCGTTGCCGGTCGCGTCCTGATGGATCGCGATCAGCGTCGGCACGCCGCCGCCGCGCTGGTATTCCGAACGCACCGTGTGGCCGGGGCCCTTGGGGGCGACCATCAGCACGTCGAGGTCCTTGCGCGGCTCGATCAGGTTGAAATGCACGTTGAGGCCGTGCGCGAACAGCAAAGCCGCACCCTCCTTCATGTTGGCGTGCAGCTCGTCGCGATAGATGTCGCCCTGCAACTCGTCAGGGGTCAGCATCATCATGATGTCGGAGACCTTGGCGGCCTCGGACGGGGTCATCACCGTGAAGCCGGCCTCCTCGGCCTTCTTGCGGGTGGCGGAGCCCGCCTTCAGCGCGATGACGACGTCCTTGACGCCGGAGTCGCGCAGGTTCAGCGCATGGGCATGGCCCTGGGAGCCGTAGCCGACGATGCAAACCTTCTTGCCCTTGATCAGGTTGATGTCGGCATCACGATCGTAATAAACGCGCATGTGAGTGGTCCTTCCTTGGGTCGTAGGGGTGGTTTCTTCAGGCTCGCCGGTCGGTTGTCGGCCGTCCGTAAAGGGTCAGGAACTGGTCAGTAGCCCGGGCGGCGTCGCGCGCGATCTCGCCCGGAGCGAAGGTCAGGCTGTCGCCGAGCAGCAGGCGGATCTGCACGTCCCGGCCGACGAGGCCGAAGAAGCTGCGAAACGCCGTCTCGGAATCCTCGAACGCCAGAAGCCCCGCCTCGCGCCCGGCCTCGAGCACCGGGCGCAACCGCTCGCCGATGGCGAAGCGCCCATTTGCCAGCACGATGCCGCCGAGATTGCTCTTGCGCGAGGCCGCGTGGCCGATCGCCAGGCGGTTCAGCGCAATCGAGGTCGGACTTGAGATGACGGTCAGCCAGGTCTCGGCGAAGCCCTTCAGGCTGTCGCGCAGCGTCGCGATGTCGAGCGTCGGCCGGTCGTAGCGGCCGGCCCGGACGCGCGCCGCCTGCCAGCGCACCGTCGCGGCCAACAGCCCGTCGCGGTCGCCGAACCATTTGTAGAGCGTCTCCTTCGAGCAGCTCGCCCGGCGGGCGACCGCGGTCATGGTGAGTTGGTCCCCCTCCTCCACCATCAGCGACAGCACGGCTTCGAGCACGGCCTGCTGCCGCGCAGTGGGCTCGTCCGTCTCTGTCAGGGAGGGCGTCGTCGTCATGCGCTCTGGAAGACCGTAAAAAAGACCGTACCGTACGTTACGGTTCGGCTCTCTAGCGCAGCCTTTGTTGGCGCGCAAGCGGCTTCGCCGGGCCGGCGCAGGCCCTGATCCCGGTCTAGCCTCCGCCCGCCTGCTGGCTCGCGACACGCTGCAGGAAGATCGCCGCCGCTGTCAGCACGAAACCAGCCCACCAGAGCGGCGAGCGCAGGCTTGCGCCGCTGCCGGGGGCGGCAGTCGGCGCCTTGCCGGAGACCCGCATCAGGATCGGCCAGAGGAAACAGCCGAGGCCGGCGAGGCCGAGGCCGAGCGCAATCTGTTCGAGGGTCATGATCCCGATAATCCGGCGCCCACCAGGTCCGGAGTCATTCTACATCGCCTCTGGGCCGCGGCTCATCGCTGCAATGCCGGTGCGCGACACCTCGGTCAGCCCCACCGCCGTCATCAGCTTGATGAAGCGCTCGATCTCCTCGGTCGTGCCGGTCAGTTCGAAGACGAAGGAGGTCAGCGAGGCGTCGAGCGTGCGTGCGCCGAAGGCTGCCGCCAGCCGCATCGCCTCGACCCGGTGCTCGCCTTTGCCGACCACCTTGACCAGGGCAAGCTCGCGCTCCAGCGCCTCCCCCTGAAGCGTCAGGTCGACGACGCGATGGACGGGCACGAGCCGGTCGAGATGGGCCTTGATCTGGTCGATGACCGCCGAAGTCCCGGAGGTCACGACGGTGATGCGCGAGAGGTGCTTCTCATGCTCGGTCTCGGACACCGTCAGGCTCTCGATGTTGTAGCCGCGGCCGGAAAACAGGCCCGCGATGCGCGCCAGCACGCCCGGCTCGTTGTCGACGATCACCGCCAGGGTGTGGCGGGCGATGGGCTGGGCGACGGGGGCGTTGGGGTAATGCGACGACGTGTTCATGGAGAGACCCGGCTGCGGCTGAGAAAGGAACGGTGGTCGGTGAGGACCGGCTCGTCGGCCTCGTCCTCGGCAATGATCCAGGGCTCCGCGAAGGCGGCCATCCGCCACGACGCATAGCCCTTCGTCGCCTGCACGGCGTCGCAATAGGCGCCGCAGACATCGTCGGGGCGGATGCCGTAGCCCGAAAATCGCGCCGTAACCGGCGCGAACATGGCGTCGGCCGCCGAAAAGGCGCCGAACAGGAAGGGCCCGCCGGCGCCGAAACGCGCCCGCGCCTCGTTCCAGATCGCGGCGATCCGCGCCACGTCGGCGGCGACCTTCGGCCCGCGGTCGCGTGGGGGATGAACCCAGGCGAGGTTCATCGGGCAGGCGCCGCGCAGGGCCTGGAAGCCGGCATGCATCTCGGCCGAGATCGAGCGCGCCATCGCCTTCGCTGCCGGGTCGCGCGGCCAGATCGCCAGATCCGGTCGCGTGTCGGCGATATGATCCAGGATCGCCAGCGATTCCCAGACCCGGATATCGCCGTCGATCAGCGCCGGCACCTTGCCCGCCGGGGTGAAGCCCGAAATCACCCGCTTCCATTCGGGATCGTCGAAGGTCTGGCCGAAGGGGATCAGCACCTCCTCGAAGGGAATACCGAACTCCGTCAGCAGCAGCCAGGGCCGCAGCGACCAGGAGGAGTGGTTCTTGTTGGCGATGACGAGTTTCATGCCGCCTGGCTTTCTGCCGAAAGCGCGAAGTCGAGCGCGGCCTCGACATGCAGCGCCGTGGTGTCGAAGACCGGCAGGTCGATGTCATCCTGCCCGATCAGCAGCCCGATCTCGGTGCAGCCGAGGATCACGCCGTCGGCGCCCTGCCCCGCCGCCTCGGCGATGATCGCCAGATAGCGCGCCTTCGAGGCCGGCTCGATGCGGCCGCGACAGAGTTCCTCATAGATGACGCGGTGGATCTCGGCCCGCTCGACATCGCCCGGGACCACGGCCTCGACCCCGAAGGCCGCGAGCCGGCCGAGGTAGAAGCGCTGTTCCATCGTGAAGCGCGTCGCCAGCAGCAGCGGCCGGCGGACGCCCTGGCGCTTCACGGCCTTGGCGGTGACATCGGCCAGATGCAGGAAGGGGACGCGCGTCGCGGCGGTGATCCTGTCGGCCACCTTGTGCATGGTGTTGGTGCACAAGACGATGCAGCCGGCTCCCGCCCGCTCCAACCGCAGCGCGCTCGAGGCCAGCATGGCGCCAGCTCCCTCCCAATCGCCCTGCGCCTGCATCTCGGCGATCGGCGCGAAGTCGAGCGAGTGCAGCAGGATGTCGGCCGAATGCAGCCCTCCCTTCCGCGCCCGCACGCCCTCGTTCAGCAGCCGGTAATAGACCGCCGTCGATTCCCAGCTCATCCCGCCGATCAGGCCGATCATGGTCATGGTCATATCCCCTCAGCCCTCATCCTGAGGAGCGGGCGCAAGCCCGCGTCCCAAAGGATGATCCAGATGTCTCCCGAGCCACCCGGAGCATCCTTCGAGACGCGCCTGCGGCGCTCCTCAGGATGAGGGCTGAGAGAAACCAGCCCGTCACACCAGCTGTTTGCCCTTGGCGTCGATGATCTCGCCGGTGTCGCCCTCGAAATCGGGCAGGATCATCTCGTTATGGGCCTTGCCCGAGGGGATCATCGGGAAGCAGTTCTCCTGCTTGGCGACGAGGCAATCGAAGATCACCGGCTTGGGCGTCTCGATCATCTCCATGATCGCATCGTCCAGCGAGTCCGGATCCGAGCAGCGGATGCCGTGGCCGCCATAGGCCTCGGCCAGCTTCACGAAATCGGGCAGGGATTCCGAATAGCTCTCGGAATAGCGCCCGCCATGCAGCAGCTCCTGCCACTGGCGCACCATGCCCATGTACTCGTTGTTCAGGATGAAGATCTTGACCGGCAGGCGGTACTGCACCGCGGTGGACATCTCCTGCATGTTCATCAGGATCGAGGCCTCGCCCGCGATGTCGATGACCAGCGCCTTGGGATGCTTCATCTGCACGCCGATGGCGGCCGGCAGGCCATAACCCATCGTCCCGAGACCACCCGACGTCATCCAGCGATTGGGCTCCTCGAAGCGGTAATACTGCGCCGCCCACATCTGGTGCTGGCCGACCTCGGTCGTGATGTAGGTGTCGCGGTTCTTGGTCAGCTCATAGAGCCGCTCGATCGCATATTGCGGCTTGATGACCGATCCGGACTGCTTGTAGGCGAGGCTCTGGCGGGCCCGCCAGCCGTCGATCTGCGTCCACCAGGCGGTGAGCGCGGTCTTGTCGATCTGGGGCGAAGTCTCGCGCCAGACGCGGACCATGTCCTCGAGCACATGGGCGCAGTCGCCGACGATGCCGATGTCGACCTTGACGGTCTTGTTGATCGAGGATGGGTCGATGTCGATATGGATCTTCCGCGAGCGCGGCGAGAAGCCGTCGAGCCGCCCGGTGATCCGATCGTCGAAGCGGGCGCCGATATTGATCATCACGTCGCAGTCATGCATCGCGAGATTGGCCTCGTAGGTCCCGTGCATGCCGAGCATGCCGAGCCACTGCTTGTCGGCGGCGGGATAAGCGCCGAGCCCCATCAGCGTCGAGGTCACCGGGAAACCGGTCAGCCGCACGAGTTCCCGCAGCAGCGCGGAGGCGTGCGGGCCGGCATTGATGACGCCGCCGCCGGTGTAGAACACCGGCTTCTTGGCGCTCGCCATCAGCGCGACCGCCGCCTTGATCTTGTTGAGGTCGCCCTTGACGGTCGGCCGGTAGGTCTTGTGCTGGTTGTCGCGCGGCCGGCTGTAGAGCCCGCTCGCGAACTGGATGTCCTTGGGGATGTCGATGACGACCGGGCCGGGCCGGCCATTCGCCGCGACGAAGAACGCCTCGTGCAGGATGCGGGGCAGGTCCGCGATGCTCTTCACCAGGTAGTTGTGCTTGGTGCAGGAGCGCGTGATGCCGACCGTGTCGCATTCCTGGAAGGCGTCGGAGCCGATCAGATGCGTCGGCACCTGCCCGGTGATGACGACGAGCGGGATCGAATCCAGCAGCGCGTCGGTCAGCCCGGTGACCGCGTTCGTCGCGCCGGGGCCGGAGGTGACGAGGACGCAGCCGACCTTGCCCGCCGTCGAGCGCGCATAGCCCTCGGCCGCGTGAACGGCGCCCTGCTCGTGGCGGACGAGGACGTGCTTGACCTTGTCCTGCTGGAACAGCGCGTCATAGATCGGCAGCACGGCGCCTCCGGGATAGCCGAACAGATGTTCGACGCCCTGATCCTGAAGCGCGCGGACGACCATTTCGGCACCGGTCATCATCTCGCTCATAACGGTCTCCTGCGGCAGTTCGGTGGACAACGAGGTCGGGAAGCGGGCAATAAAAAAGGCCCGCGAGGGGCCTGGACGTGCGCTGGCGTCGGGAAGACGCGGCTCTCGCGAGAACCGGCCCCTACCAGCGCACCCCTACGATAATAAGCTTGCGCATCGCGCCACGACCCTTTGCAGATGTTGCGGGACGCTAGACGAGGGCGGGCGCCGGGTCAAGCGCCTCCGCAGCGCCCCATCCGGACGACGGCGCTGCGAAAAAGGCGATGGCCCGGCGGAACACTTTCTCAACCACCGGTTGGTAGCGTTCGGTCAGCCGGTCCGAGAGAAGGCCATGTACCAAGAAGTCCATACCGACCATATCGCTGCGAGAGCCAACGCGCCCGAGATCGGCCAGTTGCTGCAGCGCTTCGAGCGCTGCGCGCGCGATGCGTCGGGCGTCTCCTTCGAGAGCTTTCGCGATGAGGTCATGCCGCGATTCGGCGACGACCTGATGGTGCTGACCCCGACCGGGGATGGCGACTACGCCTTCAGCCATTTCGGGCGTGAGATCATCCGCTATGTCGGCGCGGACCGGCTGCGTCAGCGCGTCTCGGCCATGACCGGGCGGGTCGCGACCTTTACCATCGATTGCTGCGACCGCGCCCTCGCCGAGGGCCGCGCCACCTATACGGTGCACCGGTCGCTCGCGAGCGTGCGCGTCTGCCTCTGGGAGAGGCTGCTGATGCCGGCGACGGCGGCGGACGGCAGCCGCCGCCTCATCGTCTTCAGCCGTCCGCTGCAATTCCATGAGGAATTGCTCATGGCCGTGCTCGACACCTCGCCCTCCGGCATCGTCGCGCTGCGGGCCTTCCGCGATCCGGCCGGCCAGCTCGACCGCCTGGTCGTCATCACCGCCAACCACCAGGCGGCGGCGATCGCGGGACGCGCGGACGCCGACCTCCTCGATCTCGACGCCCGGCTCGCCCTGCCCTTCCTCGCGGATCCCCAGGTCTGGCAGCGCTGTCTCTTTGCGCTCGAATTGCGACGGCCCGACCGCATCGAGGCCTCGTGGAGCGCCGGGGGCAGGACCGTCTGGCTTCAGATCGCGGTCGCACCGCTGGGCGATGGCCTGGTGATGACCATCAGCGACATCTCCGAACTCGTCGTCGCCAATCAGACGCTGCAGAGCCGCGCCGCGACGCTCGCCCTCGAGGTCAGCCGCGAACGCGCGACGCGCCGCGCCCTGTCGGAAGAGATGGGGCACCGCGACGAGCGCGAGCTGGAGTTGCGCCGCCTGGCCGAGACCGACCCGCTGACGGCGCTGCTCAACCGCCGATCCTTCACCGAAAAGGCCATGCGAGCGATCCAGGCCAGCGATGATGGCGGCACCGACGTCTCCCTGATCATCGTCGACATCGATCACTTCAAGGCCGTGAATGACTGCCACGGCCATCTCGCGGGCGATGCGGTGATCCGGGCCTTCGCCGATCTCCTGCTCGGCCAGGTCCGCATGGAACGCGATCTGGTGGGCCGCTTCGGCGGCGAGGAATTCGCCCTGCTGTTGCCCAGCGCCGATCTGGAGGCGGCACTGCGCGTCGCTCTGCGCATTCAGGAAGCACTGGCCTCCCGTCTCCTGCCCGTCTCGGAAACACTCGCGTTGCCGGTCACCGCGAGCCTCGGCATCGCCTGTCGTCAGCGCGGCGAGACCTTGTCCGACCTGATCGCCCGCGCCGACAGGGCGCTCTACCGCGCCAAGCATGACGGGCGCAGTTGCATCCGTCTCGCCGATCCCGATCTCGTCAGCGCCGCCTGAGACCTCGGGCGGTGGGCGCAAGCGCACGCAGCGCCACCTCCAGCGCCGCTTCCGGCGCCACGGCCTCCCACCCCTCCATCTGGTGGCGGAACCAGGTGACCTGCCGCTTGGCATAGGCGCGCGTATCGGCCTGGCCGCGCGCGACCGCCTCGTCCAGCGCCATCGCGCCGTCGAGATGCGCGATCAGCCCCGGCACGCCATGGGCTCGCATCACCGGCAGCAGAGGGTCGAGGCCGCGGGCCTTCAGGCGCTCGACCTCGGTGAGCGCTCCCTGCTCCATCATGGCCACGAAGCGCCGGTCGATCGCGGCCCGCACTGTCTCCCGCTCTGGGCTGACGAAGAGGCGCAGGATATCGAGGCCCGCCAGCGGCCCCGGCTCGCGCGCACCCTGGAAGGCTGCGAGCGAGCGCCCCGTCGCCAGATGCACCTCGATCGCCCGCATGATCCGCATCCGGTCGGAGGGGCGCAGCCTCGCCGCCATCTCCGGATCGCGCCCGGCGAGTTCGGCATGCAGCGTCTCGGTGGCGACGCCATCGGCTCGCTCGCGGAAGGCCGCCCGCACAGCTTCCGGAACCGGAGGCATGGCCGAGAAGCCCTCCGTCAGCGCCTTGAAGTAGAGGCCGGTCCCCCCGACGAGGATCGGCAGCTGCCCGCTTTCGCGCAGTTCCGCCAGCAGCGCCGCGACCTCGGCCGCATAACGCATCGCGGAGTAGTTCACCGACCCGTCGACATGGCCGTAGAGGCGGTGCGGGACGCTCGATTCCTCTTCGGCAGTCGGCCGGGCCGTCAGTACTCGCAGATCGCGATAGATCTGCATCGAGTCGGCGTTGACGACCACGCCGCCGAACGCCCGCGCGAGCGCCATGGCCAGCGCCGACTTGCCGCTCGCGGTCGGACCTGCGATGAGCACGGCCCTGATCCTTTCCGCTGCCCTCGTCACCCGATCCGGCCCCTCACATGCTCGTCGCGACACTGGTTTCCGCCCATGGACAGGCCCTGCTCGACGAGGGCCTGCTGAAGCGGCTCGCCGCCCTGCCCGGCGCACTGCGCACGCAGCGCCTCGACGGCGAGATCGCGGCCGACCTCTTCGCGGAAGCGGCTGATGCGCGCAAGCTCGAAGCCGATCTGCGGCCGGTCCTCGACGGGGCGCAGATCGACATCATGGTCCAGCCGGCCGCGACGCGGCGCAAGGCGCTGTTCCTCGCCGACATGGATTCGACCATGATCGGGCAGGAATGCATCGACGAGCTGGCTGCCTATGTCGGCCTGAAGGAGAAGGTCTCCGGCATCACCGAGCGGGCGATGCGCGGCGAGATCGCCTTCGAGCCGGCGCTGCGCGAACGCGTCGCCCTGCTCAAGGGCGTGCCGCTCTCGGTCGTGGATGAGATCATCCGCGAGCGCATCACGCTGACGCCGGGCGGGCGCGAGCTCGTCATGACGATGCGCCGCCAGGGCGGCTACACCGCGCTGGTCTCGGGCGGCTTCACCGTCTTCACCGGGCCGATCGGCACGACCATCGGCTTCGACGAGCACCGCTCGAACACGCTGCTCGCGCAGGACGGCGTTCTGATCGGCGAAGTCGCGGACCCCATCCTCGGCAAACAGGCCAAGCTCGATGCCCTGCTGGCGCTGCGCGCGCGTCTCGGCCTCACCCCGGCGCAGACGCTGGCAGTCGGCGACGGCGCCAACGACCTCGCCATGCTGGGCGAAGCCGGCCTCGGCGTCGCCTTCCGCGCCAAGCCGGCGGTGGCCGCCGCCGCCCATGCGCGGCTGGACCACGCCGATCTGACGGCAATGCTCTACGCGCAGGGCTATACGGGCGCCGAGATCGTCCGGGCGTAAGCGCTACGCTTTCCCTCACATGCCACGTCATCCTGGACCAGCCGCGAAGCGGCGCAGGCCGGGATCCATCCGAGGGCTCAATGGCGGTCTGCGATGGATCTCGGCCGGCCTTCGGCCGTCCAGGATGACAGCTGGTGACGATCGAACTCAATCCACGATGAACAGCTTAGCCCCCGTCCGGGTCCGCGAGCGATGCGCCTCGGCGCCGTCGGCGACTTGATAGCTCATTCCAGCCTTGAGCGGCATGACGCGCCCATCCTCCAGCGTCGTTTCCATCGAGCCCTCGAGGCAGAGGATGATGTGGCCCTTGGAGCACCAGTGGTCGGCCTCGTAGCCGGGGCTGTACTCGACCATCCGCACCCGGATCCGGTCCTCGGCCGGGCCGAAGAACTGCACGCGCCAGATCGCCTCGCCGACATCCCCCGCATGGTGCTCGGTCGGGACCGTCGACCAGTCGGTCGTGACGAAGGGAATGTCGCTCAGTTTCATCGCAGGCTCTCCGGACGCGTGTGGCCACCCTGCCAGCGCGGGCGTGCCGGCACCAATGCCGATCGGTCATCCCCACCATCACGGCGACGCCGGCCCCATGAAAAAGGGCGGCCTTACGGCCGCCCCGGCATCACAGCGACGAAAGCGTCGCTCAGTTCATCGAAACGGCGACGAAGCGGACCTCGCCCTGGGGGTTGGACACCAGCAGCAGGGCCGACTTCTTGCCCTCCTTCTTCAGCGCATCGAGGCGCTTGGTCACGTCGTCGGGCGAATTCACCGGCTCCTGGCCGATCTCGACGACCAGTTCGCCGACTTGAACGCGCTTGTCGGCGGCGTTCGAGTTCGGATCGACCTTGGTGACCACGACACCCTTGACGCCCTCCTTGATCGAGTAGCGCTTGCGCAACTCCTCGGTCTGAGGCGAGAATTCGAGGCCGAGCGCGGCCGTGACAGCGGGCTTGGCCGGCTCGGACGGTGTACGAGCCGAGGCCGGCTGCACCTTCTCGCCGTCTTCGAGGCGGCCGAGCTTGACCGTCTTCACCTCTTCCTTGCCCTTGCGCATGATCGTGACCGGCACGTCCTTGCCGACCGGCGTCGCGGCGACGATGCGCGGCAGGTCGCGCGAATCCTTGACTTCCTTGCCGTCGAACTTGGTGATCACGTCGCCGACATCGAGGCCGGCGGGCTTGCCCGGACCCTTCTCGTCGACGCCGGCGACCAGCGCGCCGCGCGCCGTGCCCAGCCCGAGCGCCTCGGCAGTGGCGTCGTCGACGCTCTGGATGCGCACGCCGAGCCAGCCGCGGCGGGTCTCGCCGAACTCCTTGAGCTGGTCGACGATCGAGGTCGCCAGCGAGGACGGCACCGCGAAGCCGATGCCGACCGAGCCGCCCGTCGGCGACAGGATCGCCGTGTTGATGCCGATAACCTCACCGGCCATGTTGAACAGCGGCCCGCCCGAATTGCCCTTGTTGATGGCTGCGTCGGTCTGGATGTAGGTGTCGTAGGGGCCCTGCTGGATATCGCGGTTGCGGGCCGAGACGATGCCCGAAGAGACCGAGCCGCCCAGCCCGAACGGATTGCCGATCGCCATCACGGGGTCGCCGATGCGCATCTTGTCGGAATCGCCGAACTTCACCGCCGGCAGCGGCTTGTCGTGCTTCACGCGCAGGACCGCGAGATCGACCTTGGCGTCCTTGCCGACGACCTCCGCCTTGAGCCGCAGGCCGCTGTTGAAGATCACCGTGATCTCGTTGGCGTCGCCGATGACGTGGTTGTTGGTCACGACCAGGCCGGACGCATCGATCACGAAGCCCGAGCCGGCGGACTGGGAACGGCGCTGCTGCGGCGCCTGACCCTGGCCCTGACCCTGCTGGCCCTGGCCGCGACGGTTGAAGAACTCCTCGAACAGATCGCCGAAGGGCGTGTCCGGGCCGAGCTGCGGGATCTGCGGCAGCGTCCGCCCGCGGGTTTCGCTGGTCGTCACGGCAGCGATGTTGACCACCGCCGGCATGACCCGCTCCGCCAGATCCGCCAGCGACATCTGACCCTGCAGGATCGGCGCAGAGGCCGTCTGCGCGGGCGCGAGCACGGGCGAAACCAACAGCGAAAGCACGCCCACACCGGCGGCGAGCGCAATGCGCCGCGAGGCGGGCACCAGGGTTGCGGTAGCCGAGAGGGGTTTGGTTGCCATCAGTGTCCTCGTGAAGAAAATCCGGCCGAGTCACCCGGCACGGGAGCCTTGTCTTCAATTGAACCGCGAAATGCGGCGGAAGGTCGACACACGATCATGCGACCGGCAGGAACGCCGCCGCGTCGCGGCTGGTCAGGCGGACTTCAACCGCGGACGAACCAGACCAGCAGGACGCCGAGCGCGGCCGAGCCGATGCCGATCAGCCGCATGATCTCCGGCGGCGTCTCGGAGGCGCTTCGCAGCGCCTCCTTGGCGAGGTGGGGCACCGCTGCGAACAGGATGCCCTCGATCGCGAAAACGAGGCCCAGCGCCGCAACGAAATCCCACATGCGCGGCGCCGGCCGTTATCAGGGACGGACCGGGGCCGGTGCCGCTGGCGGCGGCGTCGGCTGGGCGTCGTTGCGAGGCGCATTCGGACCGTTGAAGAACCGGAAGAACGGCGAATCCGGAGACAGGACCATCCGCGTGTCGCCCGCCTTGATGCTGGCTTCATAGGCCTGCATCGAGCGGTAGAAGGCGAAGAACTCCTGGTCCTGCCCGAAGGCCTCGGCGAAGACGCGGTTGCGCTCGCCTTCGCCCTGGCCGCGGATCTCGTCGGAACGGCGCTGGGCTTCGGCCACGATCACGGTCGAATCCCTGTCCGCACGGGCCCGGATCTCCTGGGCCTGCTGGGCACCGAGCGCACGCGCCTCCGCGGCCTCGCGCTGACGCTCCGTCTGCATCCGCTGGAACACCGCGGCCGAGTTGGCGGCCGGCAGATCGACGCGGCGCAGCCGGACATCGACCACCGTCATGCCGAAGCGCGCAGCCTCGCGGTTCACCTCGTCGCGGATGCGGTTCATCAGCCGCGCCCGGTCGTTGCGGACCATCGAGATGAAGCTGGCCTCGGCCAACACCGATCGAACGGTACCGTTCACGATCGAGGCGAGCTGCGAGTTCGCGCGCGGGATGTTGTTGACCGCCTGATAGAAGCGCAGCGGATCGGAGATGCGGTAGCGCGTGAAGGCATCGACGACGAGACGCTTCTGGTCCGAGGCGATGATTTCCTGCGCCGGCAGGTCGAGGTCGAGGATTCGGTTGTCGAGCAGAGTGACCTGTTCGAACGGCGCCGGCAGCTTGAAGTAGAGGCCGGGCGCGGTGACGACGCTGCGCACCGCGCCGAAGCGCAGCACCAGGGCCGATTGCGTCTGCTGGACCACGAAGGTCATCGCGTAGAAGACGATCGCGGCGATGCCGAGGACGACGAGCACGCCGATGCGGATGATGCCACCGTTCATCGGACAGCTCCCGTCTGGGCGGCGCCCGCGGCCGGGCGCCTTTGCTGCAGTTGGTCGAGCGGCAGATAGGGCACGACGCCCTGCCCGCTCGCCGAGCCGTCGAGGATGATCTTGTCGGTGCCGCCGAGCACGCGCTCCATCGTCTCGAGGAAGAGGCGCTCGCGCGTCACCGCCGGCGCCAGCTTGTACTGCTCATAGACCGCGTTGAAGCGGCTCGCCTGGCCGAGCGCCTCGGCCACGGTCTGCTCCTTGAAAGCTTCCGCCGACTGGATCAGCTGGGCCGCGCGACCGCGCGATTCCGGCACGACGCGATTGGCATAGGTCTCGGCCTCGTTGCGCAGGCGCTCCTGGTCGGCACGTGCCGCCTGAACGTCGCGGAACGCGTCGATGACCTGCTGCGGCGGATCGACCTTCTGCAGCTGCACGAGGCGGATCTGCACGCCGGCATTGTAG
This sequence comes from Allobosea sp., assembly GCF_030694325.1. Classification (GTDB taxonomy): domain Bacteria; phylum Pseudomonadota; class Alphaproteobacteria; order Rhizobiales; family Beijerinckiaceae; genus Allobosea. Next base: position 402 of record NZ_JAUXYO010000150.1, on the reverse strand, counting down.
CCGTTCAGCGTGTCCTGCATCAGCTGGCGCACCTCGGTCTCGATCGCGGCGCGATCGGTCGTCAGCACGGGCTGGATGTTGCGCCGGCCGATGATCTCGCGCATCGCGCTCTCGGCGACGGCCTTCACCGTGCCCGGCGGGTCCTGGATGTTGAAGACGTAGTTTTCCGGCGCCGCCGGATCGATCTGCCACTGCACGATCACGTCGATGTCGACGATGTTCTCGTCGCCCGTGAGCATCAGGCTCTCTTCGATCACGTCGGACTGCCGCGAGGCGCGCACGGATTCGATCGTGCGGAAGCCGACCTCGGTGGTGATGACGTTGGTCACCTGCGGCTTGATCACGCTGCCGATCGGATAGGGCCAGTTGTAGTTGAGGCCCTCGCCGGTCTTGCCGATGAAC
>NZ_JAUXYO010000148.1 GCF_030694325.1 Allobosea sp. | reverse complement strand
GAGCGCCTCGCCAAGCTGCGGACCGACATGAAGCTGAAGCCCGAGCAGGTCGCGCTGTTCGACACGGTCGAGGGCGTCATCAAGAAGCGCGCCGAGGAGCGCCGCTCCGGCTGGTCGGCGATGCGCGAGCAGCGCGAGAATTTCCGCCATGCCGACATCATGGAGCGGCTCGACATGATGTCCGGCCGCCAGGCTGAACGCGCCGCCCGCTCGAAGGAACTGGCCGACGCCGTGCGCCCGCTCTGGACGACGCTCAGCGACGAGCAGAAGACCGTGGCGCGCCGCGCCGTGCGCGAGGCCATGGCCGAGGGTCGCGGCATGATGCGGCGCATGCATCGCGAGATGCATGACCGCATGGACGGCCATCGCGGCGGCCGCGGCCATCATGACGGCGAGCGCGGGCCGCGCTGGGAGCGCGGCGACGACCGCGATCGTCGCGGCTGATCCCGTCGGCGATGCACACAGATCCGGGGCGGCTCGCGAGAGCCGCCCCTTTTTCATGCGTCCTGCGCGGGGTTCAGGTGCCGACCGAATCCGTGACGCATTTCTTGGTGAAGCTCGTCTTGGCCGCGCCGGCGAGCTTCTTGTCGACGGCCTGCTTGTCGCAGGCGGCGGTGGCGTCCTTCTCGCATTTGGTCAGGAAGCTGGTCTTGGCGGCGCCGGCCAGTTTCTTGTCGCCGGCCTGGACGGCGCAGCTTTGCGCCTGGGCGAAGCTGGTCATGCAGGTGAGGGCGAGGGCGGCCAGGAGGGTCTTCGTCATCGTCGCTGATTCCCGTGGGTGGAACGGCTAGGGTTACCCCTGCGGCAGACGGCCGCAAGCGGCATTTCCAAGGCGCGCCGCCGCAAATCCGCCTCAACCCCTAACGCACTGGGAACAAAGCCAAAACGGCGATTTACCCTCTCTGTTCAACTTCGATTCATGTGTTTCCGTTTACGTTTTGGCAGTGATCCGGAAACAAGGGTTGAGCCATGAAGACACCATGGTTGATCTGGGCAATGCGGGGCTTCATCGGCCTCGTCTTCGTCGCGAGCCTCTTCGGCCCCTATGCGCTGTCGATCCTGATCGGCTGCCTGGGGCTCGGCTGCTACTGGTTCCGCGACGAGGTCGGCTCGCATCTGTGAGCGCCCGCGGCGCCCGGCGGGCCGCCGTCAGGCTCGCGTGATGACCGGCACGCCGATCAGCAGCGGGTGGAGCCAGAGCGCGAAGACGACATAGAGCGCGAGCCCCGCGACGATCGCGATGATGTCGCGGCGGCCGAAGGCGACATTCGTCATGGCGGCGGCGCGGGCGATCTCCTCGGGGCGACGCTTGACCGAGATGCGCGCCAGTACCGCCCAGGCGAGGAAACCGCCGAACAGCAGGATGCTGCCGAGATCGCCATTGGCGAGGAGATGGGCGGTGGCCCAGATCTTCACGGCCAGCAGCATCGGATGCTTGACGCGCGACAACAGCCAGGAGGGCCGCTTGCCGACGCCGAGCAGGATGAAGATCGGCAGGTTGAGCAACAGCGCCAGATGCCGCGTCCAGACTGGTGGCTCCCAGACGACCGTGTAGCCGGCCGCGCGCTGCAGCCCGTAGCCATAAATCAGCAGCACGAAGCCGAGGATGGAGACGGCCGAATACAGCCCCTTGTAGCCGCCCGCGCCGAGCCGCTCGATCAACCGCGCGCGCAGATCGCGCTTCATCGTGACGGCGTGCATGCCGAGGAACAGGACGAGGCCGAGAATCAGGACGAGCATGCGGGGACCGCCTCAGGTTGGAGCGATTCCAACCATGGACTGGCGGGGTGGGGGCTGCAACTGGGGGGTGGCGGACGGGGCACTCGCGGTCAACGCGGATTACTTTCCCTTTGATCCCTCCCTTGCCGGCATTTTGGGCGAGCGAGGCGAATAAATTGCGTTGCTTCGCTGCGCCGTGGATACCTCACAAATCCTGCGCCATCATTTCTCTACTGTTGCGCGCCAAATTACTCCTACGAGGAGTATCCAAAGTGCCTAGCTTTCATTTCCTGGCATGCGCCGTCTAAGCCGGGGAACAGAGAGCCGGGCGAAACGCCCATCAAATTTAATTCTCGCAAAACCCGTTCCTGTTCCAAAACTGGTAAGTCAAAGCAATAAAGATATTGGTTCTGCTTTTCGTTCTCGCGGAACTTTATATAAGTCTCTATGTCATCGCAGTTAGTGATGAAGGACGTCGCCTGCTGAGGGAGAGCGCGTCCGTTTCCGATAACGACTGGATCAAGAACTGAAAAATGTGGCCTTACTCCGGTTGAGAACGGCACTTGTATGAAATCGCTAACCCATGATTTGCGATCAAATACCGTTATTCGAACAAATTCTTGTTGAGGTGGGCGGAGGGGATCACGCCGGAACGCGAAGTATGCGGCAACAAAGGGCGATCTTGTCCAATCCAGCAGCGGCGTAGGATACCCATGGTGCTGTAGAAGATGCCAGAACGCAGCATTCTCGAGCCGATCGTTCAAATCAAAATAGTGCTGTGTTTGCGCCGATAGGACTTTGTGTAGATCAGGGATGTCACGAATTGCGAAGGACACAAGATCCTTGCGCTTCGTGCGATGGAACGAGGTGCGAAGCCTCCACCTTGAGGGCTGGCCTCGGAAGACAAAGCGGTCGTGCTCAAGTTCGACTACAAATTCACGGAACTGCTTCCAGTTTTTTACGTCGGGGTGAGCTACTAGGTTGGATGGGTTATCAGGGTGATTACGTTGACAGTTGGCCTCACCACCTTCGGGAGCGTTACCCCATTTTAGGCCAAGTGTTCGATCGTCCCATTCCAAGCTGACCTCGATCGGCTCCCATTGAAAAGGGATATCGGGATAGGCGGCAGCTAAGTCATGCTGGCTCAAAACCTGACCCACAGAGTTGAGCGGCAGCGGATTGACCGTTACGGTTTGACGTGTGTGGCGATCCGACGTCCGAAAGTAAGACTGGGCAGTGGGGTAATTTTTGTCGTCGTAAAAAAGATGGGCTCGCCCCTCAAAACACGTGCCAGCATCATCAACATCGACGACGATCAAGCCTTCGGCGGCGCCATCCTTGAACCTCCCCAGCCATTGCCCGTGCATAATTCGCGGTCTCCCTCTTTATGTTGAGGGTGTGCGATAGGCTCCTCTTTTGCAATGCGCGAACTTTCGGAGCTTGCGAAGCTCACATAAAACTAGGAGTTCCGTGCAGACAGCTCTTGGCGTGCTTTGCCGACGGCTTGGGGCATCCGAACTCAAATTTGCGACCGCAGTACTCTGTCTTTTATAGGTGGTGGGACGTGTTCGCACGTCGTTAGACTGCCTCAGGCCTTAGATGTGCCGCCTTGCGGCTTGTCCGGAATGACGGGGAGGGTGGGGCGACGGCGGCCGGCGATCCCGCGGGGCGGTCGACGCGGCCCGCCAACGAAAAAGGGGACGGCGATTGCTCGCCATCCCCCAAATTCTCCGGCCAACGAGCCTTGCGGCCCGCGCCCGTCCGATCAGCGCGAGTAGAACTCGATCTATGGGCTCCTTAAATCCCTGAAGCTGTTGACATGGTGGACCTTTTTGAGGTCGATGTGGGGTAGAAGGTGTGGGGGAGCGTGTGGGGTGGTCAAGGTCTCTGGCTATCTTGAGAAGCGCGGAAAAGGCTTTGTTGCGGTTGTCGAAGTGCCGCCAGCGAAGCGTGTTGCGGTCGGCGCGAAGCGGTTGAAGAAGGGGCTGGGGACCCGCGACAAGCACGTCGCCCAAGCCCGGCTCCTGAAGGCCCTTGTGGAACTGCACGCCCGCATTGAAGAACTCTGCCGACGACGTCCTGAGACTGACCCCATGACGGCAGAGGCGCTGGCCTATCGCGAGCACCTGCAAGGCGTGAAGTCTGGGGGAGGGGTGTACGCCATGTCGCGGTTGTTCGACCCGGATACCGGTCGCGACGAAGACATTGAAATCGAGATCGCGGGGGACATCATCGTCGATGAAATCCAATCCCGAGGCGAAGCGATCCAGCAAGAACAGGGCGCGGCCCGTGCCAAAGCCTTCGCGGACATGGCCTTCGGCAGAGCGACCCCGCTGCTTCATCACATGGAAACATGGCTTGCGGAGCCGGGAAAGCGCGGGACGCTGCGGGCTCCCCGGACCGTCCGCGAGTATCGGGGCATGATGGAAACCTTCCGCGACTGGCTTGCGGCGGAGGGGCATGGGAGCACGGTGGAGGCAGTTAGCCGCAAGGTGGCAGGCGAGTACGTGAGCCGGCTGCTCAAAGACGGCCTCAGCCCCGCCCGCATCCGAGACATCGCATCCGCGTTCTCAACCTATTGGGTGTGGATGGAAAGGCGCGGCATCGCCCCTGACGGCAGCAATCCTTGGAGGGATCAGGGTGTCCCGAAGGTGCGGAAGAGAGAGGCGTTCCTTATCGGAGAAGACGCCGATGACGATGAGCCCCGTCCCTTCAACACCGAGGAACTGGTCAAGCTCTTTGAAGGCGTCGGCGACAACGCGGGCCTTCGCGACCTCATGCTGCTGTCGTTGCTATCCGGGCTGCGGATCAATGAAGCGTGCTGCCTAACTGTCGGCCAGTGTGCGGGCAGTCAGTTCGATGTGAAGGGCACGAAGACAAAAGCAGCGCGGCGCAGGGTGCCGATCCATCCCGACCTCACGGCTCTCGTGCGTCGGCGATCGACTGACCGTGAGCCTGATGAATGGCTGTTCCCCGAGGCCGGCGAGCCGGATCAGGACGGGAAACGCGGGGGAAACATGAGCGCCGCATTCTACCGGCTGCGATTGGATGTCGGTGTGGACGACCGGCCCGGCGGTGTCGGCAAGTCCCGCGTCGATTTTCATTCTTTCCGGCGGTGGTTCATTACAGAGACGATCTTGGCGGGCACACCGCCTCACGTGGTTAGGCAGGTTGTCGGGCACGAGCAGCCAAAGAGCGACCCGACGCTCGGGACTTATTTCAAGGGCGAGATGACAGAGGCAAAGCGCAGTTGCGTCGGCGTGGTGAAGCTGCCAGCGGCTGTGCGTAAAGCCTATGAGGCTGCTTTAGCCCCGATGATGTCTGACCCGAAAACCCGAGCCTCGCTCTTGGCACAGGCGGAACCATAGCTTCCTCCATACGCATCCTCGCTACCCCTCCGCCGGGCTTGCCTGAGCCCTGATCCGCCAGCAACCCGCCGACATTCAGGCCGAAAATCGCGAGGCCCCTACTCGCACAGGCGAGCCCGCAAAATCCCCCCATGTGCCACCCCGCGTGCCCCTTGGGAGAAACGCCCGGCTCCTTGCCGGTGCACCCTACCTGTCCTCTTCGAGGGCCGATTGCCGCTGTGCGGGTCCGACCGTAGAGGCCCGTCGCGCCCGCCCCGGCTACTACCCTACCCGGAAGCCCCACCGGCCGGTTCTGGTGTGGGAGTATCGTGGTAGCCGTAAAAGCGGCTTGTCGGGGTATGTGATCCAGTCGTGCCCGCACTCATGACAGATGCGCGTTCAGAAGCTCGCGTGTCAGTACGATCACCGAATTGACATCGTCCAAGCTGAACTCATCCCATTGTCCATGCAGGGCGCTGTTTCGAACGCCCGCCGCTGCCCTGCAACGCTTCGCGATAATGGCCGTGATGACCTCGTTCTGCGTGAGCTGTGTAATGAGGGTGTCCGTTTTGACCCCTTTGTCTACAATGCCGTTCTTACGGGCGATCCGGCGAAGAGTGTCTTCGAACACCGCTGTAGCGAGAATGCCGGAGCCGTCTTTGCGTCCATCCGAATGATACTCGGCGGCAGCATCCAAGAGGTCATCAAGCGTCTCCGCGCGGGCTTGATCAACGACATTGGTAATCAGACCGCCGTCGATGTCAGCAATTAGCTGCCTCAGAACGGCCGCGATTTCTCCTACAGCATCGTTGACGGCGTAGCCCTGAGCCGTCGCGCCCGTAGCTAATCGTTCGACGCCGACGCGGTATCGATTGCTCGGCAACGGACAGGCCAAGGCGACTGCATGCTCCGCCGCCGCAATCCAGCCCTGACATTCAGCTGCATGGGCTTGATCGCGAACCTGCCCATACTCGCTTCCGACCTGTAATCGCAGCCCGGTCTGTGCCAACTCCGCGATCCTGCTACGAACCCTTGCCTCTACAGTCATTGCCCTGCCGACCCTGTTCGCCGCGGCCCTGTGCGGCAGTTTCTTGGTGTGAGCTTACCGGGCGGCGGAGGTCAATCTGCCAACACGTGATTTAAGGAACGAGTTCCGGCAGCAGCGGCCCATCGATCGCAACATCAGGGTACACCCTGCGGTGACATCGGAATGTTACGCTCAGAGCGTCACATCAGGGTTGACGTGGCCTTCCTGTTACGCCAAGCGTTTCACGTCTAAACCCTGACGTTACATGAGGACCTGCCATGACGAAGATCGGATACGCCCGCGTCTCGACTACGGACCAAGACTACGAGGGGCAGGTTGACCGGCTGAAGGTCGAAGGCTGCACCATCATCCGCAAGGAGAAAGTCAGCGCCTCAAGCCGGGATGGCCGTGACGAGTTGGCGGCAATTCTCGACTTCCTCCGCCCCGGCGACGAGTTGATGGTGACGCGGCTCGACAGGCTCGGCCGCTCGACACGGGACGTGCTCAACATCGTCCATGAGTGCGACTTGAAGGGGGCTTCACTCACCGTTCTGGAGCCGCATGTTTCGACGAAGGGCGACACCGGCAGGATCGTGCTGACAGTGCTCGGGATGGTGGCGGAGATGGAAAGGGGCTTCATCAAGGCTCGCCAGCGCGACGGCATTGCCAAGGCGAAGGAGGCCGGGGTCTACACGGGGGGCAAGCGCAGGATCGACGCAAACAAGGTGCGGAGCCTTCGGTCAGAGGGCAAGCGACCGTCAGAGATTGCGAAGATGCTGGGGGTCAGCAGGATGCAAGTTCATCGTATCCTGACGGCGGACGCCGTGCCGGGGGCGGGGAAGTAGTAGGCCAATTCCGGGTGGGAGGCCAACGTCAGCAACGGGTCGCAAGCGGACACTAGCTCTCTGCGTTAGTCACCCAGCTGCCGGGTTCGACTCTCGTCTCGGAGCGGTGGCCGAGGAGCGGTCGGGCGTCGTTTTGTTTGCTCTTGGCGAATTGGCCAAAATAGCCAAGTGAAGTAGCCCACCAGAGCGACGGCCAGCGCGCCCCCAACGAGATTGAGCCACCAGAGATCGGGGTTTCGGCGGCCCACATTTGCAAGGGTGATGCCCGTCACAATGCTGGCCGTGAGAGCAGCTCGGGGATGTCTCTTGACGAGGCTAAGCATGCTGCATCGTGTTAGGCGCACTCCTAAAAAACAGTTTCTAAGGCAAGTCATAAGGTCCGCAAAGGGTCGTTAGCGGACATCACTGCGGCCCCCTAGACGCATACTCAACGTCGGGTCGGCGTCCCTCGCAATGGCCAACGGGTAGGCCAAAAGCACCTGCGGTTTTCCATCTTGCTCTTTGAGATAAAGCACCCATACGGCTCCAGATGCCGGAGGGCTGAGACCGTCATCGCAGGCCGTCGTGCTGCCGGTCCGACCGAACTCAAACTGTCGCACCGAGGTTTCACCACGGAGCACCTGCTTGGCGACCGCGCGGCCCCTCCACGGATGCCAATCATCTTGGCGCGTTCCCTCATAGGCCGCTTTTTCAACTTCGGCCAAAACGACGATGCTCGCTGTTTCCATGCGGATGCGAGATGCAGCGGACCAATTGGCCCGGCATGCGTAACTTGCCTGTGAGACAAGTAGGGTGGCGACGACGGTGAACGTGGCAACTCGCTTCATAGCGCCATATTCGATGCCAATGATGACTGCTTTGGGTCGAAAGCAGTCCCGAGCCACGTTCGCCTCGCAAAGTCCGGTTCCTGGCCAGGCCCGAACGGCAGCTATTGGCGCGAGCCCGCTACTGCAGCCGGAACTCGCGGCCCACCGTGCGCAGATCGGCCGGGCCGATCAGGTTCTTGTGGCTCACCGTGACGCGGAAGAGCTTGCCCTCGAGCTTGGCCTGCCAGAATTCGAGAAAGCGGTTGAGTTCCGGGAAGCGGGGGGCGAGGTCGTAGTCCTGCCAGACATATTCCTGCAGGATCGCCGGGTGGTCTGGCATCCGGTAGAGAATGCCGGCGGTGGTCAGTCCGTAGCCCGCGATCTGGCGGGCGAAGTCGCTCGAAGCCATGCCTGTCCGCTCCGTGGTTGCAACTGGCCGATGGCAGCGCATCCGCCGCGCGCATGCAAGCCGAAAAGTTGCGTTTGTGCTGCCTTTTCAGCCTGTTAGCACTCTCTCGAAAAAAGTGCTGCCGCCCCCTTGAACTGCGAAATCGGCAAAACCAGATCATCGCGCGGGCGAACGTGCCGCAGGGCGCCGCGGTTCCTCAGCCGCGCCGCCGGGGCGTCGCCTGCTTTGACCTGTGACCGACATGAACGGAGGAACTCATGAAGTTTCGGCCACTGCATGACCGCGTCGTCGTGAAGCGCATCGACGCCGAGGAGAAGACCAGGGGCGGGATCATCATTCCCGACACCGCCAAGGAGAAGCCGCAGGAGGGCGAGATCGTCGCCGTCGGCGCCGGCGCCCGCGACGAGCAGGGCAAGCTCGTGCCGCTCGACGTCAAGGTCGGCGACCGCGTGCTCTTCGGGAAGTGGTCCGGCACCGAGGTGAAGATCGACGGCGAGGATCTCCTGATCATGAAGGAGAGCGACATCATGGGTGTCGTCGAGGCCACCGCCTCCCTGAAGAAGGCCGCCTGACGGCGCTTCGTCCCCAACCCATCAACCTGAAACCTCAAGTCTGAAGGAGTGAGGAATCATGGCTGCGAAAGACGTCAAGTTTTCGCAAGACGCCCGCGAGCGGATGCTACGCGGCGTCGACACCCTGGCCAATGCGGTCAAGGTCACGCTCGGTCCCAAGGGCCGCAATGTCGTGATCGAGAAGTCCTTCGGCGCGCCGCGCATCACCAAGGACGGCGTCACCGTCGCCAAGGAGATCGAACTCGCCGACAAGTTCGAGAACATGGGCGCGCAGATGGTGCGCGAGGTCGCCAGCAAGCAGAACGATGCGGCGGGTGACGGCACCACCACCGCGACCGTGCTGGCGCAGGCGATCGTCCGCGAGGGCGCCAAGGCGGTCGCCGCCGGCATCAACCCGATGGACCTGAAACGCGGCATCGACCTCGCCGTCGAGGCCGTCACCAGGTCGCTGGGCGAGCATTCCAAGACCATCACGGGTTCCGAGGAGGTCGCGCAGGTCGGCACGATCTCGGCCAATGGCGACCGCGCGATCGGCGAGATGATCGCGCAGGCGATGAAGAAGGTCGGCAATGAGGGTGTCATCACGGTCGAGGAGGCCAAGACCGCCGAGACCGAGCTCGACGTCGTCGAGGGCATGCAGTTCGACCGCGGCTATCTCTCGCCCTATTTCATCACCAACTCCGAGAAGATGATCGCGGAGCTGGAGGATCCCTACATCCTCATCCACGAGAAGAAGCTCTCGGGCCTGCAGGCGATGCTGCCGCTGCTGGAAGCAGTGGTGCAGACCGGCAAGCCGCTGCTGATCGTGGCGGAGGATGTCGAGGGCGAGGCGCTCGCGACGCTGGTCGTCAACAAGCTGCGCGGCGGGCTCAAGATCGCCGCCGTCAAGGCGCCGGGCTTCGGCGACCGCCGCAAGGCCATGCTGGAGGACATCGCGATCCTCACCGGCGGCACCGCCATCTCCGAGGATCTCGGCATCAAGCTCGAGAACGTGACGCTCAACATGCTCGGCCGCGCCAACAAGGTCCGGATCGAGAAGGAGAACACCACGATCGTCGACGGTGCCGGCAAGAAGACCGAGATCGAGGCCCGCGTTTCGCAGATCAAGGCGCAGATCGAGGAGACCTCCTCGGACTACGACCGCGAGAAGCTGCAGGAGCGCCTGGCCAAGCTCGCCGGCGGCGTCGCGGTGATCCGCGTCGGCGGCGCGACCGAAGTCGAGGTCAAGGAGAAGAAGGACCGCGTCGACGACGCCCTGAACGCAACCCGCGCGGCCGTCGAAGAGGGCATCCTGCCGGGCGGCGGCGTCGCCCTGCTGCGCGCGGTCAAGGCGCTGGATGGGCTGAAGGCCGGCAATGACGACCAGAAGACCGGTATCGAGATCGTCCGCAAGGCGATCACCGCGCCGGCCCGCCAGATCGTCGAGAATGCTGGCGACGACGGCGCCGTCGTGGTCGGCAAGCTGCTCGAGTCCCAGGACTATGCCTGGGGCTACGACGCGCATACCGGCGAATACCGCGACCTGGTCAAGGCCGGCATCATCGACCCGACCAAGGTCGTGCGCACGGCGATCCAGGACGCGGCCTCCGTTGCGGGCCTGCTGATCACCACCGAGGCGATGGTCGCGGAACTGCCGAAGAAGGACGCCGCTCCCGCCATGCCGGCGGGCGGGATGGACTTCTGATCCGGCATCCACCGACCGGACAGCGACCAACGGACGGCGCCGCGGCCTCGCGGCGCCGTCTTGCGTTGCAGGGTTTCCGCAAGGGGCGCGGGCGCTTCCGCGCTTGGCGATGCGGCGCGCGGCGTGCTTAGGCTGCCCGCCCCGACAGCCAGAAGCCGGACCGCGCCATGCCCGAGACCACCGCCTCCATCGCCCTCGTCACCGGCGCCGCGCGCGGCATCGGGCTTTCCACCGCGAAGCGCTTTCTGGACGAAGGCTGGAAGGTCGCGCTGCTCGACATCGAGACCGAGCTGCTGACCGAGGCCATCGCGGCGCTCGGCCGGCCGGAAGAGACGCTGGCGCTGCCCTGCGACGTCTCCGATCCGGATGCGGTCGAGGCGGCCTTCGCCGCATTGACCGCCCGCTTCGGCCGGCTCGATGCGCTGGTCAACAATGCCGGCACGGCTGTATTCAAGCCGCTGCTGGAGACGACGCTCGCCGAGTGGAACCGCGTCATGGCGGTCAACCTCACCGGCCCCTTCCTGATGACGCAGCTCGCCGCCCCGCTGATGGCCGAGACCGGCGGCGGCGCGATCGTCAACATCACCTCGATCTCGGGCCTGCGCGCCTCGACGCTGCGCGTCGCCTACGGCACCTCGAAGGCGGCGCTCGCCCATCTCACCAAGCAGCAGGCGGCCGAACTCGCCTCGCTCGGCATCCGGGTCAACGCGGTCGCGCCCGGCCCGGTCGACACGGCCATGGCCAAGGCGGTGCATTCCGCCGAGATCCGCGCCGATTACCGCGACGCGATCCCGCTCGCCCGCTACGGGCTGGAGGAGGAGCTGGCGGCCTCGATCTTCTTCCTGTGCAGCGACCAGGCGAGCTATGTCACCGGGCAGGTCCTGGCGGTCGATGGCGGGTTCGACGCGGTCGGGATCGGGCTCGCGACGCTGCGGGGGGAGCGGCGCAACCGCTGAGCGCCAAGCCTCCCTTCACATCCGCGTGGGGGCAGCTTGTGAGGCGCAAGCCCGGCTGCATCATCCGCCCCGCGACAAACGGGGGGATGCGGGATGGCGCGAAGCTGGCGATGGACGGGGCTGGTCGGGCTGGTGCTGGCAAGCGCGGCGCAGGCTGCGCCGCCCGAAGGCGCGGTCGCGATCGGCGGCTTTGCGATCGACGCCACCGAGGTCACGGTCGAGGCCTTCGCGCGCCATGCCGCCGCGCGCGGCCTGCAGACGGCGGCCGAGCGCGAGGGCGGCGGGCATGAATATGTCGGCGGCTGGCAGCGCCGGCCGGGCTGGAGCTATCGCAGCCCTTCCGGTGCCCCGGCGCAACCGACGGACCCGGCGGCGCATCTGACCTGGTTCGAGGCGCGCGACTATTGCGCGGCCAGGGGTGGGCGCCTGCCGACCCTCGCGGAGTGGCGCGAGGCCGCCTTCAGCGAGCGGCGCGCCGCCCCGACCGACGGCTATGAGCGCGGCCGGACCTACCCCTTCCCGGTCGGCGAGAAGCCCGCGGGCATGAACCTCGCCGGTGCCGATCCCGCCGCCGGCGATGTCTGGGAGCGGCATGCCCCGACGGGCGCGACGCGGCGCGGCGTCAACGGCCTCCACGACATGGGCGGCAATCTCTGGGAATGGCTCGCCGACCGACGCGGCAGCGAGGCGCTCACCGCCGGCGGCTCCTGGTGGTACGGCCCGGCCCAGACCCGCAGCGAAGCGCCGCAATGGAAAGAGGCCGGCTTCACGGCGGTCTATATCGGGTTTCGCTGCGTTTACGGGTAAGGGGGGAGTGTTCCCCGCGCGTCCCGCGCAAAACTTATCCCCGGTGCTTCGGCGTCACCCTACGGTGCCCCACCTCATCCCCGAGGGGCAGCCATCCGGAGGTGTGCCGTTGGTGGGGGTGGGGGCGGCGCCTGCGGGTGGAGTCACGATCCACTCCCGGGAGGCTTCGGGGCACCGCCCTGGGGGTACTACGGCCCCTGTGCGAGGAGCTCGCTGGAAAGGTCTTTGGCATCACGCCTTCGTCCCATGCCGGACGGCGCGACAACCCGATGAGGGGAACTGGCGCCCGAGGGCTCGCGGCGAGGTCTGGCTTTCGACCCGATAAGCGCGGCCCGGAGTCGTCAAATCGCCGGCAAGCGGAGCGCCACGGGGCGTGCGGATGGTGGCTCAATCCATCCGCGCCGCATCCTGGCTCAACGGATGCGGCTTGTTACCCAACGCGCCTCGCGGCGCTCCGCTGCCCCTCGTTTTTGACGCCTGCGTGAGAGCGCGGGCGGGGATTTTGGCTGTGCGTCATTCTCGGGCGAAGCGAAGCGCAGACCCGAGAATCTCAGGCCCGAAAGAGGCAGGGGAGCCTCTCTCGTCCCGAGATGCTCGGGGCAAGCCCGAGCATGACGCGCGTGAGGCGCGAGGACCCCCTCCCCCTTGTGGGGAGGGGTGTGCGTCGTGGTTCCGGCACTCCTGCGTATCCGGTCGCTCGCGGCTCGGCTTGGGCCTGCGCCTCCCGCTGCAGCGCAGCACATAATCCCCTTGCGCCCCGCAGCCATCGGCGCGACGCTCCCGGCACGATCCCTCTTCGACGGCCGCCCGGCCTCGTCGGGCCGGCGCTGCCGCCGCCCGACCGGC
>NZ_JAUXYO010000146.1 GCF_030694325.1 Allobosea sp. | reverse complement strand
CGCCAAGGGCGAGCCGGTCAAGAGCTGACCAGCCCCCGGCGGGTTTCATCAGGCCCGGCCCCGCGAGGGGCCGGCACGCGACAACAAGGCGCTACACGCAGATGCTCCGTTTCCAGACCCGCAAGGTCATCGTCGTCCTGCTCGTGCTGCTGTTCGGCTGCGGCTTCGCGCTGCCGAACCTGTTTTCGCCCGAGACCCGCAAGGCGATCGAGCAGGGCGCCCCGTCCTGGATCCCGCGCATCCTGCTGCCGATCCATGCCGTCGTGCTCGGGCTCGACCTGCAGGGCGGCTCGCATGTGCTGCTCGAGATCGACCGCGCCGATCTGGTGCGCAGCCAGGTGACGCAGCTGCGCGACGACGTCCGCCGCATCCTGCGCGAGGAGCGCGTGAGCTTCTCGGGCGGCATCGGCATGACGGCGCGCGGCGTCAGCGTGCGCGTGCCGGAGGCCTCCGACCGGGCGAGGCTCCTGCCGAAGCTGCGCGAGCTGGCGCAGCCGGTCGGGACGCTGGGCGCCTTCGGGCCGTCCGGCAACAACACGATCGACGTCGCCGAGCAGCCCGACGGGCTGATCCAGCTGACGGTGACGGAAGCCGGCGCCAATGAGCGCGTCCGCCGCGCCGTCGAGCAGGCGATGGAGGTTCTGCGCCGCCGCGTCGACGCGCTCGGCACGACCGAGCCCAACATCCAGCGCCAGGGGCTCGACCGCATCCTCGTCCAGGTGCCCGGCCTGCAGGATCCGCAGCGCCTGAAGGATATTCTCGGGCAGACCGCCAAGCTGCAGTTCCGCATGGTCGCCGAGAGCCAGGGCGGCGATGTCGACATGCTGCCCTCGCAGGATGCCGGCGGCTCGCTGGTCCCGGTCGAGCGGCGCGTCATCGTCGAGGGCGAGGACCTGATCGACGCTCAGCCCGCCTTCGATTCGCGGACCGCGCAGCCGATCGTCAATTTCCGCTTCAACATTCGCGGCGCCCAGCGCTTCGGCCAGGCGACGACGGAAAATCTCGGCCGTCCGCTCGCGATCGTGCTCGACAACAAGGTGATCTCGTCGCCGGTCATCCAATCGCCGATCACCGGCGGCTCCGGACAGATCTCCGGCAATTTCACCGTGGAGTCGGTCAATAATCTCGCGATCCTGCTGCGCGCGGGCGCGTTGCCGGCGAAGATGACGATCGTCGAGGAGCGGACCGTCGGCCCTGGGCTCGGCGCCGACTCGATCCAGGCCGGCAAGATGGCGACGCTGATCGCGACCGTGCTGGTGATCCTCTACATGATCGGCACCTATGGCCTGTTCGGCCTGATCGCCTCGATCGCCCTGCTGGTCCATGTCTGCCTGATCTTCGGCCTGATGTCGGTGCTGGGGGCGACCATGACCCTGCCGGGTATCGCCGGGATCGTGCTGACGATCGGTACGGCGGTGGACTCCAACGTGCTGATCTATGAGCGAATGCGCGAGGAATCGCATCAGGGCCGCTCGCTGGTCTCGGCGCTCGAGGCCGGCTTCCAGCGCGCCTTCGCGACGATCATCGATTCGAACGTCACCATGCTGATCGCCGCGCTGGCGCTGTTTGCGCTGGGATCCGGCCCGGTGCGCGGCTTCGCCGTGGTGTTCATTCTCGGCATCCTGACCACGGTCATCACCGCGGTGACGCTGACGCGCATGCTGATCGCGCTGTGGTACCGCTGGGCCAAGCCCAAATCGCTCCCGTTCTGACGCAAGCCCACTGTTCAAGGAGATCAGCGCATGCGTCTGCTTCGCATCGTTCCCGACGGCACCCGTTTCAAGTTCGTCCGCTTCCGGCGGTTCAGCTATCCGTTCTCGGCCGCCTATTCGCTGCTCGTGCTGGCCCTGTTCCTGACGGTCGGCCTCAATTTCGGCATCGACTTCCGCGGCGGCACGCTGATCGAGATGCAGGCCAAGTCGGGCAGGCCCGACATCGCCGCGGTACGCACGACGGCCAACGGTCTCGGCTTCGGCGAGGCGGAGGTGCAGGAGTTCGGCTCCGGCGGCGAGATCTCGATGCGCTTCGCGCTCCAGCCGGGCGGTGAGACCGCGCAGCAGCAGGTGGTCTCGAATGCGCGCGAGGCTTTCGCCTCGACCTACGACTTCCGCCGGGTCGAAACCGTCGGCCCACGCGTCTCGGGAGAACTCGTCCAGGCCGGAACGCTGGGCGTCGTGCTGGCGATCGTCGGCGTGCTGATCTATCTCTGGTTCCGCTTCGAGATGCAGCTGGCCATCGGTGCGATCCTCGGCACGCTGCACGACATCGTGCTGACGCTGGGCTTCTTCCTGATCACCCAGCTCGAGTTCAACCTGACCTCGATCGCGGCGATCCTGACCATCGTCGGCTACTCCCTCAACGAGACTGTCGTGGTCTTCGACCGGACGCGTGAATTGCTCCGGCGCTACAAGACCATGCCGATCCCGGACCTGCTCGATCTCTCGGTCAACTCGACGTTGTCGCGCACCGCTATCACCTCGACGACGACGGTGCTGGCGTTGGTCGCGCTCGTGCTGTTCGGCGGCACGGCGATCGAGGGCTTCGCGCTCGTGATGCTGTTTGGCGTGATCGTCTGCACCTATTCGGCGATGTTCGTCTCGACGCCGGTGCTGTTGTATCTCGACGTGCGCTCCGGCTTCAGCCGCAGCGAGAGCACCGACGAGAAGGTCGCCGCCGGCGCGAAGAGCTGAATGGCGCGGCCGCCGAGATGAGCCGCTTCGACGGATTCGTTCCCGGCCGCCACCAACTCGATGCCTTCGGTGCGGGCGGCTTCCGCTTCGCCAGCATGAGCCATCGCGGATCGGTTCTGGCGCTCCCCGGAGGGATCCGGATCTGGCCGGTAACGCATTTTTCCGAGATCACACCCGCCACGCTCCAGCCGGTGCTGGACGAGGCGGAGAGCATCGACTTCCTGCTGATCGGCACCGGCGCCGACATCGCCTTCATCCCCCATGATTGGCGCGCCCTGCTGAAGGAGCGCGGAATCACCGTCGAGGGCATGGCGACCGGGGCGGCGGCGCGGACCTATAATGTGCTCGTGGCCGAGGAGCGGCGCGTGGCGGCGGCCCTGATCGCGGTGGACTGATCGGCGCGACAAATCGGCGCCCGCCCGAAATCGGGTCGCCCATGTCGCTAGGGGCGTAGCCATCCGCTGGTGCCTCGTCCTAGACTGGACGTCGTGGCCGAGGGGGCAGCACCGGATCGAGGCCAGATGATGCCGCAGGCAACCGAGACCGACCGCCGCAGCGACGCCGTGACGTCCGCTTTGCCGGAGGCTTATGCCCATTGCGCCACGCTGGTGCGCGAGCAGGATCACGACCGCTACATCACCTGCCTCTACGCGCCCGAATCGCAGCGACCGTCGCTGTTTGCGCTCTACGCTTTCAGCCTCGAGATCGCCCGCATCCGCGCGCTGGTGAGCGAGCCGCTGCCGGGCGAGGTGCGGATGCAATGGTGGCGCGATCTGCTGGAAGGGCAGGCCAGCGGCGAGACGCAGGGACACCCCGTCGCCGCGGCGCTGCTCGACAGCATCGCGCGCTACCGCCTGCCGATCGCGCCCCTGACCGGGCTGATCGAGGCGCGCATCTTCGACCTCTATGACGACCCGATGCCGTCGCTGCGCGATCTCGAGGGCTATGCCGGCGAGACCGCGAGCGCGCTGGTGCGGCTGGCCTCGATCATCCTCGCCAATGGCCGCGATCCCGGCGGGGCGGCCGCCGCGGGCTATGCCGGCGTCGCCTATGCGCTGACCGGGCTGATGCGCGCCTTTCCCTGGCATGCGGCCGAGGGGCAGGTCTATCTGCCCGGCGATATCCTCGCCCGCAACGGCGTCACCCGCGACGATATCGTGCGCGGGCGCGGCGGGCCGGGTGTCCTCTATACGCTGAAGGAACTGCGCGGCATCGCGCGCGGGCATCTGGCCAAGCTGCGGGAACTCCGCAGCACGATCCCCTCCGCCGTGATGCCGGCCTTCCTGCCGGTCGCGCTGGTCGAGCCCTATCTCGCGCGCATGGAGCGCTCGGTCTACGACCCCTACCGCACGATCATCACCTTGCCGGCCTGGCGCCGGCAATGGGCGATCTGGCGGATGGCGCGGGCGGCGGGCTGAACGAACTCGTCATTCTCGGGCGGAGCGGAGCGCAGACCCGAGAATCTCCGGCCCGAGATGCTCGGGTCGAGCCCGAGCATGACGAGCCTATGTCACTCCGCCGCCTGAGCCTGCGCCCCGCCCACCCAAGCCTCCATCTCGACCTTGGCACGGCCCGTCAGCGCGTGCTTGCGGGCGACGCTCTTGGCCGGGCCTTTGAGCTTCTTGCCGTCGGGGGCGTGCGTCGCCTGGCTCTCGATAGGCGGAAAGAGCCCGAAATTGATGTTCATCGGCTGGAAGGATCGGGGCCCCTCGTCGATGGTGACGATGTGGCCGCCGGTGATGTGGTTGACCAGAGCGCCGAGTGCGGTCGTTGCCGGCGGGATCTCGATCTCCCGGCCGAGCCGCTCCGCCGCGGCGAGCCGGCCCGCCAGCAGGCCGATGGCGGCGCTTTCGACATAGCCCTCGCAGCCGGTGATCTGCCCGGCGAAGCGCAGGCGCGGATCGGCCTTCAGCCGGAGCCGGGCGTCGAGCAGTTTCGGCGAGTTCAGATAGGTGTTGCGGTGGATGCCGCCGAGGCGGGCGAACTCGGCATTCTGCAGGCCGGGAATCATCCGGAAGATCGCGGCCTGCTCGCCATATTTCAGCTTGGTCTGGAAGCCCGTCATGTTGAACAGGGTGCCCAGCGCATTGTCCTGGCGCAGCTGCACCACCGCATAGGCCTTGACCGTCGGGTTGTGCTTGTTGGTCAGGCCGACCGGCTTCATCGGGCCCCAGCGCAGGGTCTCGCGGCCGCGCTGCGCCATCACCTCGATCGGCAGGCAGCCGTCGAAATAAGGCGTGCCCTCCCACTCCTTGAACTCGGTCGTCTCGGCGGCCAGCAGCGCGTCGATGAAGGCCTCGTACTGGTCGCGGTCGAGCGGGCAGTTGATGTAGTCGGCGCCCGTGCCGCCGGGACCGGCTTTGTCGTAGCGCGACTGGAACCAGGCCTGGTCCATATCGATCGACTCGAAATGCACGATCGGGGCGATGGCGTCGAAGAAGGCGAGCGCATCCTCCCCCGTGAGCGACTGCAGGCCGGCGGCGAGCGCGGGCGAGGTCAGGGGCCCGGTGGCGACGATGACGCTGTCCCACTCGGCCGGCGGCAGTCCGGCGATCTCGGCGCGGTCGATCGTGACCAGCGGATGGGCTTCGAGCGCGGCGGTGACGGCTTGCGAGAAGCCGTCGCGGTCGACCGCGAGCGCCCCGCCGGCCGGAACCTGATGCGCGTCGCCCTTTGCCATGATCAGCGAGCCGAGCAGGCGCATTTCCCAATGCAGCTGGCCGACCGCGTTGGAGAGCGCATCGTCGGAGCGGAAGGAGTTCGAGCAGACCAGCTCGGCCAACCCTTCCGTCTTATGCGCGTCGGTGCCGCGGACGGGCCGCATCTCGTGCAGGATGACGGGGACGCCGGCCTTTGCGATCTGCCAGGCGGCCTCGGAGCCGGCGAGACCGCCGCCGATGATGTGAACGGGTTCCATCTCCGGGATGTGTCGCCCGCCGACCGGGGCGTCAAGGGTGCGCGGCCCCGAAACGCAAAATGCCCGCCTTGCGGCGGGCATTCGCTCTGCGACCGGACGCCGCGAGGGAGGATCGCGGCTCCGGGAGAGACTACTCGGCGCCCCGCCGGTGCGGGACGACAGCGTCTTCAGACGGCGGCGTGGGTGCGCGCGACGAAGGGGATCTCCGTGCGCGACAGGCCGAGATCGTCGAGCTCGCGGTCGGTCAGGCGGGAGAGCTCGCGAACGGTCTCGCGATAGCGCAGATAGGCGCGGATCTTGGCGGCGATCATGGTGACGAACATAACGATGGTCCTACTAGGTTTCCGGAGCGGGTCGGTGCCCACAGCGATGAATTCGTTGTGCGCTGCATATAAGTGAGCCAGCCCGCTCCCAACAGAGGCACGGAGTCAGCTCCGTTATGCGTCTGAGGCATGAACCATTCTCAATTGCTTCACTTTTGCCGTCTCACCCGCGCCCAGCGGTTAACGGATCGGTAAGATTCGCGAGGTTTTTGCCTAATCGTTGCGCATCCCGTCGCCGCCGGTCGGCTGGTCAGGCCAATCTGCCGTCGCCATGGGCAGGTTTGGCGCCTTAACGATGCTGCGCTGCACATAAGGGCTGATTCACCCTTTTGCGTCGGAATCGACGCGGTCCAGGGAGAAAAGCGGGCCGGGCGACGCGAATCGGGCCGCCCGGCCCCGTTCCTCATTCGCAATTGGCGAGATGGCGCGAGGCGGCGGTGACGCCCGACAGCGAGAACTCGTAGCGGGTCTCGTTGCCGCGGCCCGAGCGGGCCTCCAGCGCCATGACGCGGCCGGCGCGCATCGCCGCCAGCAACTCGGGCTCGCGCTCGATGCGGCGCAGCCAGGCATGGCTGCCCTGGGTGATCATGCGGAAGGTCTCGTCGCCGATGGTGACGGTGACCTCCGAGCCGCTTTCGAAATCATAGCCGGCCTGCAGGCTGGATTCGGTGCGCTGCGCCGTCTCACTCTCCTTGATGAAGAAATGGACCTCGCCATGGCGCAGCGTGGCCGGCTCGGCGCTGGTCGGCGTGGCGAGGATATAGCAGCTGCGTGCCTCGCCCTGGCCGAAGGCCGCGGCGGTCCAGCTGCCATACTGGCCGAGCGGGGTGGCGGTGGGGGCGGCGCCGGCGGGCGCGGCAAGGGCGAGGCCGGCGAGGGCCAGCGTGGCGGCCATGAGGGCGCGAGGGCCCCGGCGGGGCGTGCGGGTGGCTGGATTCGTCATCCTGTCTCCTTTCGTCCGAAGCGGGCAGGGTGGTAAAAACGGGTTAACAGGGCGTGACGATGGCGGCGGGTCCGGTTTTGGCGCTTCCGTCATTCCGGGGCGGGCCTGTCTGACCAGATCGCCCCGCGCGCGATGCCGTCATCCCGGACAAGCTGCGCAGCAGCGCCGCTCCGGGATCCATCGTAGCGCTCCGGAGCCCTCCGATGGATTCCGGCGCTGCGGCGCGTTGCGCCTTGGCCGGAATGACGGGGAGGGCTGAGCGATGTCACCCGCCGTCCTGCGCGCTCTCGGCGGCGACGCGCGCCTGCGCCTTGGCCAGCGCGGCGTCGGGGGAGAGCCCGGCGGCGCCGTTCTGGATCATGTAGCCGGTCAGGCGGCGGTCCTGGTCGGGCAGGGCCCGCATGAAGCCGTGGAGGCAGGCGGCGTCGTCGCGCTTGCAGCTGCGGCCGCGCTGGCAGGCCTTGTCGGTGCAGTCGCGCCAGACCTCGAGGATGTCGCCCATTTTCCTGAGGAGGTCGCGGCGGATCTGCTGGGTGCGGTGGAAATTGGCGATGTGCTCGGGCGAAAAGCCGGAGGGTTGTTTGCGGGTCATGGATCGTCTCCCTGCGGGGAGGGGGGCGAGCGCCAGCCCCCGCCCGCTGCTGCAGCGTCGGTGGTCGAACGGGGCTGGCGGAGCGCCGCGAGGCGCTTGGGTCGAGGTCCGCAACCGTTGAGCCAGGTCGCGGCGCGGCGGGATTGAGCCACCCGCCGCACGCCCCCCGGCGCTCCGCTTGTCGGCGATTTTGGGCTCCGGGCCGCGCTTATCGGGTCGAAAGCCATCCCTCGCCGCGAGCCTCGGGCGCCAGTTCCCCTCATCGGGTTGTCGCGCCGTCAGGCATGGGACGAAGGCGTGATGCCAACCACCGTTCCAGCGAGCTCCTCGCACAGGGGCCGTAGTACCCCCAGGGCGGTGCCCCGAAGCCTCCCGAGTCTGGCGTGTGAAACCAGCCGCAGGCGCCGACCCGTCACCCAGCCACTGGCACACCTCCGGATGGCCGCCCCGTTTGGGTGATGGGCGAGGGCAGTATGGGGGCGGTGGGAAGGGCGGGGATAAGTTTGGCCCAAAAATAAGGTAAGGCAAAACCGATTCAAAAATTCAGTTTAGCTGCCCGTGTTTGGCCAAATCACCGTTCCATCGTCAACTGACACTTTTCGAAGCGGGCCGCTTTCAAATTTCAAAGTTCGCGCGGCAAAAACCCACGGTATGCGGTCACGATAGCTTAAACTGACGTGCAACATTGAAAACCAAACATCTGGCACTATATCATCTGTCGAGCCTAGAAGGAGAGGTTTGATATCAAACTCCCAAGCTCGACGTATATCGATACAGCGCCAAATTCGTTCCCCGATTGTCAGAGTAAGATTTTGCCCCGGCATAGGTGATCTTCTAAAAATTGAAAATGGCGTTTCTGGGCAATGAATATTGATATTCAGAAGATCAATTCGTATTAACTCATAATCTATTGCTTCGTCAATTCCACCTAGGGCGCCAAGTAATATAATTACAGACGAGAGATCAGATGGATTCTCGTAGAAAAACTCGTCAAGATTTGATTTTATGGAGTAACGCTCAGCCAAAAGTTTAGGTATGTCGCTTGGAAGAACGTTAGCCGGCGTTACTCTTCCATGGTTGTTCACAAGATCAATAAACATACGGCAAATAACCTGCTCGGCAATTTCGATCCACCCATTATGATAGCTTGCGACAATAAAAACAAAAATATTTGTTGCTTGATCTTCTGATACTGACAATAGCGAATTGCCATATATATCAATTATTTTTTCTGATATATCCCTTAAATTTGATATTTGATCGGAATCAATTCGATCTGATAGCGCAACCGAACCGATTCGGCCAAGTATATCCGATATCCGAATTGGAAGAGCGAATAGATCTGGTAGTCCGTTTCTAAGTAGGGCAAACTCATTAATGCGAATTTGGTCGGATAATGATAATATTGCAACATAGTCAGAATTGACAAGGCTATCTATCATAAGAGCCAAATTTGCTCTGGCTAGAGAACTTGTTGCGGACAGATGGCCCATACAGGCCACAAAGCAGCTGGACACTCGTGCGGCTGCGAATGGATCAGTTGAGCGTTGCGCTTCTGCTACCAAGCTGACATGAAGTCCCTGAAGAATAGCCGCCCCGTGATCCGGCGGAATGTCTTTAGTGATCTGTAAAAGAAATTCAAAAATGTGACGCTCATCGATGGCTTCAGTCAAGCTGGATGATATCTTCTTAATTTTAGCCACATCGTTTTCTGATAGTTTGAGCGACATTTGCTCACTCAGATCAATAATGGGATTCGTGTTCGGCCCTGTACAAAAGTGCGGGTTCCGGACGAAACGCCCCGGTCCCTGAACATTCAACGCCCAGCGAGACACTGTCTGCTTCTCATTGCCCGGCGTCTTTGGAGTGATAACGCTGCCGATCTCGCCAAGGTCGAGGTATGGGCTATGGGCATTTACATGCGCTTTCCCTGAGATCGCTCTTACAAGTTCGTTGGTGAAGGCTCCTCCGCTATCCCCCTCCCACGCAGTCTCGTCCGATGCAGCGGCTGCAAGGAGCGAAACACCTACGGTGCCCGAGTTCCCCACTAAGCTTCCTCGCAAGATGGTGGATAGATCGTACCCAACGCCGCCGCTGTTGCAGGCATCTATGACGAAATTTGCTTGCTTTGGATTTATCGATACAACTGCCCGGACTATTTCGGAGAAGCTGTATCCAGTAAGCGAGAGCCTGCGCGAATCGGTATCACGTAGGGCAAGATAAAATGTTTCGTGAGCCACGACGCCGTGACCAGCAAAGACAAATGTGATTACGTCGATTGGGCCACAGTCATAAAGGCAACTTACGAGTGCGTCTTTCAATTCGCTGGCGCTTGGCGAGAGAACAAGCTTTGACGTCGTCGGGTCGTAATCACCGTATTCAACGCTCGTAAGGAGACGAAATACATTTTGAGCGTCGCCTTCTGCTCCGTTTAGGTTCTGCTCATGATCGTAATTATTGCATCCAACACAAATGCAAACTCTCATGGCCGGAACCTATATTGAGCTATGCGATCTGCCTCTCGTCCTACCGCTTCTGCTTCCTTTCTTGCGAAAATTCGCTCGAGGTCAGGGCTTTTGGCATCCCCGCGTTCATCAATTAAGTGCTGAATCTTTTGGAACGCGGCTGATCCAACGTGAATTTCGGGTGGTTTTGCGCGCCCGAAACGATCGACAGCCCATTCTGCGGACGCTATGGCAGAAGAGAGGCTGGCCTCGGCGCTCATGTTCGTACTGAGATCAATCGAAGTGGCTCCAGCGTATGCTGACTCCGAGATGACGCCGTAAAAGTTTTTTCCAAACTGAGACCGATAAGAATTAACAATTTCTCTAACGTGATCTTCGATTATTTGAAGTTTGTGGTCAATTAAATCGGAGTGCTTTATTTTTGTTTCAGCTGAAAATGAATACATATTTGTTCGAAATTCATTATTGCCGCCTACGGCGCTCCAGGAATTTCCGTGTTTGTATTTTAGTATTGTCCCAACGTATTGCCGAGTATGCTGATCCGTCGATCTTCGAATTATATCCGTAAAAATATCCGATATCTTAGATTCGTGGTCGCGTAAAAAGAACGGAGGGGATTTCATCCGCAGTGCTCTCGCGTTCAGCTCTACGTAAAGTCGGAGTACCGAATCGCACGTAGTTTCATCATAACTCCAAAACCGTCTGAGGCTAGGCGGGCGAGCGCTACTCCGCCGCCTCCCGCGCCACCGCCTTGCCCTTCGCAATCGGCCGGCGCTCCAGCACCTCCTTGAGGAAGCGCGCGGTGTGGCCCTTGCCGGCCTTGACGATGGCCTCGGGCGTGCCCTCGGCGACCACGACGCCGCCTCCGTCGCCGCCTTCGGGGCCCATGTCGATCACCCAGTCGGCCGTCTTCACCACTTCGAGGTTGTGCTCGATGACGACGACGGAATTGCCCTGCTCGACCAGCTCGTGCAGCACCTCCATCAGCTTGGCGACGTCGTGGAAATGCAGGCCGGTGGTCGGCTCGTCCAGGATGTAGAGCGTGCGGCCGG
>NZ_JAUXYO010000132.1 GCF_030694325.1 Allobosea sp. | reverse complement strand
GCGAGCTGCTGCTGAGCGCGCGGCTGCTGAGCGGGCCGCGACGCCGCAGCCGCTGCCTGGTCCGCTGATCCTGCCCACGGCGCCGCGGGCCAATTTCCCCGACCCCGTGCTGCAGCCCGCGCCGCCGCTGGCGCCGCCGGTGGACATCCAGTCCGTGCCGCGGCCGCTGTCGCGCGGCGTCCCGCCCGGCTGAGCTATCGCCTCACAGTCTGAATCAGGACGTCGCGCCGTTGATTCAGGCGTCGCCTGGAACCTGCTGTAACAAAAAGGTTATCCGGGCAACGGACGGAGGCTCGCCGCCGGCCTTGCGGCGTCAGGCCCCGCGGTCCGCCGCCAGCCGCCGGTAGTGCGCCAGCACATGCAGGCGCAGCGCCGAGGAGAGGTTGACGCCCTGGCGGCTGCCGTCGATCGCGGCGATCAGGCCCGCCACGGTCTGTCCCTGCGCGGCGGCGATCTCCTTCAGTGCCTCCCAGAAGGGCTCTTCCAGCGAGACGCTGGTGCGGTGGCCGGCGACGGTCAGCGAGCGCTTGCGCTCTGCGCTCACGGCGTGGGCTCTTCGTCGCTCGAACCGAGGCGGTGGCCGTCCAGCGTGCGGACGACCTTGTCGCGCTCGGCCTCGCTCAGGCTCCGCTCCGCCTTGGTCCGGCCGAAGGCGATGCGGTTCTGCTGCGCCTGCTCCTCCGCCTCCTGCCGCGCGCGCTGCTTGCGGGCCCGGCGCAAATTGACGATCTCGGCCATGGCGGGGCGCCGGCTCAGGCCGGACCGAGCATGCGCTCGGGCCTGACGGTGGCGTCGAAGAGATCGGCGGCGACGCCGGCGCGCAGGGCCTCCTCGCGCAGCGTGGTGCCGTTGTGATGGGCGGCCTTGGCGATGCCGGCGGCTCCGTCATAGCCGATCGCCGGCGCCAGCGCCGTCACCAGCATCAGCGAGCGTGACAACAGCTCCCGAAGCTGGTCCTCATTGGCGACGATGCCCTCAACGCAGTTGATGCGGAAGCTGTCGGCCGCGTCGGTCAAGAGCCTCACCGATTGCAGGAAGGCGGCGGCGATCACCGGCTTGAAGACGTTCAGCTCGAAATGGCCCTGGCTCGCGGCGAAGCCGATCGTGGTCTGGTTGCCCATGACCTGCGTCGCGACCATGGTCAGCGCCGCGGCCTGGGTCGGGTTGACCTTGCCGGGCATGATCGACGAGCCGGGCTCGTTCTCCGGCAGGCTGATCTCGCCGAGGCCGGAGCGAGG
Source organism: Allobosea sp. (assembly GCF_030694325.1). GTDB lineage: Bacteria > Pseudomonadota > Alphaproteobacteria > Rhizobiales > Beijerinckiaceae > Allobosea. The sequence continues at coordinate 3,644 of NZ_JAUXYO010000132.1, read as the reverse complement.
ACCCGAACCCATCAGCCGGATGTCGTTGGCGATCTTGAACAGGTCGGCGGCGAGCGCCGCGAGCGCTCCATGGGCGGTGGCGAGCGCGCCATGGCTCGCCAGCGCCTCGAATTTGTTCTCGGCACTGCGGAACGGCACGCCGGTCAGGGCCGCGACCTCGCGGGCAAAGAGGGCGGCGAAATCGGGATGCGTGTTGAGGCCGGTGCCGACGGCGGTGCCGCCCTGGGCCAGCGCGTAGAGCCCGCCTAGCGACGCCTCGATCCGACTGATGCCGAGATGGAGTTGCATCGCATAGCCGGAGAATTCCTGGCCGAGCGTGACGGGCGTCGCATCCTGAAGATGGGTGCGCCCGATCTTGACCAGATCCTTGAAGGCCGTCGCCTTGTCGGCCAGCGCCTTTTCGAGGGCGCGCAGCGCCGGCAGCAGCGAGCGCGCGATCTCGAGCGCGGCGGCGATGTGCATCGCGGTCGGGAAGCAGTCGTTGGAGGACTGGCCGCGATTGACATGATCGTTGGGATGGACCGGGCTCTTGGCGCCGAGCCCCACGCCGAGCAACTCGTTGGCGCGATTCGCCAGCACCTCGTTGACGTTCATGTTGGTCTGCGTGCCGGATCCGGTCTGCCAGATCACCAGCGGGAAATGGTCGTCGAACTGGCCCGCCAGCGCCTCGTCGGCCGCCTGGCCGATGGCGCCAGCGACGCGCGGGTCGACCAGACCGAGGCGGGCGTTGACATGGGCGGCGGTCTTCTTAACCAGCACGAGGGCATGGACGAGCGGCAGGGGCATGCGCTCGCGCTCGCCGCCGATGCGGAAATTCTCGAGCGAGCGCTGCGTCTGCGCGCCCCAGTAGCGATCCGCCGGGACGGCGATGGGGCCGAAGGAATCGGTTTCGGTGCGGGTCTCGGTCATGGGCAGCCTGCTCTGCGAGGGCTGCCGGAGGCGGCGATGCGCCGAAGGACGAGCCCGTTGCGGTGGTCGGGGTGGGCTCGCGGGCCGATCAGGTCTTCTTGCGGAAGGCGTCGAGGCTCACGACCTGAGCGCCGCCGCCGTCCTCGGGCGTCGCTTCCGTGGCTTCTGCGGCGGGCTCCTGAGCCTGCGGCTTGGCGGCTTTCGACGCGCCCTTGGCGGGAGCCTTGATCGCCGGGACACCGGCCGGAGTCGCCTTGGCGGGGAGGGCGAGGGGGGCAGGCGGCGATTCATTCGGCTCCGAGCCCGCCCCGCGGGGGCGCGGGGTGGCGGCCGCGTCATTGGCCGAGGCCCCCTCGGCGTCCTGGGTCTCGAACTTGAGGCCGAACTGGACCGAAGGGTCGAAGAAGGTGGTGATCGCGTCGAAGGGGATCAGCAGCCGCTCGGGAACGTTCGAGAAGGACAGGCCAACCTCGAAGGCATGCTCGCTGACGCTAAGGTCCCAGAACTGGTGCTGCAGGACGATCGTCATCTCGTCGGGATGCTTGTCGCGCAGGCGCTGCGAGACGCGCACGCCCGGCGCGCCGGTGCGGAAGGTCACGTAGAAATGGTGGTCGCCGGGCAGACCGTCCCGTCCCGCCTCCGCAAGAATCTTGCGCACGACGCCCTTCAGCGCGTCCTGCACCATCAGATCGTAGCGAAGAACGTCCTTGGACATCGTGTCGAGGTTTCCGCTTCCAGCATCCCGCGGCGGCAGCCGGCCAGGCATCGAATGAAGTGGAGGCTTCTGTTGCCAGGCGCCTCCGGGCCCCGCCTTACGTCGCTAAACGGAAGGACTTAGGTTTGGGAACCAGCACCGCTTACGCGGCGACAGCAACCCGAGCATTGTTGTCGTTGGCAACTATGCGTTAGCCCTATAACGGCGGAACCATACCGGGCAAAAGAACGGCCTTTACACTCTCGTCGATCCTATTTCGCCCCCGCCGCAACCCTGCCACTCGGTGGCCTGGCAAGCCCGCGGTCCAAGATCCCGCAGGCCGCCCCATGGCTCGCGCCGCAGGGCTGTGGTGGAGGCGCCGGGTACCGCCCCCGGGTCCGAAAAGCTTATTCCGACGCTCGTTTATCGCCATAGCCGGTCTTGCGATCGGCAAGAGCAATATAGGGGCTGCGGCGGGCGGGGGAAAGAGCCGATGGCGGACGAGCCGGCTTAATTTGCGTAGAGGCCGGTCTGGTCCAGGATGCGGCCGTCATGCACGTGGATATCGACGGTGATTTCGTTGCCGCTGCGATCACGGCCCGCGACCTGCCAGCGCCCGTCGGCGAGCAAGACGTCCTCGACGTGGTCGATGCCCGAGCCCCAAGCGATCCGTCGGGCCGAGTCCTCGGAGATCTTGTCGCGGGAGATTTTTTCGAGGGTTTTGTGCGGAGGGGTGACGGCAGTGGCCGAGACGGTGCCGTCACGGGCAGGCAGGGCGCCCGCTTTGTCCGAGACACAGGACAGCACGATGGCGACGCCGGCCAGCAGCAGCAAGACCGACCCGATGCGGCGCGATCGTATCATCATCATCTCCTCGTCTCGACTTCAGAGGCGGAGATGGTGTCGCGGGCGGCACCGCAAAGGGCGGCGTCGCTCAACTCTCCTCGCGATCGCGTGAGCCGGATTTCGGACCGGCTCACGCAAAGGCTAAGGCGCGTCGCCTGATCAGGGCCGCGCGCCGGCGGCCGCCGGGCGGTCGCGCTCCATCTTGAGCACGCTCCCGTCGGCTGCGCTGAGGTCGATTTCGATCTCGGCACCGGCGGCGTCGCGCCCCTCGATCTCCCATTTGCCGTCGTCGAGCTCGATCTCCTCGATACGGACCATGCCGTTGTCGTTGGCGATGCGGCGGGCCTCGTCCATCGAGATGGCCGGCCGGTCGGGGCGGATCGGAGCCGGGGCCTGGGCCAGGGCACCTGTCGGCAGGGCGAGCAGGGCCGCGAGCAGGACGGCGTGGCGGGGCATGCGCAGGATCATCTCGTCGTCTCCATCGTTTCAGGAACCATTTGGGCAACCGACCGCCGGCGGTTCGGTTCCGGCCGTTGCCACCGGCTGACGCCGAGGGGTGAGACGATCGGGCGCGAGAAAACAGGGGAAGGCGGCCGGGCCGACCGCGCCATCGCCGCGGCCTGCGGCTATGGTGGCGCCGTTTCGACCGAGATTCGCTCATGCGCCAATATCACGACCTGCTCCGACGCGTCCTGGACGAGGGTGTCCGCAAGGACGACCGCACCGGCACCGGCACGCTGGCCGTCTTCGGCCACCAGATGCGCTTCGATCTGAGCGAGGGCTTTCCCCTCGTCACCACCAAGAAGCTGCATCTGAAATCGATCATCCACGAGTTGATCTGGTTCCTGCGCGGCGACACCAATGTGCGCTACCTGCAGGAGAACGGCGTCACGATCTGGGATGAATGGGCCGACGCCAAGGGCGATCTCGGCCCGGTCTATGGACGGCAGTGGCGCTCCTGGCCGGCACCGGACGGCGGCACGATCGACCAGATCGCCTGGCTGGTGAACGAGATCCGGCGCAATCCCGATTCGCGCCGGCTGATCGTCTCGGCCTGGAACCCGGCCGACATCCCGAAGATGGCGCTGGCGCCCTGCCATTGCTTGTTCCAGTTCTTCGTGGCGGACGGGAAGCTTTCCTGCCAGCTCTACCAGCGCTCGGCCGATATTTTTTTGGGCGTGCCCTTCAACATCGC
>NZ_JAUXYO010000086.1 GCF_030694325.1 Allobosea sp. | reverse complement strand
CCGCTACATCACGCTGGAAAGCATCGCGCCGATCAGCGATGATCCCATCGTCAGCCTGCCAGCCGTGGCCGCCTGACCAGCCCGGCCAAGCCGGCACCGAGGTGGCTCCGCGAAGCTACACCACCAGCAGGGACACGACCTGCATCCTCGCTGCAACCCTCGCCAGCCCGCCCGCGAGAATGGCTGCCCACAACGCTGCTGCCCGTCGGTGGGTGCCGTGGCTTTGTGCTTACACCGGCTCCCGACCGGGCGAGATGACCCAGCTACGCGGTGTGGACGTCAGGCAGCACCGGGATGGCTTCTGGACGATCAGGATTACGCCCGAGGCGGGGGCTGTGAAGGGCGGCCAAGCACGCGTGGTCCCGGTTCATGCGCATCTGGTGGAGCAGGGCTTCTTGGACTTCGTGAAGAAGGCAGGGCAGGGGGCGCTGTTCTACGATCCGCACGGGCAGCGGAAGAAATCAGACGACCTGACAAACCCGGTGCAGGGCCCTTGGGTGAAGGCGCGCGTGAAGTTGGCGGATTGGGTCCGCGACCTCGGCGTCAATGACCCGAGCATCTCGCCGAACCATGCATGGCGTCACACCTTCAAGCGGCGTGCGGCGCGAGCCCAGATTGAGAAGCGCATACGCTGGGCCATGTGCGGTCACTCGTCCAAGGACGTGGGGGACGACTACGAGGTGCCAACAGTCGAGGACTTGGCAGCCGAGATGAGCAAGTTCCCTCGGTATCTGTTGAAGGCTGCGGCGTAGGGGAGCGCCCACCCTCGCCGGGCGCGTCAGCCACCGTAGCCAAAGTATCGAGCCCTGAGTTCTTGGCATGCTCCGTCGAGTCCAGGGAACAGCGATCCCGGCGTGACGCCCATCAGAGTGAGTTCATTCAGGACATCGAGCCGCTCATTGTACGGCAGGTCAAAGGCCCTCAAGTACTCCGCATTGTGGGCCTCTTCGACGCCCTTCAAATAGCCTTCGATGTCATCCACGTTCGTCAGGAAAGACCTGGCTTGCTGAGGCAGAGCCCGTTCATTGCCAACAGTTACAGCGTCGAGCAGAGAGAAGTGAGGTCGGATACCTGAGGTTCGAAGATATTGTGGGCATCTATTTGTCCACGCCTCGGCGTCAAACATAAAAATTCGCACATATTCTTGGTTCATCGGTCTATAAGCGTCGGGCCTGAACGCGAAATAGGCAGCGACGAAGGGTGATGCCGACCAGTCTAAAAGAGGAGTAGGGTATCCGTGATGCTGGGCTAGATGCCAGAATGCTCCGTTTTGTATAGAGTCACCCAACTGAAAGTAATGCCTCGTCCGAGCCGATAAAACGCGGTGCAACTCGCTCATGTCTTTGTGTGTAAATCGAACAAGATCCTTGCGGTGCGTTCGATGAAATGCAGTACGCAATCGCCATCGAGATGGCTGTCCACGAAAAACATATTTATAGGCAGGTAGCCTGACAACAAACTGACGAAATTGAGCCCAGCTTGTAATTTCTGGGTCCGCCTTGAGAGCCGACGGTCTATCAGACAAACTCGCTTTGCAGATTGCTTCGCCGGTTGTCTCGATTGGGGTGCTCCATTTCACGCGCAGTTCACGGCCCTTAAGCTGTAGCTGCACCATCGCAGTCTCTGGAAAATCTGCGTCTGGGTACCGTTGAACAAGCACTTCTGGTGGAATTGCGATGCCGTCATGGCCCAATGCCGCTGGCCTAACAGTCAAGGTCTGCTGAGGAGCCTTACTTTCGGTCCGGACGAAGGCAACGGTGTTGGGGATATTGGCGTCGTCCTGAAATAGGAAGGCGTGCCCTTCGACATGGGTCTGGTGGTCGTCTAGGTCTGCAACAAATACCCCTGACGATGATCCACTGAACCGACCTATCCACTGCCCGTCCATTCGCTAGCTCCGATTTCGATTACGACGCCACAGATCGACCGCTGCAGCAACGGTCACCGGCGACTTATCCGACCAAATCGCGCGAGCTGTCGGACGGGCGCTGCGCGCACTTGGATTTGCCGGAAAAATCCGAGGGGCCATCGATGAATGGGCAAGTGCGACTTCCCCCCGTGGCGCCCCTTCCGCGAAACATCGGGTGCCGCTTTTCGTCCAGCGCTCGGGTCGCCGCATGCTGGCGCAGGGCGTCCGCGAAGTTGGCCGGAAGGGGCAGCGTCTCGCCGGTCCCGAGCTGGTATCCGCCCGTCTTGCGGATCGAGGGGAGCACGTCGCGGGTGATCCAGTCTTGGAATGGCTTCGCCTGCGGCTTGGTGCTCGGCATGAGGAGTTTGAACAGGCCGCTCTCGGAGATGAGCGTGTAAGATGGGACGGTACCTCCACAGAAAATTTCTGGGCAGTCCCGCTTCCAGACGCGGCGCTGCGTGCTGTGCCTAGGGCGGTCACTTTGGGTGTACATGTGGAAGACCGGGCCGGCAGACGCCCGAAAAGACTTATTGACCTATCCTTAGAGGACCGATAGATATCGACCTATCCAAAAGAGACCGGAGGCGGTATCCATGTTCATTCGTGCCTATCTCAGAGCTTCGACCGCAGAGCAGGACGCCACCCGAGCCCGTGAGCAGGTCGAGGCCTTCGCCACCGAGCGGGGCCTCAACATCGCCGCCACCTACGCGGAGAATGAGAGCGGGGCTTCCCTCAAGCGCCCGGAGCTGTTCCGGCTCTTGTCCGACAGCAGGCCGGGAGACGTGCTGCTCATTGAACAGGTGGACCGCCTGTCTCGCCTCAACGCGGAGGACTGGACCAAGCTCAAGGCCGAGCTGGCCTCCCGTCACGTCCGCGTCGTAGCCCTCGACCTACCTACTAGCTGGGCCATGGCGGACCCCAAGGCTGACGAGTTTACGGTACGTATGTTCGACGCCATCAATGCGATGATGCTGGACATGCTCGCCGCCATTGCCCGCAAGGACTATGAGGACCGCCGCCGCAGGCAGGCGCAGGGGCAGGCCAAGGCGAAGGCAGAGGGCCGCTATCAGGGTCGCCCGGCGAATGCGGAGCGCAACGGCAACATCGCCTCCTTGCTCAAGGCGGGCATGCCTTGGGCGAAGGTGCAGGCCATCACCGGATGCAGCCGGGGACAGGTGGCGAAGATTGCGAAAGAGACGGCCCAGGCATCGGCAAGGGGTCAGGACATCGCATCCTGAAGGCGCCTGAAGGTGAACCTGAGGCCGTCTAAGCCGACCTCCGCACTGATCCTCTCGCGGACCCCGAAGGGCAGGCAGGTCAGGGCCGAGGGGCCGAACTCATCAATTTCGTGACTCAGTCGAGGTCCATCGAGTCATTTTTGTCATTGGACGGCAGGGGCGGGATTTTCCCACACTTGATCCACCCGCCGCTACCGACAGGACGACGCCTTGCCTACGCCCGCGCTGCACCGAGCTATCCAGTTCCTTGAAGCGTTGACCGAGGTCGAGGAGGGCATGCAGATCAACGTTGCTCTCGTGCTCCTGCGGATCGCGAGCAAGCCGAGCATCTATCAGCGCGAGCTGCCGCTGTTCGTGCCCCTATCGCAGTCCACGGCGGCGCGCATAGTGGACCGGCTGTCGGATCGAGGGGGGCTAGGGCTCGTCAACTCGCGCGAGGATTTCGAGGATCGCCGCGTCAATATCCTGACCCTGACGACTCGCGGACAGACGACGGTGAAGGGCCTGATTTCCCTTCTCTGAGGCGCCGGAGCGATTGCCCCTCACACTAGGAGACCAGAGCGCGGTTGCGGTCGGGTCGTATCCATTGGCTCCGAGGCTTGTAGTCCGGGCTGCCGACCGGCTGGCCAGAGAACCCAGAGCAGCAGCCGCGCCGGTTACCACCCACCCTAGGAAATAGGAACGCCCGTTAGCGTCCGGGTCCCATCTCTTTTCTGGCCTCCTTGTAGGCCTCCACTCCCCAACGTCCGGCTTCGACCGGCACAGCAAACGAACCCCCAACATGAACCCTATCGAACTCGCGGCGGACGCCTGCGGGACAGCCTTGGTGCGCGTTCAGTTCGCCAAGGCGCAAACCCACGCCGTCCTTCATCTCACCGACTACGAACGCGTTATCGCCGCCATCGGCCACGCCTCGTGGTTCCTCAACTCCAGCGGCAACGGTCACCAATACGTTCGCGCTTGGGACGCTTCATCGTCCCGAAACGTCATGATTGCCCGGCTCTTGCTCGGCATCGAGCGCGGCGCCGTCCGATGCCACGATGGCGACAGCCTCAACCTGCGGAGAGCCAACCTCATCCGCCCGCTTCGCCGCTGATCCTCCCAACCTGAACCTGATGCCGAAGGCCCCTGATGGTCACCATACCATCGGCAGACGCCTGACCTCGGCTGCGTTCAACCCCAGACGCAAGGAAACTCCATCTCATGATCGAAGACACGATGACCAAGACGGCCAAGGCCACGGACCACCGGGAAGGCAGCGACGATTACGCGTGGATCGTGGCGCAGCTCTCGGATGGCCGGCGACTGATCGAATGCCGCGACGGCGTCCAGTGGATCGTCCAGACGAGCAGACGCAATGGCGGGGAGACCCGTTGGTATGGCCGGCATCATTTCCGCTCCAAGGCTGGCCTGATGCGGCATCTAGCCGAGCTGGAGCGCCGCGAGGGGCTGGCCGTATCCGCGACTGCTGCCGCTGCTCTGGCGAGTTAGCCCACGTTCATTGAGGCCAGGACGACCAAGAAGACCGAGCGCGCGATGGCCCTGACCTGAACTCCCCGCGCGAAGCCCCGCGCCACCTCCACCACAGCTCCACTTCCCCTTTGAGGCCCGCTTCACGGCGGGTTTTGTCGTTCTGCAGGACCATCATGGAATACACCCAAGAAGTGCTGGACCGGACAACCGGCCAGTTGACAACCCAGAGCATTGGAAATTGGCTGACGGTGACAGAGCTGGGGGAGAGGCACGGGGTCGGTCCCAAGAAGGTCCGCGCCATCCTTCACCACATGGGCGTTCTCGCCCTTGAAGGTCGCAACTATCGTCTGCCCCGCCATCTCGTCGATATCGGCATCGGCCGTCGCCTCGACTGGACGCGCTCACGACATGCCTTCGACGTCATCAGCCCCAAGGGGCAAGACCTCATCGCCTCGATCTGGGCTGAGACCGTCGATGACTACGATGCGGACTGCCGAAAAGACCGCGAAGTGCCCCTCATCAGGGCGGCACTGGACAACTTCAAGGCCGCTCGCAGGGGGGCAATGACGACGCAGGAGGAGGTGTGCTGGATCGAGGACCATTTCAGAGACAAGCCTCACCGCACCATCGCGGAAATTCTCGAGGTCTCCCCGGCGCTCGTCATCCGCTACGCCAAGAAGCGGACTGAGGGTCGTGCTTACCGGGAGCGGAGGAAAGCGGAGGCCCTGTCAGGTGATGGTTCGGGATCATCACCGCTGATGCGCCTGACCGACAGCGGCCCGATGCCGTTCCACGATGAGCAGGCCTAGGTTGTTCCGAGTAGATTACCCATGACCGTTACACCCTGAAAAACGACCTCAGTTCGATGGTCGTACACCGGCAGAGCCGGGCATGGTCGTGCTTCTCATGGTGCTGACCACTGCCCCGTTGGGCCTAGCCATGGAGTGGCCCGCAGGTGTGACAATCCCAGTATTGGGTAGGTATTTCAGGATGTTACCGGTCCTACATCAGATCGACAAGGAGTCGTTTGGCCGCATTGGCGCGGTCTCCAGCCGCAGCTAATCCAAGCCCCGCAGACGGCAGCCGCCGCCCGCATCCACTTCGCCTAGGACCATCGCGCCATGGACTTTGCTCTCAACTTCGGTCGCCTCTTTATCGCCTACGACGCTGGCGGCTTCATCGCCGGCTTCAAGGGGCGCGCGCAAGTCGCCTGGACGCCGACCTTCGGCTGGATCGCAGACGGCCCCAAGGCGCTCTCCAAAACTCGGGGCTGAACCCGGCAGCGAAGCACCGCCTCAGCACCACGCATAGCTGACACCTCGCCAAACCCGGCTGCGTGCAGCTCCAAACCCATCTCGGCCCCGTTCGGATCACCTCCGGGCGGGGCCTTTCCATTTCTAATCACGGAAGACCAATCACATGTCATTCGAACACATCCGCGCGTCCCTGACCGCTGCCGAACTCGCGGACGCCAATGCCGCCTACACCGAGGCCATGCGGCTCGTTGCGGCGAAGAACGAAACGCTCTCGGCGCGGGATCACAACGACCCCGTCCGGGCGACCCTCACTGCCCACATTCGGGCCCTTGAAGTGGAAGCCGAGGCCGCTTTCGAATTGGCCGTCCTTACCCTGGCCTACGCCAAAGCCGCCGCCGCCTCGCGCAGCAACTCCTACGACTACCTCGCCCGCTGACCGCGCGGCTCCTCCCTCTTCCGCATCTCCAAGGACATCAACATGACCGACCTCATCGACGGCGTTGCCGTATTCGAACAGCGCGAAGCTCAGGTCCGCGCCGCAGCCAACGCCGCCCACGAACCTGCCCCCAAGACGAACCCGTTCAGTTTTTCCCCGAGGATCGCCGTTGGGCCGGACGTCACGGCCATCACCGCGCCGGCCAGTCACGGCCCCACCATCGACAGCCATCTTGACCCGTCGAACGCCGACATCCTCGCAACGGGTCGGACGCAGTCGGGTTTCCAGCGGGCGCCGGCCGAGCTGGGGTTGAACGACCTCGTCACCATCAACGGCGACCCCACGACCGTGAAGGTGGCCCTTCGCCTCGGCTATCTCTCCGGCAAGGCGGGTGACTTCAAGGACACGGGTCTTGCCGCCAAAGAGGCGGGAGGGGCCGGCGCCCAAGACGCCCCCAAATCGGACGTTCAGCCGGACTACACGGGCAACGAAACGGCCTTCGATGACCGCAGCGCAGAGAACCTGTTCGGCCACATCGTCCACGGAACTCCCGAGGGCGCCCAGATCAGAGCCATGACGGACGTCATCGCGAAGGGGGAGGTTTCGACCGACACCATCAGGGCGATGGCCGATGCGGCTAGGGTCAGCCCGCAGACGCTTCAAGCTGACCTTGCGAAGGTGCAGGACGCCTTCGCTGGACAGGCTGCCAAGGCCTTCCGCGCGGCGGGCGTGACGGACCCCGATGGCTTCGTGGAATGGGCCGAACGCCACCACCGGGGCGAGTTCAAGGACGCCATGAGCCAGCATGTCATGGACCGCAATCCGAAGGCCTATGCCAAGCTGGTCAGCAAGTACCTCGCGAGCGGTGAAAGCTCTATCCCCGCTGACCTGATGGAAGCCACGTCCGAAACCGGGGTTGTGGTTCGCAAGGTCGATGGTCAGGTCGTTCTCGATCTGCCGGGTATCGGCACGATGTCCTACGCGGCAGCGGTGCGGCAGGGGCTGGTCAAGCTCTCGCGCGGTTAACGCCCCACCACCTCAGCCCCTTCAGCAGGCCCTCGGGAGATCACCTCTCGGGGGCCTTTTCATTTGATGGAACCGGACCATGAAACTCCAGATCAAGGCGCATCCAACTGGCGAGCTGCATGCGGCCACTATCTCGCCTGCCGACTATGACGCTCTTCTCGCGCTCGGGTATCCCGACGCAGCCCAATGGCACGTCAGCGTCATGACCGGCCGCGTCAACATCCTATGCCCCTTCACCGACGAGCGCTTCCCCGTGGTGTTGCTGCTGAAGCAGCTCGGCCAATCGGAGGTCGTGGAAATGGTGGACGGCAACTCGCTCAACCTGCGGCGGGACAATCTCCGCGTTGCGGCCGGCAAGACCACCAGCACCGTTCGGAAAGCTCAGCGCAGCATGCGGCGCGCGTTTGCGGCGCTAGAGCAGCGGCAGAACGCCGCCTTGCCGATGGCCGCTTAGACTCCTCTCGCGTCAACTCGCCCCATCAATCTCACGGCCCCGTTCGGACCACCTCCGCGCGGGGCTTTTCGCATTCAAGGACACCCTCATGAGCGACGCCTCATTCAACGCCTACGGCTACCTTAAGGGCCTCGGCTACTCCGACAACGCCGTCTCCGGTATCTTGGGCAACCTCCAGAACGAGAGCGGCGACAGCCTCAACACCCGCGCCATCCACGACAGCGGCACCGGCCTCGGCATCGCCGGCTGGCGTGATCCCAAGCCGGGCGCGGGCCGCAAGACCAACCTGATGAACTTCGCCCGCGAGCGCGGCGCCGACGTCTACGCCCTCAAGACCCAGCTCGACTTCCTCGACCACGAGCTGAAGACGAGCGAGCGCGGCGTGTACGACCGCCTGATGAAGTCCCAATCGCCCGACGAGGCGGCTCTCGCCTTCATCAGCTTCGAGCGCCCCGCAGGCTGGACCGCAGCGAACCCCGCTGGCGGTCACAACTGGGCTGGCCGGCGCCGGACGGCGGTGGACGTGTTCAACAAGTTCTCGGGCTCCTCGGCCCGCAGCCTCCCCGATGTCCGCTCCACCATCGAACCGGGCCGGGTAGGGGACAACAACATCCGCCCGCAGAGTCCCGTCACGGACATCGAGCGCCGCAACGCGGCTGACAGCGTCGAGCCTATCGGGTTCTTCGGCTCGGCCTACGAGTCGGCCAAGGACGCCAGCCCGCTGACCTGGGCCTTCCGGGGGATGGAGGATCACCAGCCCGACCCTGACTTCCGGTGGTCGCAGAAGCAGCAGCTCCTGACCGACCTGACGAAGGACGTCCCGCGCCAGTATTGGGACAACTTCGAGGATGCCACCTCAGAGGCCCATGCGCGCACCATCAGGGACCGCATAAAGTCCCAAGTCGCGATGCAAGAGCGCATCGGCGCATCGGGATGGCGGGGAACGGCGGGGGCCATTCTCGGGGAAATGCTAGAGCCTGTCGGCTTGGCGGCGTCGCTCGCCATTCCTGAGGCAGCCGGCATCGCCAAGCTCGGCCGCATGGGACGCATCCTTGCGAGCGGCGCAACAGCGGCAACTGCCAACGTCGCGTTGGAAATCCCCCGCTTCGTATCCAAGGAGACGGCGGAGACGAGCGACCTCCTTTGGGCTGCGGGCACCGGCATGGTCCTTGGCGGTGCGTTCGGTGCGCTTCGCAGGAACCCGGCGACGCAATCCGAGGCAGACGCCCTCAGGAGCATCGGGCGCAACCTCCAGCAGGAGAGTGGCGAGCTGCACACCGGCACCGCTTTGGGCTCCGGTTCTGTGGGCGCCGCTGCCGCCTTTCGGCCGTCCGTGCTCCATCCTGAGGTGGAAGCGTGGATGAAGGCCGAAGCCCCGGAGACCGCACTGGGCAAGATGCGCTTCGACGCCGTGGGGCAGCTTAAGTCCAGCCAAAGCCCAGTGGCGCGGGCGGTTGGCGGCAAGCTGGGGTTGGACGCCGTGGGCAACAGCGACAAATCCATCGCGGTGGACTTCGCGGCCACCGAATACCAGCGCCATACGCACACCTCCATGATGAGCGAACTGGCGCGCGACTGGCAGCCGACGCTGAAATCCTACCACCGTGACCGCGATATCGGGTGGTCGGAACGAGCGGCAGCCGAGGCGGCCCTCCGCAAGGAGATCGCCGCAGCAATCCGTAACACCGACCCGACGCGGGAAGCGGAGTTCTCGCCTCAAGCAACAAAGATGGCGACGACCATCCGCAAGCTGCATGCCCGCTTCGCGGAACTGGCCGCTGACCCCGGCAAACTCTCGGGGCGCTCGCTGGAGGCACTGCCGGGCTTCGAACAGGTCCAGTCGCATGCCAACTATCTCATGCGGCAGCGGTCCAACGTTCGGGTGGCAGAGAAGACCAGGCTCTTCGGCGACCACGCCATCGCCTCGGCCTACGCCAAGGGCTTCAAGGCGATGCACCCCGAGGTGGACGATGCGGCGGCTCGGAAGTGGGCAGAAGGGTATGTGACGCGCCTGCGCATGCTGGCAGCCGATGCTGACCTGAAAGGAGACCGCGCCATCTCGGGGCAGGACCAAGACGCCCTGCGCGAGATGCTGGAGGAGTTCGGCACGCTTTCCCCGAACGAAGTCGAAACTGTCCTGACGGCGGTGAAACCGAAGGCTGACAAGACCGCTGGCGCCTCGCCACGCGCCAAGCGCCGCGCCCTCTATGACGAGACCTTCACGGACCACCTCACGGTCACCGACAAGGCGGACCCTCGCTACGGCCAGACGCTGGAGTTCCGGCTGATGGACCTGTTCGAAGACGACGCCTTGGAGGTCTTCGAGAGCTACTCCCGGCAGATGTCGGGACTGCTTGGCCTTCATCAGGTTCGCGTGAAGAACCCGCTCTTCACCGACATGCACGTCCAGCCGATCAAGCGGGCGGACGTCGAAATCAGGCCGAGCGCGACCAACCCCAGCATTGTTACGGCTGCGGGCGAAATCGACCTCAGGCTTGAACGTGGGGCGCTTGTCATCGACCGGGCGGCAATCACGTCCGCCGACCCTGAAGCGGCTCGTGCGCTGGTCGAGGCGGCTGCGGACTATGCTTCGACGCTTGGTCACAAGCTGGTCTCGGGGTCGAAGGTGGACGACGCCTTGGCGGCGCTCTTGGTGTCCCTAAAGGGCGATTGGAAGGTCCACGCTCCGCTCGGCCGCAGGCGCACCATTGGCGGCATGAAGGTCAACGAAACGAAGGACGGCTCCCCCGTCTTCGAAATCTCGGGGGAGTGGAAGCCGCCGACCAACGAGCCGGAATTTCTGGTCTCGGGCCTGTCCAAACAGGCCGATTGGGAGCGCATGATGCAGCGCCTTGCCCAGACGTGGGACGACGCGGTTGTGGAGGGCAGGGCGTCTCAGGAGCAGCGCGTAAAGGGGCTGGAGCTTGATCGCCAGAACCTCGACTTCCTCCGCAGTCAGGTGCTCGGCCTCAGCGGCCGGTACGACCAGACAGCATGGGGGCAAGCTCTGCGGCGGTTGAGGGATTACAACTTCATCCGCGTGATGGGCAACGTTGGCTTCGCTCAGGTCAACGAGTTCTTCCACGTCGCGGCGTCCGTGGGGCTCAAAGCCAGCTTGTCGGCGATGCCCGCCTTCCGGCACATCCTGAGAGACGCCCGAACCGGGCAGCTCAACGATGAGCTGGCGCGTGATCTGGAGTACCTGACCAACTACGGGACCGATTGGGTCAGAGGCGGCGTGCATTCCCGCATCGGCGCCTCAGGGGACACCATCGACGGCGCCCACACAGGCAGCCTTGGGGAGCGCTACGACGCCGGCATGGCGAAGCTGAAGCGGGCCACCACGGCCCTTTCGCTGATGGCGCCGATCAACACCGGGCTCCAGCGCTTCGCGGCGCGCGGCGTCTACGCCAAGTTCGCCCACATGGCAGATGGGGACAGTGTGAACTGGGACCGCCTGACGGCCATGGGCATCGACAAGGAGATGGGCGAACGCATCTTCAAGTCGATCCGCGAGAACCGGACCCTCATCGACGGCGGCGTCGCGGGCCGGAAGCTGCCCCGGATGAACCTTGAAAGCTGGGCTGACCAAGAGGCTGCCTCGGCTTTCCAGATGGGCGTGACGCGGTGGGCCGAGTACGCCGTACTGGCCAACGACCCCGGCGCGATGTCGCGGGTCATGGGCGATGCCCTGGGCAAGACGGTGCTCCAGTTCCGGTCCTTCGTCATGGGAGCGTGGGCGCGTCACCTCGCGCACAACATCCACATGCGGGATTGGGAGACGGCAACGACCTTCCTGCTGACCGGGCTAGGCGGCGTGCTGACGCACATCGCGTACAGCCACTACCGCTATGCCACGGACCCGCGCCGGGAAGAGCGGTTGGACAAGGCTCTGTCGTGGGAGGGCCTGCTTGCCGGTGGTTTCCAGCGGGCTAGCTGGTCATCGTTCATGCCCGCAGTTGCGGACACCGCCTTGGCTGCCGCTGGGGTTGATCCTGTGTTCGGCTATCGGATGACCTCGCAGCCGTCCAACCTCGTCACAGGTAACCCCACGTTCGGCCTTATCGACGACGTCCAGAAGGGCCTCGGGGGTATGGCCGGGAACCTCCTGTCCCGCGACAACAACCTGTCGCAACAGGATGTGCGCAACGTCGCGCGGGCGTTCCCGTGGGGGAATTGGGTGCCCTTCGTCCACCTCATGAACACGTTCGTGAGGGAGCTGCCGGAATACGACAAGCGACCACGCCGCGAGGCGCCTGAGAGGGCGTTCTAGCGGTCCCTCAGGGGGAGACTTCGGGCAACCGAGGCCTCCCCCTGTTTTTTTGGCCAACATCGCGCAAAGTCGTCTAGTGGGGTCACTCGGCTGGAACGGTGCCATGCGTGTCAGAGCTGCAATTTCGCTGGGGTTTCGGATGGCTGCAGCGCGCTATCCAGACATCCACCGGCGCTGGGTGACGGCTTCTATAAGATTAGGCGGTCAGCTCCCTCACAGCATCTTGATGGTTTCAGTCCAAAGGTGTGGTGAGGCCGACATGCTGCTGAGAGCGATGGAGGATGAGCCCATGTCGAGCGAGGATTTGCAGGAGACCAATATCGAGTTCATGGCCTTCCACTATCAAATGATGCTGTCGGAGATCTGGGTCGGGTCGGTTTATGAGATAACGCGGCTTCGGAAAGAGCGCGGGCTAGTTTTGGAAGATGGCCCGGAGCATGCCGTTGCCCGCCAGTTGCATGTTTTGCGGATGCCTATTGATAAGCACGAGATCGCAAATGGGCCGGGGCTGAAGCAGCCTCTCCAGATGCAGCGCAATCCGCCGAACGGCGACGCAAGCGACCTCTATACCTATGATAGGAAGGACCCCCAGCGCGGCCACATCATGCCTACTGGCCTATCCAGCAGGGGCTCAATCATGTGGCACGCCATCGATGGCGCTACCCTTGCAGCGGTGTGGCTTGAACGGCGAGCAATTTCAGATGCTTTACTGGACGTTTGGGCGCCGGCTTTAGTTGGGAGCGAAGCAGCTGCGCCATCGCCATCGGAAGAACGGGCGTAATCCAGTGGCGGCGACCGAGGGAGCACCGCGAGGCACGCTTGCCAGCCGCTACAAAGACCGCTACAGAGGTGCGGTCTAGCGAGCGAAAAAGACAAGCAATTTCAATGGTTAGCTGTTGCCTGCGCGGTCCCCCGCCGTCCGCACCACCTCGGTCATCGCCGTTTCAGCGCCCGGCCTGCTTCCCGAACACCACCGTCAGATTGTTCGCGGGCATCTCGATCACCTCCGGCGTGCCGAACCCCGCCGCCGCCGCCAGCGCCGTGACCTCGCCGAGGTCGCGCAGGCCGAAGGCCGGGTCGCGTTCGCGCAGGCTCGCGTCGAAGGCGGCGTTGCCGGGTTCGAGCGGGCGGCCGGGGCGGCGGAAGGGGCCGTAGAGGATCAGTGGCGCGCCCGTGGGGAGCAGGGCGCCCGCGCCGCGCAACAGCCCCTCCGTCGCCGCCCAGGGGGCGATGTGGATCATGTTGATGCAGAGGATCGCGGCCGGCGTCTCGCCGGGCGGCAGGGTCCCCGGCCAGGCGGAGTCCGTGGCGTCGAGCCGCAGCGGCGGCAGCACGTTGGTCGCGCCCGCCTGCGTCGTCCAGCCGGCGATGCTGGCGAGCGCCTCCGGCGCCGGGTCGCTCGGCCGGAAGGTCAGGTCCGGCAGGGCAGAGGCGAAGTGGATCGCGTGCTCGCCCGAGCCGCTGGCGATCTCCAGCACCGTTCCCGCCGGCGGCAGCACGGAACGAAGGACGGAGAGGATGGCGTCGCGGTTGCGCGCGGCGGCGGGAGCGTGAAGGCGCCGGTCGGCGTCGGCGGGCGCCAACGCCGGGTCCCAGGGAGCGGGCTCTTGCTGGGTCATCGCGCGTCCTCCTCGCAAAAATTTCGCCCCGAACCATCGCCAGCGGCGCGACATCCGCTATAAGGGGCGAGGAAGCAGGCCGCCATCGCTGCGGCTCTGCATGATACGGACTGGTTTTGTTAACCGAAATTCTGATCGTCGTGGCCCTGACCGTCATCAACGGTCTGCTCGCCATGTCCGAGCTCGCGGTCGTCTCCTCCCGGCCGGCCCGCCTCAGGGTTCTCAGCGATCAGGGCAGCAAGGGCGCCACGACGGCGCTGCGGCTCTCCGACAATCCCGGCCGTTTCCTCTCGACCGTCCAGATCGGCATCACGCTCGTCGGTGTGCTCTCGGGCGCCTTCTCGGGCGCCACGCTCGGCGCGCGGCTGTCTGAATTCCTGGCCGGGCAGGGCTTCTCGCGGGTGGTCTCGGACGGGTTCGGCGTCGGCCTCGTCGTTGTCGCGATCACTTATCTCTCGCTGATCATCGGCGAGCTGGTGCCCAAGCAGATCGCGCTGCGCGATCCCGAGCGGGTGGCGGCGCGCGTCGCGCCGGCGATGCTGCTGCTGTCCAAGGTCGGCGCACCGCTGGTTTTCCTGCTCGATATCTCGGGGCGTGCGGTGCTCGCGCTGCTCGGCCAGAGGGGCGAGTCGGAGGAGAAGGTCACCGAGGAGGAGGTCCGCACCATCATCGCCGAGGCCGAGACGGCCGGCGTGCTGGAGCGCGACGAGCGCGAGATGATCTCGGGCGTGATGCGCCTGGCCGACCGTTCGGCCCGCGCCCTGATGACGCCGCGCCGCGAGGTCGAGGTGATCGATCTCGCCGACAGTGCCGACGAGATCCGCGAGCAGCTGCGCGCGACGCGCCGCTCGCGCCTGCCGGTGCAGGACGGCGAGGGGGATTCGATCATCGGTGTCGTGCTGGTCAAGGAGATGATCGACTTCCTCTCAGATGGCGGCACGCATGATCTGCGCGGGCTTGTCAGCGAGGCGCCAGTGGTGATGGACACGGCGGGCGCCCTGCAGGTGCTGCGCGAAATCCGCGCCTCGCGGGTCCATATGGCCCTGGTTTTCGACGAGTACGGGCATTTCGAGGGCATCATCACGCCCGGCGACGTGCTGGAGGCGATCATCGGCGCCTTCCAGGAGGAAGAGCAGGACGAGCCGCCGATCGTGACGCGCGCCGACGGCTCCTGGCTGGTGGCGGGTTGGATGCAGGTCGACGAGTTCTCGCACGAACTCGGCATTCCGATCCCGCGCGACGCCGATTTCCAGACGGTCGCCGGCTTCATCCTGGCCGAGCTGAACCATCTGCCGGTCGTGGGCGAGGTCTTCGAGAAGGGGCATTGGCGCTTCGAGGTCGTCGATCTCGACGGTCGCCGCATCGACAAGGTCCTGGTCAGCCGGATCGACTGATCCGGCCTTGCGGTGTTTGACGTCCGGCGGTGGCCTGTGGTTTAAGGCGGTTCAGGGGTTCACCGCGACGACCCCGTGAGGCTTCGGCCCAAGGCTCGCGTCCAATATCCTCAGCTTCAGGATGGACGCCCATGTCTTCCAACATCTCGATCAGCGCTGCCCAGTTGTCGAAGCTCGTCGGCCTGCCCGATGCGCCCGTCATCATCGATGTCCGGATCCCCGACGATGTCGCGGCCGATCCGCGCGGGCTGCCGGGCTCGGACAGCCGCTCCCACGGCGATGTCAGCGTCTGGGCCAAGGCCTATGCCGGGCAGCGCGTGGTGGTGTCCTGCCAGCGCGGCCTCAAGCTCAGCGAGGGCGTCGCGGCCTGGCTGCGCCACCACGGCGTCTCCGCCGAAAACCTCGCGGGCGGCTTCGAGGCCTGGCGCGACGCGGGCGGCCTCCTGCTGCGCAGCGCGGCGCTGCCGCCACGCGATGCCGCGGGCCGCAGCGTCTGGGTCACGCGGACCCGGCCGAAGGTCGACCGGATCGCCTGCCCCTGGCTGATCCGGCGTTTCGTCGACCGCCACGCCGTCTTCCTGTTCGTGTCGCCCTCGGAGGTCGCGGCCGTCGCGGAGCGCTTCGCCGCGACGCCCTTCGACATCGAGGGCGTGTTCTGGAGCCACCGGGGCGAACGCTGCAGCTTCGACGTCATGATCGAGGAATTCGGGCTCGCCAGCCCGGCGCTCGAGCGGCTTGCGGCGATCGTTCGCGCCGCCGATACCGCGACCCTGGAGAGCGTGCCCGAGGCTGCGGGATTTCTGGCGGCGTCGCTGGGTCTCTCGCGCATGTTCCGGGACGATCTCGCGCAGCTGGATGCCGGCATGCTGCTCTATGACGCGATGTATCGCTGGTGCCGGGATGCCAGCGAGGAAACCCATAACTGGCCGATCGGGGCCGCCACTGCCAAAGGGCCGACATCGTGACTTCCCTCTCATCCAACGACGCCTCCGCTGCCCGGGCCGAACTTCCGACGCTGGCGGAGGCGACGCGCGTCTGGGCGCGCATCGGCCTGCTCTCTTTCGGCGGACCGGCCGGGCAGATCGCGCTGATGCACAAGGAGCTCGTCGAGGAGCGCCGCTGGATCGGCGAGGAGCGGTTCCTGCATGCGCTGAACTACTGCATGCTTCTGCCCGGCCCCGAGGCACAGCAGCTCGCCGTCTATATCGGCTGGCTGATGCACCGCACCCTCGGCGGGCTGATCGCCGGGCTGCTCTTCATCCTGCCGGGCGCGGCGGTGATGCTGGGCCTGAGCATTCTCTACGTTCTGTATCGCGAGGTGCCGCTCGTCGACGGGCTGTTCTTCGGCATCAAGGCGGCGGTGCTCGCGGTGGTGATCGAGGCGGGCCTGCGGATCAGCCGCCGCGCCCTGAAGAACCGGGCGATGGTGGTGCTCGCCATCGCCGCCTTTCTCGCCATCTTCCTGTTCAAGGTGCCGTTTCCGGCGATCATCCTGGCTGCCGGGCTGGTCGGCTGGGCCGGCCACCGGCTGAGCCCGGCGCTGTTCGACGCGCAGGCGGGCCATGGCAGGGCGGGTCCCGCTGTCACGGGCGTCGTCGACGCGCTGTTTGCGCGCGGCGAACTCGACCATGTCCGGCCCTCGACCGGTCGGGCCTTGCGGACGCTCGCGATCTGGCTGCCGCTCTGGCTCGCTCCGGTTCTCCTCCTCTGGCTGTGGACGGGTGAGAGCAGCGTCTGGACGCAGCTCGGACGCTTCTTCAGCACGATGGCCGTCGTCACCTTCGGCGGCGCCTATGCGGTGCTGGCCTATGTCGCCCAGGCGGCGGTCGAGACCCATGGCTGGCTGCGGCCCGGCGAGATGATCGACGGGCTGGGTCTCGCCGAGACGACGCCGGGTCCGCTGATCCTGGTGCTGCAGTTCGTCGGGTTTCTCGCCGGCTACCGCGGCGGGGGCGCGTTGTCGCCGCTTCTGGCGGGTAGCCTGGGCGCATTTCTGACGCTCTGGGTGACGTTCGCGCCCTGCTTTCTCTGGATCTTCCTCGGCGGTCCCTATGTCGAGGCTCTGCGCGGCAACCGGGCGCTGTCGGCGGCGCTGGGCGCGATCACGGCCGCCGTGGTGGGCGTGATCATGAACCTCGCGCTCTGGTTCGGCCTGCACGTTCTGTTCAGGGAGGTCCGCCCGGTCGCCGTTCTCGGGCTCTCGCCGGACTTTTCGGTCCTGGCGTCGCTCGACTGGCGCACCGCGCTGCTCAGCGCCGGCGCCATGGTCGCGATGCTGCGCTTCAAGGTCGGGATGATCCCGACGCTCGCCGTCTGCGCGGCAGCCGGCGTCCTCCTGAGCCGCCTGCCGGCCTGAGCGACTTCGCTCAGCGGCGTGGAGGCTCGCCGGAGTCGATGATCCTGTACTCGGCGTCGACGATCTCGCCGCGCGCGGGCGAGGGCGGACGCTCGGAAAAGGCGCCGGGCGCACCGAAGCCCGCGGCCTTCATGCGGCGGCGCAGGCGCCAGATCGCGATGGCGCCGGCCAGCGCCGCGACCGGCAGCAGGATCAGGGCCAGGCTGGCGGCCAGCAGGAAGAGCACGACGCCGATCACCAGGCTCGCAGCCATCGCCAGCCAGGCGGCCCAGCGTGGCATCGCCGCGGCGCGGCCGCCGATCTGCTCAGAGAAATTGACCCGGATCATCTGCTTTCGTTCCTGACCTCTCCCCAAGCTAGGTCCGAATTGCGGCGAAGGCGAGATCACCCGTGGTCGCCGGCTCAGCCTTCGCTCCGGTCGCCATCCTGCCAATCATAGAGCCAGGCATAGCGTCGGCTCAGACCCTCGGCGCCGAGATGGCGCAGGGCGAGGTCGCGCCCGATGGCGAGCGGCCAGCCGAGATGGAAGCTGCGGCCATTGCCGCGGCTCGCCTCCTGGACACGGGCGACGCGGGCGGCGCGAGCCGTGGCATAGGCGGACAGGGCGGCGGGAACGGCTTGCGGCCCCTCCGTCTCCAGCGCCTGGGCCAGGAGCCGCGCCAGCACTGCCGCATCCTCGATCGCCAGCGAGGCGCCCTGGGCGAGGAAGGGCAGCACGGGATGGGCGGCATCGCCCAGCAGCGCGATGCGGCCCTGCGCCATCGCGGCCGGCTTGCGGTCGAACAGCGACCAGACCTGCCAGCCCGAGGCCACGGCGACGAGATCGCGCAGTCCCTGCGAGGCCTGGGCGACGGTGCTGGCTGGCAGGCGCGGATCGCCTTCGCGCGACCAGCCCTCGCGGGCCTCCGCGCTGCGGCGGATGATGACGAGATTGGTCTCGCGCCCGGCTGCGACCGGGTAATGCACGGCGTGGCGGCCGTCGCCGAGATGGAGCTGGACCCGCGCCGGGCCGCGCTCACTGGCCGGCGCCAGCGCCCGCCAGGCCTCGAAGCCGGTGAAGACCGGGGGTGAGGTGTCGCCTACGGCATCGCGCAGGCGGGACCAGAGCCCGTCGGCGCCGATCAAAGCGAGGCCCGACAAGTGCTCCGACTGTCCGCTGGTGCCGGTGAGCGTGGTCGAGACGCCGTCGGCCTCCTGCGTCACGTTCTCGAGGCCGCGGCCAACGACGAGGCGGATATTCGGCATGCTGCGGGCGGCATCGAGCAGGACGGTGTGGAGGTCGCTGCGCTTGAGCAGCCGGTAGGGCGTCGCCAGCCGCTCGGGATGGGACGGCATCTCCAGCAGCGCCAGGCCGTCGCGCCAGCGCCGGACCGCCAGGCCATGCGAGGAGACGGCGACGCGACGCAAGGGCAGGGCGAGGTCGAGGCCGTCGAGAACGCGTCCGGAGTTCGGGCTGATCTGCAGTCCGGCGCCGAGTTCGCCGAAGCCGGTGCGCTTCTCGACCACGGTGACGGCGATGCCGCGGCGGGCCATCGCCAGCGCGGCGGTGAGCCCGCCGATGCCGGCGCCGGCGATCAGGACATGGGGAGCGGGCACGCGGCTCAGGCCTTCGTCGTCGAGGCGGGACGGCAGCCCCCTGCGCGAGGCGTGCCGCAAGGCCGCCGGGGCGGCCGGCTCAGGGGAAGGGTGCCGTCAGGCGGCCTGGGCCGTCTCGTGATGGGCGCATTCGGGCGGCGAGCAGGTGCCGGCCTTCAGGTTCGCGTCGAATTTGTAGAGCGTTGAGCAATAGGGGCAGACGATCTCATGGTCGGCGCCCATGTCGAGATAGACATGCGGGTGGTCGAAAGGCGGCTTGGCACCGATGCACATGAATTCGCGCGCACCGACATGGATGACGGCGACGCCCTTGTCGTTGTGGAAATGCGGAATGCCGTGATCGGCCATGATTGTCGCTCTTGCTTCGTGATGTGGCATCAAACTATCGCGCCGGGCGGCTGCGCGCCAGTGCGCGATTGTCTCAGCGTGGTGCCGCCGGGCGCGGGCTCGGTCCAGTGGCGGCCCGATCCCGTTCCCCCCGCTTGCGGTGGGGAAGGGTTAGGGATGGGCGGCGGCCAAGCCAGAGCCCTTTTCTGGGTCGTAGCGCCGAGCGGCACTGCCCCCCACTCCGGCCCTCCCCACCGCAAGCGGGGGGAGGGAGGCGCGTCGGCGATGCTTCGCTCGCGTAATTCTCAGCGCGGTGCCGCCGGGCGCAGGCAGGCCTGGGCGAGCTCGGTGACGCGCCCGCGCCCGACCTCGTCGAGCCGGTCCGCCAGCGTCGCCGCCCACAGCCCCTCCCGCTTCAGCGAATCGGCGGTGCAGACGCAGAGCCGCTCGCAGGCCTCCGCGCCGAGCGGTCCGGCGGCGCAGCTGCTCTGGCAGGACAGCATGAAGCCGCGCTCCTGCGAGGCGGGCGGCGAGGGGGACAGCTGCAGGGCCAGCATCAGCGCGCCGATGAAGACCGGCTGATGGACGAGATAGACCAGAAGGCTATGGCGGCCGCCCCAGGCGACGATCCGGGCCGGCAGCGAGGCCGGACGCCAGGCGGCAAAGCGGCTGCCGACCAGTCGCGGCAAAGCGAGCCGCGCCAGCACGACGCCGCCGAGCACGCAGCCGAACCATGGAAAGACCGGCACGAAATCCGCGGTCACGATCGGCGCGCGCGAGAATCCGAGCCAGGCGAGGGCAGGCTGGTCGAGCAGAGGATGGGCGACGAGGACCGGCAGGGCGAAGGCGACGATCGCAGCGACCGCCACGGCGGCAACCGGCAGGCGCAGGAAGGGCAGAGCGAGCACGCTGCCGAGCGTGACATGATGCAGGATGCCGAAGAAGATGAAGCTGCGCGGCATCGCAAAATAGGTCGCGAGCGTCACCAGCGCGGCGGCACCCGAAACCATTGCGAGCCGCTTCAGGAAGGCGGGCCGGTTCAGTCCGGTCCGGGTGGCCAGCACCAGGCTGATGCCGACCAGCGTCAGGAAGGAACCGGCGATCAGCCTCGCGAACCAGCGCCAGCCGGGTTCGGAGGGGACATGTGTCTCGATCAGCCCGAAATAGGAAAGATCATAGGCGAAGTGGAAGACGAACATCGCCAGAAGCGCGAGGCCCCGGGCGAGGTCGACGGCCTCCAGCCGCAGGCGCGGCGAGGGGGCGGCAGGGGGAGGCGGGACGGCGCTCATGCCGGCCTTCATAGGCAGGCTGCGCTGCGGCCGCTACCCAAGCCGAGGCGTTGGTGGCATGGGAGAGCGCAATTCCCGCGACGGTAACGGTGCGCCATGCAGAGCTTCTCTTCCGACGGCGTCAGCCTCGCCTTCATCGATCTCGCCCCCACCGGCGATGTCGACCGCCATGCCACCGTGGTCCTGGTCCATGGCTTCGGCTCCAGCCACATGGTCAACTGGGTCAACACGCAGTGGACGAAGACGCTGACCCATGCCGGCTACCGCGTCGTCGCGCTCGACAATCGCGGCCATGGCCAGAGCCAGAAGCTCTACGAGCCCGCCGCCTATTCATCCCAGATCATGGCCGAGGATGTGCGGCGGCTGATGGACCATCTCGATATCCCCCGCGCGGTGGTGATGGGCTATTCGATGGGCGCGCGCATTTCCGCCCATCTGGCGCTGGCGCATCCGCAGCGGCTGACCGCGCTCCTGCTCGGTGGGCTCGGCATCCATCTCGTCGAGGGCGTCGGCCTGCCGCTGGGCATTGCGGACGCGATGGAGGCGCCCTCGCTTGATGGCCTGACCGACCCGATGCAGCGCATGTTCCGCGCCTTCGCCGAGGCGACGAAGAGCGACCTGAACGCGCTCGCCGCCTGCATCCGCGGCTCGCGGCAGACGCTGAGCGAGGCCGAGGTCGGCCGGATCGCGGTTCCCACGCTCGTCAGCGTCGGCACGACGGACGATGTCGCGGGCTCGGGCCCGGCGTTGGCGCGGCTGATCCCGGGTGCGGAGGCCTTCGACATCCAGGGCCGCGACCACAATCTCGCCGTCGGCGACAAGACCCACAAGCAGGCGGTGCTCGACTTCCTGTCGCGTTTGTGAGGTTGCCGGGGGGCGGTTCGAAAATCCCCTGATGACAAGCCTTTGCGGAACGGTTTTGACAAAGTGAATCCGGCGCACCACATCCGGAACCGCGTGCGGCTCGCAAACAGCTTTGGCGTCGATGCCGCCTCGGATGCTAGGATCGGCATCGCCGAACGACTTTCGCGGAGAACAACCATGTCGTCAGGACGCTCCGTCGTCGAAGCCCGCGACCCCAAGAGCGGGCTCGAACGGCTCGATCCCGTCTGGTCCCGGCTCCGGCGCGAGGCGGAAGCCGCCGTCGCCGCCGAGCCGGCGCTGGGCAGCCTGATCGTCGCCTCCGTGCTCAACCAGCCGAGCTTCGAGGCGGCGGTGGGCCACCGCGTCGCCGCGCGGCTCGGCCATCCCGCCGTGACCGCGGATCTGATCGAACAGGCTTTCGCCGAGGCGCTCGCTGCCGATGAGGCGATTGGCGCCGGCATGCGTGCCGATGTCGTCGCCGTGCTCGACCGCGACCCGGCCTGCTACCGCGTGCTCGAGCCGGTGCTGTTCTTCAAGGGCTTCCACGCGCTGCAATGCCACCGGCTGGCGCATTGGCTGTGGCGGCGGGACCGGCGCGATTTCGCGCTCTATCTGCAGAGCCGCGCTTCCGAGGTCTTCCAGACCGACATCAACCCCGCCGCGCGCATCGGCAAGGGCATCTTCCTCGACCATGCCACCGGGCTCGTCGTCGGCGAGACGGCGGTGATCGAGGACGACGTCTCGATGCTGCACGGCGTTACGCTGGGCGGCACCGGCAAGCAGGGCGGCGACCGCCATCCCAAGATCCGCAAGGGCGTGCTGCTCGGCGCCGGCGCCAAGATTCTCGGCAATATCGAGGTCGGCCAGTGCTCGCGCGTCGCGGCGGGCTCGGTCGTGCTGGCAAGCGTGCCGCGCAACAAGACGGTCGCGGGCGTGCCGGCGAAGGTGGTCGGCGAGGCCGGCTGCGCCGAGCCCTCGCGCTCGATGGACCAGATCCTCGGCGGCGATTGCGGCTCCTATATCTGAGGCTGGCGGCCTCAGCGCAGGCCCGCTCGTGATGTTGAAACACGCGGTCGTCCCGGGCTTGGCCCGGGACCCATTCCGGAACCTCACCGGGACGTGCCCCGGAATGGATCCCGGATATTCGCGGAGTTCATCCTTGGGCCGATCGAAGATCGGACCCGAGGGCTTCGTCCGGGATGACAACGCGTTTCGTTCGAGAGACCGACAGTCCTACCCCTGTGAGACCAGCCAGGCGGCGATCTCGGCCTGGCGCGGATGCGGGCGCTCCGCCGTCGCCGGCGCCACGGTCAGCCGTTCGCTGAGCGGCAGCGGTGGCCGGAGCGGCGCGACGAGCCGGCCCTGCGCCAGCAGCGGCGCGACCAGCGAGAGCCGTCCCATCAGCACGCCGGAACCCGTCAGCGCCGCATCCAGCGCCAGGCTGTAGAGCGAGAAGCGCGGGCCGCGTGACGCATCGAGGGTGCGCGCCGCGCTGGCATAAGCGAGCCAGCGCGCCCAGTCGCTCTGCCAGACGGCATCGTGCAGCAGGGTCTGGCCGGCGAGATCGGCGAGCGTGCCGATGCGCTCCGCGAGAGCGGGCGCGCAGACCGGCAGGATCGCATCCTCGCCCGGCAGCGTCAGCGCGTCGGGAGTCGAGCCAGGCTCGCGGTAGAAGATCGCGAGGTCATGCGGCTCGCGGCGCGGATCGGGCGGCGACTCCATGGCCGCTATCGAAACCTGCAGATCCGGCCAGGCGCGCTGCAGGGCGGGCAGGCGCGGCGAGAGCCAGAGCTGGGCGATGCAGGGCAAAGCGGCGATGGTGAGCGCGCGCTGGCTCTCGCTCTCGCGCAGGCTCTGGGCGGCCTGGGCCAGGATGTCGAAGCCGCGCGTCAGCCTTGGCAGCGCCTCGCGCGCGGCGACCGTCGGCACCACGCCCTGCGGCAGCCGGCGGAAAAGCGGCAGGCCGAGAGCGGCCTCGAGCTGGCGGATCTGCTGGGTGACGGCGCCGGGCGTGACGCCGAGTTCGGCGGCGGCCTCGGTGAAGCTTTCCAGACGCGCCGCGGCCTCGAAAGCGCGGAGCGCCTTGAGTGAGGGCAGGCGGGGGCGGGGCGGCTTGACGGCCATGGAAGGGTCCGGCGGGAGGCTGAGATTTTCTCCGCCTTCGCGCGACGAATACTCGTTTGCGCCAGGCGGCGCAAACCGCTCCTATGGCTTCGGTTTCAGGCAGGCCCCGTCGGGGCGGGAGAATGGCGATGACGGCACTGGGCAGGCGCGACTGGGTTCCCGCGGCGAGCGAGGATTATGTGCTCGGAATTGCCGCCGGCGTCAGCGGCCAGCCGCTCGACGCGATCGAGGCCAGGCTTTCGGAGCTGACGGCGGAAAACCGCAACATCCATGAGCGCGACTGCTTCAACCTCAACCCCGCGACCAACATCATGAACCCGCGCGCCGAAGCGGCGCTGGCGTCCGGGCTCGGTGCGCGGCCCTCGCTCGGCTATCCCGGCGAGAAATACGAGATGGGGCTGGAGGCGATCGAGCAGATCGAGGTCATTGCCGCCGAGCTCGCGGCCGAGGTTTTCGGCGCGACATATGCCGAGATCCGCGTGCCCTCGGGCGCCATCGCCAATCTCTACGCCTTCATGGTCGCCGCCAAGCCCGGCGACTGCATCATCGCGCCGCCGCCCTCGATCGGCGGGCATGTCACGCATCACGGCGCCGGTGCGGCCGGGCTCTATGGCATCGTCACCCATCCGGCCCCGGTCGATCCGGTCAACTACACCGTCGATGTCGCGCAGTTGCGGGCGGATGCGCTGCGGCTGAAGCCGAAGATGATCACTATCGGCGCCAGCCTGAACCTGTTCCCGCATCCGATCCGCGAAATCCGCGCCATCGCCGACGAAATCGGCGCGCTCGTGCTGTTCGACGCGGCCCACATGTCGGGGATGATCGCCGGCCAGGCCTGGCAGCAGCCGCTGGAGGAGGGCGCCCATCTGATGACGATGAGCACCTATAAGAGCCTCGGCGGCCCGCCCTCGGGCCTGATCGTCACCAATGACGCCGCCATCGCGGAACGGCTCGACGCCATCGCCTATCCCGGCCTGACGGCGAATTTCGACGCGGCGAAATCGGCCTCGCTCGCGATCACGCTGCTCGACTGGAAGGCTTTTGGCCGCGATTACGCGCAGATGATGGCCGCCACCGCCAAGGCGCTGGGCGAGGCGCTCTGCGAGCGGCAGGTGCCGGTCTATGCCCGCGAGCGCGGCATCACCACCTCGCACCAGTTCGCGATCGAGGCGCATGCCTATGGCGGCGGCCAGGCGGCGGCGCAAAAGCTGCGCGCCATCAACATCCTGAGCTGCGGCATCGGCCTGCCACTCCCGGAGGTGGCGGGAGACGTCAACGGCCTGCGGCTGGGCACCCCCGAGATCGTCCGCTTCGGCATGACGCCAGCCGACATGCCCGAACTCGCGGCCTACATCGCCGAAGGGCTGAACGGCTCGCGCCCGGCGGAGGCGATCGCGCGGGACGTGACGGCGTTCCGGGGGAAGTTCCGGGAGCTGTGTTTTATGCGGTGAGGGGGGAGGGCCCTTAGCTGACGCTTAGAAGGTCCGCTTTCGGCATTCCACCTGGCGTGGAGAACCGACGACCGCGATAGCAAGGATTTTTCGGCGCGGCTTGGTCGGCGGGATCGTGTGAAGCGCGGGCCATCCAGCGGTCAGAGCGACAGGTTAACCTTTGTGATCAGCGGCGCAAGCCGGGACCGGAACGCCCTGCGCGGGACCGTCGGCGCCGAGCGGAAATGGGAGAAAGGGCTTGCTCTAGCTGCCGCGGCCGACGGCGAATCCGCGCAGCAGAGCTGCAGTTAGGGCGGTTATGCCGTGCTACGCTACGCTTGGTGCGCCCTTCGGCTCTCCCGCTGATGCGACCGGTACATCCGCGGCAACGCACCCAACCGGAGAGCAGGCAGGCGTCGTGGCCGACGCCGGCAACCCCGACATCGAGGCTCGCCGATAGTTCTGTCCAAGGCCACCGATCACAAGGGCGGCGGCCGGTCGAAAGAGGCTAGCGTGCTGGAGTTCCCGGCTCGGCGATGCAGCCGGATGCGATGTTTTGCGGCTGCATGCGGGCGAATGGGCAATTCCTCGTAATGACCCAGGAATTTCGCTAGTCAGATGCTGCGATATGTTCTATATTTGTTCTAGTGGTTGGCGGGGTGGGACGTGGCCCCATTTGGTAAACTATAGGGGTGGCACAATCTCCGGTTTCAACAAACGGTGTGGAAGGACCGATTGCAGGCATCGCTTGGCCGGATGCTGGACTTTGCGAATCGTGCTTACATCGCCCCATGGTCAAATAGCGCATCCGCGACCCACTACACGACTTGATCACGTTCGATCTTGATCTCGAAGTAGAGAACGTGCTCTGGCGGGTTCTTGAAACGCGACCTTTTCAACGTCTTCGTCGTGTAAAGCAGCTCGGATTTTCTGATTTGGTCTATCCAGGTGCCAGTCATTCGCGCTTCGCGCACAGCATCGGCGTTTTTCACACGGCTCGTCAGCTACTCGATGTGGTTCATAGAATAAAGGGAGATAGGGAAGTCAGTCGCGAGAAAATGGCTTTGTCAGCTGCTCTTATTCATGATCTCGGCCATGGTCCCTTCAGTCACGCATTTGAGAAAGTTGGTGAGAGGTTAGGTTTAAAACTCGCCGATCATGAGCATGTTAGCGATCTTCTTATTAGGAATGGAGAAGTTGCCGAGATTCTGAACGAAATAAGCAGTGCGTTTGCTATCGATGTTGCTGATATGGTGAAGAAAGAAGGCAGAAAAACCGTTCATAATGCGGTCGTCTCTAGTCAGTTTGATGCAGATCGGCTTGACTACATGCGTCGAGATCGGCTTATGAGCGGCACTCAGCATGCGGCAATAGATTTCGCATGGCTGATGGCGAACCTAGAAATTGCTTCGGTTCCAATCGGTTTGGATGATGCTCCGCTTGGTTCAATCGAAACATTCGTGATCGGGCCTAAAGCTATTCACGCGGCTGAGGCCTACGTCCTTGGTTTGTTTCAGCTTTACCCGACGGTATATTTTCATAAAGCTACCAGAGGGGCAGAAAAAATTTTCACCGAACTGCTCGTGCGCATGGTCAACTTGGCGCGTGGGGGCATAGTTCATGCCACCGGCCTGCCGGTCGGGCATCCTCTCATCCGCTTCGCCCTCAATGCTGAAAGTCTAGAAAGCGCTCTTTGTCTTGATGATTCTGTCGTTTGGGGTGCGCTGTCCTTAATGGCTGAAGCGAGTGACGCCATGATTAGTGAGCTCGCAACACGGTTGAGAGATCGCAAGCTTTACAAATGCATCGACGTTCGAAGCAGGATTGTGCATGAATTTGACCCTGATAGCACTGGTGATTCTCAGTATATAATGAGTATTGAAACATGTTGCGCAAATGTTAATAAGAAATTAAGTGAATGGATTAACGATAAGGGCGGCGATTCTCCTCGTGTCATTTTGGACGAGGCAGCACGCTCGCCATACAAGGTGGGAGAGGGCTCTAAAGGGCCCGCGGAGCGGATTAATGTTCGGACTGAAGGCGGCCAGCTTGTGGATCTAAAAATGCGCTCCCGGGTGGTAGCAGGCTTGGCCGATTTTCGGCTATTTCGCGCTTATTACAACGAGTCCGATTCTGAAGCGCGCTCGGCGATCACCCAAATTATAGACTCGGAGGTAGCTGCATGCCGGTCAATGACCCACTGAAGGTTGCGGCAATAATTGCAGACGCTGGAGGGCGTGTCGTCGGCCGTACCAGGCTGCAGAAAATTGCCTATCTGCTGACCGTCGCCGGTTTAGAAACCGATTTGTCTTTCAGCTACAAGCATTACGGTCCGTTTAGCGAGGACTTGGCTTCTTCAGCCCAACTTGGTGCTTTGCTCGGATTGTTCAATGAGTTCGAGCAGCCGACCTCCTGGGGAGGTTCGTATTCAACATATGTCTCTGCTGCCCCGGCTGTCCCGCATGTGGGAGCCCGGCAGGAATTGGCGCGCGCAGCCGCTAGTGCTGATGCGGTAGAGCTTGAATTGGCGGCAACGGCTGTTTTTCTCTCTCGGGAAGGTTATGGCAATCCGTGGGAGGAGACCGCCCGCCGCAAGCCGGAGAAGGCTGTCAACGGTAGGATAGACCGTGCAAAGGTGCTCTTGCGCACACTTGCCAGCATTCAGACGCCCACGCCGCTGCCCGCGTTAGCTTGACCCCGGCTTTCTGCCTCATCTCGTCGCCTTGGCCTCTCCGGAGGCCTTGTCGGTTACAACTCGCTCATCAATCAGCGCGCTGCGGCGATCTGCGTGGCGGCTGGCGCCAACGCCGCTGCAGCCTCCCAGGCGGGCTGATACCATTCCAGGACGACGCCGCCGCGCATGCCCCGCGGCACGTGCATCGCTACGACGACCAGCCAAAGCCGCACCGCGGCCGCTAGCGCATTCGTCAATGCGTCCGCGCAGAATGACGCGATGTGCGACTTGTCAACACGCACTCTGACGGACCACGCGCAGCAGCGTATCGCTGCTGACTTGGCAGCAACCGTCAGCAAGTGGCGCAACACCTCCGCACAAACTTATCCCCGCAATCCAAACCCTTCTCATAATCGCCCCACCTCATACCCGAGGGGCAGCCATCCGGAAGGCACAGCCATGGTGGGGATGGGTGCGGCGCCTGCGGCCAGCCTTGCAAGCTGGACTCGGGAGGCTTCGGGGCACCGCCCTGGGGGTACTACGGCCCCTGTGCGAGGAGCTCGCTGGAAAGGTGGCTGGCATCACGCCTTCGTCCCATGCCGGACGGCGCGACAACCCGATGAGGGGAACTGGCGTCTAGGGCTCGCGGCGGAGGATGGCCTTCGACCCGATAAGCGCGGCCCGGAGACGAAAAACGCCGACAAGCGGAGCGCCACGGGGCGTGCGGATGGTGGCTCAATCCATCCGCGCCGCATCCTGGCTCAACGGATGCGGATTTCAGGCTACGCGCCTCGCGGCGCTCCGCTGCCCCTCACTCACGACGCCTGCGTGGAAGCGCCGGCGGAGATGTCGGCTGGGTGCATGACCCACGCCGCGCGCCCCCCTTGCCCACAGGGAGGAGGGCTGTGCCGTGGACCGTTGGCGCTCGGGCGCGGCGCGCATGGCTCGCCCGCGCCAGCGTGGGTGCTCCGGTTTCCCGGACCTCTCGCAGCCATCAGGGATCGATGATAACCCTCGCTTTCGCTCGCAAACGCGGAGTCCCACCGAACATCGTGATCGGGAGCAGGCTCATGATCGAACCGATGATCCAACATCTGTCGGCGCGCGACGATCTGACGGAGCTGGACGTCCAGCTCCTGCGCTCCCT
The DNA here is from genome assembly GCF_030694325.1 of Allobosea sp. Lineage (GTDB taxonomy): Bacteria > Pseudomonadota > Alphaproteobacteria > Rhizobiales > Beijerinckiaceae > Allobosea. The sequence continues at coordinate 22,956 of NZ_JAUXYO010000086.1, read as the reverse complement.
GCCGCTGCATGTCCGGTCCTATGACAAGGGCCATGAACTGGTTCAGGCCCAGAGCTGGCCGAAGGAAAGCTGCCTCCTGGTGGAAGGCATCGCCGGCCGCGAATTGTCGAAGGCCGACGGCACGCGGCAGATCAGCGCCCTGCATTTCGCCGGCGAAATCGTCGACGCCCCATCCTTCATCCTCAAGCAGATCGACCATTCCGTCGTCACGCTGACCCGGTGCAAGGCAGCCTTCATCCCCCATGGCGAGATCAAGCGGATCACCGAAGCCTCGCCCCATCTGGCGCGGCTGCTCTGGCTCGGCACCGTCGTGGACGGGTCGATCCAGCGCGCCTGGATCGCTGCCCTGGGCCGCAGCGACGCGCTGGCTCGCCTCAGCCATGTGCTGTGCGAGATCTATCTCCGCATGAGGATGGTGGGGCAGGCCTCCGGCGACCGGTTCGAGTTCGGCTTGAGCCAGGCCCAGCTCGCGGATTGCCTGGGCATGTCGCCCGTCCACATCAACCGGTCGATGCGCGAACTGCGCGCGCGCGGACTGGTCGACTGGGAGAGCCACGAGGTCGTCATCCACGACTGGGCCGAGCTGGTCCGGACGGCCCAGTTCGACGGGACCTATCTCAACCTCATCAAGCTGCCGCGCTGACCCTGTCGCCGCTTCTTTCGGCGGCTGGCAGAGAGGGGGTTGCGCGGCACGGGCCCTGAACCGCCTCCAGCCTGTTCCCGACCGGCGATCGGCCTTCGGCATGGCGGCACGAGCCGCGTCGCGGCCGCCGGGCCCTTGCGGCAGAAGGGGATGAAGCGGCTTGCCGGCTTGCCCTCACCCGCCGGCCATGGCATCCGTCCGGCCACTTTGAAAGGATCCGTCCCATGGACAAGACCGAACTCGCCAAGCTCGAGGGCTATCTGCGGCGCACCTTCAACAATCACGGCATCAGCGTGCGCGCGCGGATGAAGAAGAACGATTCGGCCGAGGTCTATCTCGCCGACGAGTTCATCGGCATCATCCATGTCGACGACGAGGATGGCGACCGCTCGTTCAACTTCACCATGGCGATCCTGGACGTCGACCTCGAGGATTGACGGGATTTCGCGAGGGCGGCCGTCCGACGCGACCGCCTGCGCTTCCGGTGCTCACCGACAGATGTCCGCTGCGCTTACGGTTCTCGCCGGCCACGCCAGCCGGCTCGTCCTGGCGAAATCCCGGCGTTGCGTGTGACCGTCAGCGGATCAGGCCGTCGATGGTGCGGCGGACGCCGCCGAGCATCAGCTCCCAGTCGGCGATGATGGCGCGGGGGAAGCGGAGGTTCACGTCCAGGCCGCGATGCCGGAAGGTGACGCGGCAGGGCTCGTCGAGATCGTGGGTCCCGGTGCGGGCGGCCTCGATCGGGCAGCGGGCGGCGAAACCGCGCCCGTCGGGCACCGAGACATAGAGTTCGTCGCCTTCATAGGGCGAGCCCTTGCGAAAGCCCCGCACGACCAGCCCGCCGGGGTTCGACCAGACGGTCGGCGTCAGGAAGCGGGCATAGACCGAAAGCTGCGTCTGCGGCTCGTTGACCTTGTCTGGCGGGCTCAGCGTGACGAGGAGGCGCTGGCGGTTCTGCAGCGCGCCGGGGCCGGTCTGGGCCGGGCCGAGGCTCGGCCAGTCGAGCCTGAGGCGGACCATGCCGACGAGGCGGCTGGAATCGTCGGCTTCCGTGCCGGTGAGATCCTGCGGCACCATCAGCGAGACTGCACCGATCCGGGCTGGCGAGATCACCGGCTCGAGCGGGACCTCGCGATGGCCGAGATAGAGCGCGAGCCCCGTCGCGCCCGCGCCGCACAGCATGATGGCGACGGCTGCCTTCAGCAGAGCGCCATCGGCGCGCGGCAGCGGCGGGGGCGGGCGTTTCAGCCGCGTGCGTACCGCCTCTGCGAGCGCGGCGGCCGCCAGAGCGTGGTGCGCCGGCTGCGCGCGATCGACGGCGGGATCCTGGGGATGATAGGCGGTCACGTCCAATTCCGTCTGGCTGTCGTGCCAGTCAAGCATCCGGCCGTTAACGCCGCGTAAACCATGGCGGCCGGCGAGGCACGCCGCAGCGTTAACCACTACTTCAGGCTTTCCTTCACAGTTTGTAAACCATGCGGCACTGTCCCGGCGTCGAGACCGCCGGAGCAGACTTCCTTGACGATCGAACCCGCCGCCATCGAAGTGCTGAAGGCGCTGGTGATCGGCTTCGCCTTCGCGGGGCTGCTCGCCTCGGCCTTCGAGCTCTTCACCGCCCAGCGGGCCGATTTCCGGCTGTTGCAGGCCGGCGGGCTGGTCGCAGTCGCGAGCGTCCCGGTGGTGGTGTTCAGCGCGCCCTTCCTGATCCTGCGCAATACGGTGCGCGGCCGCCGTATCGAGGGCCGCCCCATCGTCTTCGTGATGATCGCCAGCATGATCGCGTCGGTCTGGAGCATCCTGTCCGGCCGCGTCGTTCTCGATCTGCTCAACGCGCTCGCCTCTTGACGGCGCCAGCGGCCGGCGGCCACTTCTGAGCGCGTCACCGCGCGAAAGGACGACCGGCCATGCCTCTCTATGCCCTCGACGGACAATCGCCCGAGACACCCGGCGACGGGCAATGGTGGCTGGCGCCCGACGCCCATGTGATCGGCCGTGTCAGGCTCGGCGTCGATGTCGGCATCTGGTTCGGCGCCGTGCTGCGCGGCGACAATGAATGGATCGAGATCCGGGCCGGCAGCAACATCCAGGAAGGCTGCGTGCTGCACACCGACATGGGCTTTCCGCTCGTCGTCGGAGACAACTGCACGATCGGCCATCGCGCCATCCTGCATGGCTGCCTGATCGGCGAGAACAGCCTGGTCGGCATGGGCGCGACGGTGCTGAACGGGGCCAAGATCGGCCGCAACAGCCTGGTCGGGGCCAATGCCCTGGTCACCGAGGGCAAGGAGTTCCCGGACAATTCGCTGATCGTCGGGGCGCCGGCGAAGGCGATCCGTACGCTGGACGAGGCCGCAGCGGCGGGCATCGCCGCCTCGGCGCGGGGCTATGCCGCCCGCTGGAAGCAGTTCGCAGCGGGGCTCGTGCGGCTCGACTGAACGATCTTGCGGAAACGAAGCGGGCCGGCCCCCGGGGAAGGAGCCGGCCCTTGGCGAAACCCGGCCTTGGGGACGGGTGGGTGGGGACGTGACCAAGTCTCGCCGTCCAGACGGACCGGGACCCGGTCCGTGTTCAGCCGTCGCGCTCGTCCCGGCGCGACAGAATCTCAGCGGACCGAGGCGACCGTGGAGGTCTGCGCGCCGCCGAGAGAGGTCCAGCCGGTCCGCATCTGCGACTCGCGCTTGACGTAGACGTAGCCGGTCTGGCTCCAGGGCAGGACGGCGTTGCGCTTGTTGTCGAGGATGAAGTCGCCGCGGTCGGTGCGGATCATCATCACGGCATGGCCCGCATTCTCCTCGTCGATCACCACGGTCATCACCATGGCGCGGCGCGGGACGCCGGCTTCGGCCAGGCGCTTGCGCTTCAGCAGCGCGAAATCCTCGCAGTCTCCCTTGCCGTCCGTGGGCAGGTCCCAGCGGTCGACGACGCCCCAATGGTCCTCGTCGGTGACGGCTTCGATCTCGCGGTTGACCCGGGTGTTCACCGCCACGATCGTCTTCCAGAGCTTCGGCGTCATCTCGACGATCTCGGGCTCGCGGAGGTCGACCCGGCATTCCGCAGGGGTGCGGCGGCAGAGATCGTTCCAGGCATAAGGAGCCCGGGCATCGCCGGACGCCGCCGCCGGCAGGCTGGCGACCGGCACGCCCGCCGTCTGGGCAGACGCGCCCGATGCGAGGCCGGTCATGAGCAGGCAGGCAAAAGCAACGCCGAGAGTGGTCGTGGTCTTCGAAGGCATGTCGTCCCCTTTCTGGTCCCTGGGGAGGACGATGCCGTCGGCTCATGGATTTGACTTGAAATGAAAGCGAACAATTCTAGTGAATTCGCCGATGTCTCCCGGCAATGAATCTTAGTCTAAATCGCCAAGAAAGCAGTCGTCAGCAAATCGGCAGGATCAATTCAGCGGCTGTTAACTATCGATCAGCCTCGGGTAGGGTCTGCTTAACCATGCGTGGCAGGGGGGCCTTGCGGCGGCCGGCACCTTCGGGCTGCTCGGGCAGACCGGCGTCGACCAGCCGTCGCGCCTCGATCTCGTCGATGCGCGTGAACAGGAAAGCCGGATCGAGGGCCTGCAGGGCGGGGCGGCTGGTGAAGCCCCAGGTGACGGCGCCGAAGTCCATCCCGGCATCGGACGCCGCCTCGAAGTCGCGGATCTCGTCGCCGATGCAGAGGCAATGCCTGTGCTCGACGCCCGCACGTCTGGCGATCTGGCGGAATTTGCCCGCCTTGCCGAAGAGGCCGGCGCCGCAGGCATAGTGGCTGAACAGCGCGGCCGTCTCCGGGCCCAGCGCGCGGCGGATGTTGCGCTCGGTGTTGGAACTGACGATGGCCAGCACGAGGCCAGCCTGGCGCAGGTCGCGCAGCATCGCCTCGCTGCCGGGAAAGAGCGGCGCGGGCTCGCCGTCATCCGTGGCGAGACGGCGCATGTGGCGGGCGATGAAGGGCAGCTTCCAGGCGGGGATGCCGAGATGAACGACGAGCTGGCGGGCGCTGAGGCCGCGCAGCCGCTCGACCTCGTGCAGCTCGACGCGGCGGAAGCGGTAGCGCGCCGCGACATCGTTCAACACGCCCGTGAACCAGGGGAAGGTGTCCGCCAGCGTTCCGTCGAAGTCGAAGATGATCAGCTTGTAGGGCATGCCCGGCCGGCGCAGCGTTGCAGAACCCACAGGCTATGGCGGCTGCGGTTGGCCGGCGCAAGCAGGGTTCGTGCCGAAGGCGGCGTCGGCAGCGGCGGCGCGGTCGTCTTGCGTCAGAGCTCGAGGTTTTCGTCGAGGAGGTCGGCCGAGAGGGGGAAGCGGAATTCCGCGGCATAGCCGCCGTCGAATCGACGCACGATCTTCGCGGGCGTCGAGCCGATGCGCAGCGGCGTGTTCATCGGCAGGTCGAGATCGCTGGTGAAGGCGGAGCCCGAGAGCGAGATGTCGATCAGGCGCACGACATGTTCCGTGCCGTCCTCGAGCGCCACGACAGCGCGCGGGTTGCGCGGCACGATGCGCTCGTGGCGGCGATCCTCGGGCAGGCCGAGTTCCTCGCGATTGGCGAGCCAGGTCAGCTGGGCGGTGAATTTCTCGCGCTTGCGGCTGGTCGCGGTGATCGTCATCGCGAAGCCCTCCATCGTGGTGCGGACACAGGTGCCCTCGATGCGGCCGAGATGTTCGAGATAGACGATGACGCGATCGCCCGGGTTGGCCCGGGCCGGAGCGGCCAGGTGCACGCCGCCGGGCGAGATATCGATCGACTGGCAGGGGTATTCCATGCGGTTGGGCAGCATGTAGCGGCCCAGAAGGACGACCTTCATGCGATGATGGCGCCTGCGCTCGGCAGTGCGTGCAGCCGTCCGGGGCGGTTGTAGGGCGCTCAACATCAAGGGTCAGCCTGCTTTCGGGCCGATCCTATAAGCCATCTGGTTAACGCATGGTGTGTTCGTCAGGCGCGTCCGCCCGGCAGGACCATGAATTTCGGTGGCCGCCCGCGTGCCGGAACGGGGGTCGGCTGGCGCGGTGCGAGGCCGGGCCAGAGCATGCGCAGCGAGATCATCCGCATCGACTCGATGGTGTCGAGGCCGAGCCATTCCGGGGTTGCGGCAGCCGACAGGGAGCCCAGCATGCGGGCATGGGTGCGGCCGCGGTAGCGCAGCGGCAGCAGCAGCAGTTCGAGATAGACCGGCGCGCCTGTGCGGGTTTCGCCGGTCAGGCCCGCCACCGCGCCGGCCGTCTCGTCCATCACGGTCTGGGCGAGGCGGCGCATCTCGGCCTGCGACTCGACGTCGGACCAGAGCGCGGTGAAGGCGCGACCGCGAAGCTCGTGGCCGAGCAGCGCACAGAGCCGCGTGCCCGCAAGCCTGAAGACAGGTCCGATCGGTTCATTCTCCAGGACGAAGGTGTCGGCCAGTGCATGACGCAGGGCGCCCGGCTCGATCTCGCCGCGCTCGGGTGCCGAACGCTCTCCACGGAGAGCGTCCCAGTACTCGAAGACGAGGCGCGTGCTTGAATTCTTCATTCCGGTATCCAGTGCTGCCGGCCGCCGCCACTGCCGACCCGCCGTCCCGCGTTGGCGCAGAACCGTCAGGAGGCGGGACGAATCGGCCCTTCGATCGGCGAAGGACGCAGGCGCCATGCCGTCTTGCCATGCCGGCCGTTGGCTGTTCGGGTAAACGGTGCGTTAGGGTTAACAAGACCTTTCGATTGTGGATAACCCACTAAAATGATTATCAAATTGTCTGTTTTTGTGGGGCGGCTTCAGCCCCGCAGACGGAGGGGCCGGCGGGGATGTGAACGTGGCGTCGAGCCGGCTGGCTCGCGCCCGATCGGCCGGGGCGAGGGGGGCGGCGCAAGGCCGCTCCCCTTTTTTCATCGCCGCCCTGCGCGCTCGCTTGCCAGCGGAGGCGGCTTCGGCAAGGGTTGGCGCACATGTCCCATCCTGCTCCCGGCCATCCCGCTCCCGTCCAGCGCGAGCCGATCCTCAATCTCCCGGCCGTCATCGTCTGGCTGACCGCACTCCTCGCCCTGATCCAGGGCGGGCGGGAGCTGCTGTCGGCCTATGACGACTACGTCCTTTTGTCCTGGTTCGCCTTCGTTCCGGCGAGGCTGAGCCTCTGGCTCGCGCCCGATCGCCTCGAAGAGATGGTCTCCGCGGTGGCGGGTTCCGCGGCGGGGCAGAATGTGGCCGACCGGCTGCAACTGGTGCGGCTGCTGCTGGCCGATGGCGGGCCGCGGCTCTGGACCCTGCTGACCTACGGCCTGCTGCACGGCTCCTGGGTGCATCTCATCACCAATGTCATCTGGCTCGCGGCCTTCGGCAGCCCTGTGGCGCGCCGGCTCGGGAGCGGTCGCTTCCTCAGCCTGATGGGCCTGTCGACGATCGGCGGCGCGCTGCTGCACTGGTTCGCGCGCGATCTCGACGTGCTGCCGCTGGTCGGCGCCTCGGCGGCGGTGTCAGGTGCGACGGCGGCGGCGATCCGCTTCGTCTTCGCGCCGGGCCTGCGCTTCGGCTCGCTCGCCGACGATACGGTGGTGCGGGCGATTCCCGCCGAACCGCTGGGCGAACTCTGGCGCAATTCGCGCGCCGTGCTCTTCATCGTGATCTGGTTCGCCACGAACATCCTGTTCGGGGCGGGGCTGGTGCCGATCCTGGGCGAGGAGACGAGCATCGCCTGGGAGGCGCATATCGGCGGATTCCTCGTGGGACTCTTGCTGTTTCCCTTGTTCGACCGGGGCGCGACGCGGCGCTGAGGCTGCCCCGCGGTCGCCTTGCTTGCGCCTGCGTCTTCGCCCACACTCTTCGCCTTAGCCTCGTTTCCGCGGTCGCGCCGGGCGGTCTCGTCCGGCCCCGATGGTGGGAACAGGACGAGTTCGCGCGCCGGCTAACGGCGCCACCGCAAGGAGGACGACGCCATGAATGTCGAGCAGCTTCTGGGGGACAAGGGACGCGAGGTCATCTCGGTCCAGCCGCATCGCACGCTGGGCGAGGCGGTGAAGACACTGAGCGAGAAGCGGATCGGTGCCGTCGTGGTGATGGGCGCGGACGGGGCGCTGGTGGGCATCCTCTCCGAGCGCGACATCATCCGCGCACTCGGGGAGAGCGGCGCTGCCGCGCTGGACAGCCCGGTCTCCCGGGTGATGACGGCCAAGGTCGTGACCTGCCGGGCCCAGACCAGCGTCGACGAGCTGATGGAAATCATGACGTCTGGCCGCTTCCGGCATGTGCCGGTGGTGGAGGCCGGTCGCGTCGTCGGCCTCGTCTCGATCGGCGACGTCGTCAAACACCGCGTCGCGGCGATCGAGGCCGAGAGCCGGGCGATGCGCGACTATATCGCCATGGCCTGAGACGACCGCGCTTCAGAGGGAGAGTCGGCTGCCGGCGATGGCCGTCTCGATGTCGTCGAGGCAGCGCAGCGTGGCTTGGCGGCCGAGTTCGATCGTCTCCTGCGCGCGGTGGAAATCGAACAGGCCTGTGCGGCCGAGCTTGGGGCCGACCATCACATCGGGCGGATCGCCCGCCAGGCGCGATCGCGAGATCCGGTCCTGCGTGATGTTGAAGGCGTCAATCATCACACCGGCGAGCCCCGGCCGCGTCTCGCTCTGGCGGCCGACGAGCCCACGCACCCGACGGGCGGCGCCGGTGATGCCGCCGAGCCAGCGCGAGGTCGGCCGGACGTCGAGCTCGGGAACGATCTCCGGATCGGGATCGGCGCTGTGCTGCTGGATGATCGTGCCCCGGCCGGCGAGGTCGCTGTTCAGATTGACGCAGATCACGATGTCGGCGCCGAGCGCGCGGGCGGCCGTGACCGGGACGGGATTGACCAGCGCCCCGTCCATCAGCCAGCGGCCGCCGAGCTTCACCGGATCGAACACGCCCGGAAGGGCATAGGAGGCGCCGAGCGCATCGACCAGTGCGCCCTGCGTCAGCCAGATTTCGTGGCCGGTGCCGAGTTCGGTCGCGATCGCGACGAAGCGCGTCGACAGGTCCTCGATTCGCAGCCCGGCGAGGTCACGCTCCAGGAGGCGCCTGAGCCGCCCGCCGCCGATCAATCCGGCACCGCCGATGTGGAAGTCCATCAGGCCGACGACGCGGCGCTTGGTCAGGCTGGTGGCGAAATCGGTGAGTTCGGAGAGCTTGCCGGCGGCGAAGCAGCCGCCGACGACGGCGCCGATCGAGGTGCCGGCGATCACGTCCGGCTGCAGCCCCGCCTCGGTCAGAACCTGCAGCACGCCGATATGGGCCCAGCCGCGCGCGGCGCCGCCCCCGAGCGCGAGGCCGATCTTGGGCCGGCCGTTCCCGTTGACCTTCGACATGCCGGCATCGTTCATGGGTCGGATCCCTGCCACGCTCGCCCTGGCGACGGTGAGGCAATTCGCCTGCCAGTGCTTCGTGTCCGCCGCGTGACGGCGGCGCCATCCCGGCGTCAGACGAAGCGCAGCGGGGCGCCAGTCGCCTCGCGCAGCGGCTGCACGCGGTAGAAGCAGGAGCGGCGCCCGGTGTGGCAGCAGCCGCCATCGCCGGCGACCCGCACCTTCAGCCAGAGCGCGTCCTGGTCGCAATCGACCCGCATCTCGACGATGGTCTGGACCTGGCCGGAGGTCGCGCCCTTGTGCCAGAGCTCGCCGCGGGAGCGCGACCAGTACCAGGCCTCGCCGGTCTCGATCGAGCGGGCCAGCGCCTGTGCATTCATATGCGCCACCATCAGCACTTCGCCGGTGTCGGCATCGGTGGTGACGCAGGTCACGAGCCCGCTGGCGTCGAAGCGTGGGGCAAAGGTCGTGCCCTCCTCGAGGGCCTGCTTGTCGGGGGCGGCGGGGAAGGGCGGCATGCCGGGCTCCGGAACGAATGAGGGCGCATCCAGAAGGATGCGCCCTTGTAGAGGCGCCCGCGGCGCGGGCCAATCGCAAAGAGCCCCGGTCAGAGGCCCGGCGACTTCACCATGGTGAAGAAGCGCACCTGCTCGGCCGGTTCGTTGAAGAGGCCGGTGTAGCGCGTCGTCATGGTCGAGGAGCCCTGCTTCTGCACGCCGCGCATCGACATGCACATATGCTCGGCTTCGATCAGGACGGCGACGCCGCGCGGTGCGAGCACGCGGTCGATGACGTCGGCGATCTGGGCCGTCATAGTTTCCTGCGTCTGCAGCCGGCGCGCATAGACATCGACGACGCGGGCGAGCTTGGACAGGCCGACAACGCCCTTGGCCGGGTAGTAGCCGATATGGGCCTTGCCGACGAAGGGCACCATATGGTGCTCGCAATGCGAGTAGAACGGAATGTCGCGGACGAGGACCATGTCGCGATAGCCCTCGACCTCCTCGAAGACCCGGTCGAGGATCTCGGCCGCATCCTCCTGGTAACCCTTGTAGAATTCCTTGTAGGCCTTGGCGACGCGCCTCGGCGTGTCCTGCAGGCCTTCGCGCGACGGGTCGTCCCCGGCCCAGAGAAGAAGGGTCCGGACCGCCTCCTCCGCCTGCTCCTGCGTCGGCTGCTTGATCAGAAACTTGTCCGCGGAGGGCCCCAGAGCCCGCTCGACCGACAAGGACTTAACCACAGGGTTCATGTGGTGCCTCCCGTTATGGTAATTCCGTTACGTCGCGCGATCCCGGTTGGACCACGCGGCCGGCACGACGACGCGCTTTTTTTCGCTGGGGCGGGGCGCGACCGCGGATGCTCTCCCGCCGGGGGAGCAAGCATCCTATATTGACGCCGGGCGCCGGTCACTCCAGAGCCGGTGGAGAGCACGATATGTTGAGCGACGTCTACAACAAGCGCATCCTCGAACTCGCGGCAAACATCCCGCTGCTGGACCGGCTCCCGCAGCCGGACGCGACCGCCAAGGCACATTCGCGCCTCTGCGGCTCGACCGTGACCGTCGACCTGTCCATGGAGGGCGACGTCGTCACTGCGTTCGGCCACGACGTCAAGGCCTGCGCGCTGGGGCAGGCCTCGTCGTCGATCATGGCGCGGCATGTGGTCGGGTCGACGGCCGAGGAACTGCGCCGCGTACGCGAGCAGGCCCGCGCCATCCTGAAGGACCAGGCCGAGCCGCCCGAGGGCAAGTGGGCGGATCTCTCGGTGCTGGTGCCGGTGCGCGACTACAAGGCGCGCCATGCCTCGACGATGTTGACCTTCGACGCGGTGGTGGAGGCGATCGGCCAGATCGAGCAGCGGCGCCAGGCCGCCGCGGTCGCGTGAGCGGCGGCGCGCCGGCTCACTTCAGGCCGAGCGCCAGCCGGGTCTCGGCGCGGGTCTCGTCGAAGCGGGCCCTGAAGGCGCGGTCGGCGAGCAGCGCCTGGGCGACGGCGCGGCCGGCCTTGTCCCCCGCCGCGAGGTCGCTGCGATAATGAAAGCCGCAGACGAGACGGCTCTCGCCATAGTCCTTGACCCGCTCCTCGAATCGAGCGGCCATTTCCGGCGCAGCGACACTGAGGAGTTCGGCGTAGAGCGCTGCGGTCGCGGCATGGCCGGCGGGGAAGGACGTCCCTTCCGGGCGTCCGCCGGGGCAGGGCTTGACCCGCACCTTGTTCCAGACCGTGAAGGGCCTCTGCCGGTTGGTCAGGCGGCGGACGCCGAGCAGCACGATGCCCATCTCGATCTGCGCCTCGCGATAAAGCAGGCGGACCTCGCGGTGCTCGTTGCCGGCGAAGGGGATGTCCGCCCCTTCGAGGAAGCGGGCGAGCGTCTGGTACTGGTCGGCGATCGCCGCCTTCTCGCGCTCGGGCGTGCGAGCGAGTGTGATCTGCAGCACCTCGTCGAACTCCCGCTTCTGCTCGGGCGAGTTCATCGCCGGCGGCAGGCCGATCAGCGAGGCGATGTCGACCTTACCCGGCTCGAGCCACAGAAGATTGGCGCGCTGCTGGGCGGCCGCCGGTGCCGACGACAGGCAAAGGGCCGCAGCGAGCCCCAACGCGGCGGCGCCCAGACGGATGAAACGGGGTCGCGAAACGGGGCGGGGCATGGCGAATCTCGGCTTGGATGACGAGCCGGATGAAATGGCATCGCAGCAGCGCTTGTCACGTCTTTTCGCTCAGGCGGCGTCAGTCAAGCAGGCGCCGCGGCAGGCCGCCCACTGGGCGATCCGCGGCTATCAGCTCAGTCTTTCGATGTTGATCGGGCGCCATTGCCGGCATTGGCCGAGCTGCTCGGCCTATACCGACGAGGCGATCCTGCGTTTCGGCCTCTGGCGCGGCGGCTGGGTCGGCGTGGCGCGAATCTGCCGCTGCACCCCGCTGGGCACCAGCGGCATCGATCTCGTCTGCGAGGAACTGCCGCCCGATGCCGCCTGGTACCGGCCCTGGTCCTATGGCCGCTGGCGCGGGGTCAACGCGCCGCCCGACGGCGTCAGTCCGCCGCGCTAGACTTCAGCGCGGTTCGGCAAGCCTCTGAGAGCTTGGCGGCGTTCTGCTTGAAGCAGGCCGCGATCCGGCCGCCGCCGGGCTGAACATCGGGGCAGTGGGTTGCAATGTCCTTGCCGCAGGCATCGCGCAGCGCGGCGGCGCGGTCCTGTGCGGAGGCCGGCGGCGCGGCGAGGATCAAGAAAAGCGATGCGGCGCAGGCCGAGGCGAAAAGGCGGTTCATGCTGGCGGCTCCCGATGGCACGAGTGTGATGAGGGCAGTCTCCATCATGGCGGCGAGACCTTGCCGGGTGATGAGCAAAACATGACCAAACTGGCAGGTTCCGCCCGACGCCGCGATTGCCTGCCGCGGCGCGCTCGTATAGGCCGAGCGCTCCCGGCGCTGTCCTCCCCCGGATACGGACAGCGCCGTGCCGGTCCAGCCCTGGTCCAGCCATCCCCAGTATCCGGCCTTGTCTTACGGGGTTCGTATCCCCGAGTGAGCAGGAGCGACGATCGATGACGATCTCCCTGACCTTTCCCGATGGCGCGAAGCGCGAATTTCCCTCCGGCATCACCGGAAAGGAGATCGCCGGCGGCATTTCCCCCTCCCTGCTGAAGCGCACCGTGGCCATGGCCATCGACGGCGTGGTCGTCGATCTCGGCGATCCGATCGCGACGGATTCGAAGATCGAGTTCCTGACACGCGAGGATCCGCGTGCGCTCGAACTGATCCGGCATGACTGCGCGCATGTGCTCGCGGAAGCCGTGCAGGCGCTCTGGCCCGGCACGCAGGTGACGATCGGCCCCGTGATCGAGGGCGGGTTCTTCTATGATTTCGCCCGCAACGAACCCTTCACGCCCGACGACCTGCCGGTCATCGAGAAGAAGATGCGGGAGATCATCGCCAGGGACGCGCCCTTCAGCAAGGAAGAGTGGAGCCGCGACCAGGCGAAGGCGTTCTTCGCGGCGAAGGGCGAAGCCTACAAGGTCGAGCTCGTCGATGCGATTCCCGCAGACCAGACCCTAAAGATGTACAAGCAGGGCGAGTGGATCGATCTCTGCCGCGGCCCGCACATGACCTCGGTCGGCAAGGTCGGCACCGCCTTCAAGCTGATGAAGGTGGCGGGCGCCTATTGGCGCGGCGACAGCAACAACGCCATGCTGACCCGGATCTACGGCACGGCCTTCGCCAAGCAGGAAGAGCTCGACGCGCATCTCCACCAGATCGAGGAGGCGGAGAAGCGCGACCACCGCAAGCTCGGGCGCGAGATGAACCTGTTCCACTTCCAGGAGGAGGGGCCGGGCGTCGTGTTCTGGCACTCCAAGGGCTGGCGGCTGTTCCAGGAGATCCTGACCTATATGCGTCGCCGGCTCGCCGCCGATTACGAGGAGGTCAACGCGCCGCAGGTCCTCGACAAGTCGCTCTGGGAGACGTCGGGCCACTGGGGCTGGTACCAGGACAACATGTTCGCGGTGAAATCGGCCTCGGCCTTCGAGAATCCGAACGATGCGACCAAGGACCAAAAGGTCTTCGCGCTCAAGCCGATGAACTGCCCCGGCCATGTGCAGATCTTCAAGCACGGGCTGAAGAGCTACCGCGATCTGCCGATCCGGCTGGCGGAATTCGGCAATGTGCATCGCTACGAGCCCTCGGGCGCGCTGCACGGGCTGATGCGCGTGCGCGGCTTCACCCAGGACGACGCGCATGTCTTCTGCACGGAAGAGCAACTCGCCGCCGAGTGCCTGGCGATCAACGACCTGATCCTCTCGGTCTATGAGGATTTCGGCTTTACCGAGGAGTTGGTCATCAAGCTGTCGACGCGGCCCGAGAAGCGTGTCGGTTCCGACGCGGTCTGGGACCATGCCGAGGACGTCATGACCCATGTGCTGGAGACGATCGCGAAGCAGTCCGGCAACCGGATCAAGACCGAGGTCAATCCGGGCGAGGGCGCCTTCTACGGGCCGAAGTTCGAATATGTCCTGCGCGACGCCATCGGCCGCGACTGGCAGTGCGGCACGACGCAGGTCGACTTCAACCTGCCGGAGCGTTTCGGCGCCTTCTATATCGGCTCGGACGGCGAGAAGAAGCAGCCGGTCATGGTGCACCGCGCGATCTGCGGCTCGCTCGAGCGCTTCACCGGTATCCTGATCGAGAACTTCGCCGGCCACTTCCCGCTCTGGCTGGCGCCCGAGCAGATCCTGGTCTGCCCGATCACCTCCGAGGCGGATGCCTATGCCGAGGACGTGACCATGGCCTGCCTCTCGGCCGGCCTGCGGGCCCGCGCCGACCTGCGCAACGAGAAGATCTCCTACAAGGTCCGCGAGCACTCGCTGGCGAAAGTGCCGGTGATCCTCGCCGTCGGCAAGCGCGAGGCGGAGGAGCGGACCGTGACCGTGCGCCGTCTCGGCAGCCAGGCTCAGACGGTGATGAGCCTCGACGCCATGCTGGCCGCGATGACCGACGAGGCGACGCCGCCGGACCTGAAGCGGGTGAAGGCGGTGCGGGCGGCGAAGGCGGCGGGCTGATAGCCCGTTCTCCTCTGAAACACCGCGTCATCCCGGCCTTAGCGAAGCGGAGCGCCGGGATCCATCGGAAGGCACTGCGCTCTACGATGGATCCCGGATCTGTGCCGCTTCGCGGCTTGTCCGGGATGACGCGGCTTGTGCTTCGTGAGACCCGCCCCCTCGCCAGACGTCACCCTCCCATGCCAGATTGCCGGCCATGCTGACGGGGTCCTATCGCAAGCGGCTCGAGGCCGACCTGACACGCTGGGTCGGGGAGGGTCTGGTAACGGTGGAAGCTGCCGGCACCATTCGCCGTTCTGTTGCGGCCGAAGGCGGCTTTCGCCTGCCGGCGCTGCTGGGTCTGTTCGGTGGGCTTTTGATCGCCGCCAGCGTCTCCGCCTTCGTCGCCGCCAATTGGGAGGCGATGCCGCGGCTTCTGAAGCTCGCGATGATCCTGGCCGGCGTCGTCGGGGCGCTCGGTATCGCGGCGCGGCTGGAGCGCCAGGGTTCCGCCGCCGGGGCCGACGCCGCGGCGACCTGCGGCGTGCTCATCTTCGCCGCCGGAATCGCGCTGATCGGGCAGATGTACCATCTGCCCGCCGACTGGCCGGCGGGGGCGCTGATGGTGGCGCTCGGCGGGCTCGCCGTCGCCGCGCTGATGGGCTCGAACGGCGCACTGGTGGTGGCCTTCGTCGCGCTTTGCGCCTGGAGCGGCGGGCGCTGGCAGGAAAGCCAGGGCGCCCTCCACCTGCCGTTCTTCCTGATCTATCTGCCGGCGCTGTGGCTGGCCGCGAACCGGAGCAACCGGCTGGTTCACCACCTCGCCGTGCTGGCGCTGGGCCTGTGGCTGGCGGTGCTGCCGGGAGACTGGATCGCCCGCGGCTTCGATTACGGGCTGCTCGCCTATGGACTGGCCGTCGCGGCCGCCTTCGTCGCGCTGGGGGCCATCGCGCTCGATCGCGGCGGACCTGCGCTGCTGGGCTGCTGCCTGCCCTGGGGTCTGTTCGGTTTCGTGCTGATGCTCGATCTCGAACTGATCCGCATCCTCGATACATATGGCTCGCGTGCGGGGCGGGCCCTGTGGGTGAATTACGCGGCCTATGCCGCGGCGCTGGCTGCAATCGCCGCCTGCGCCGGTTTCGCCCGCGACCGGCGTTTCGCCTGGCCGCTGGCGCTGTCGTTGGTGCTCGGCCTCGCCGTGCCGCTGGTGTTCTGGAGCGGGCTTGCGGTCGGCCTGCCGGGCAAGGTCGTGGTGGCGAGCCTCGTGCTGGCCTCGGCGATCGCACTCGTCGTGGCGGGCGTGACCGGCGGGGTCAGGCGGCTGACGCTGGCGGGCTCGGGGATGTTCGGCCTCGCGATCCTGATTTTGCTCTGGCAGACGATCGGCACGCTGCTCGACCAGTCGCTGTTCTTCCTGGTGGCGGGCGGTGTGCTACTCGGCCTCGCCAGCGGCGCGCGGCGGCTCTTTGCCAAGCTGGCCCGGCCGGCGGGGGAGGCTTCGTCATGAAGACGACGGCTTCCAAGTTGCCGAACGCAGATCTGCTGCTGAGACGTGTTCCGCTCATCGGCCGCATGCTGGCGGCGATGCTGCTGCTCTGTGGCGGACTGCTGGCGCTGGTGGAGAGCCGCGCCGCGATCCTGCGCAGCGGCACCGAGATCCGGCTTCGGACGGTGCCGGTCGATCCGCGCGATTTGTTCCGCGGAGATTACGTCGTGCTCTCCTATCCGATGAGCACCGTCGCCGCCGCTGCCGGCGAGGCGAAAGGCCTGCGGCGCGGCGACAGGGTCTATGTGACGCTGGCGCGCGATGCCGAGGGCTTTGCCCAGGCGAAGGCCGTCGCTGCGATGCGTCCCGCTGTCGGCGAGGGCGAGGTGGTGATCGCCGGGCGCGTCCAGTCCACCGGCGCCTGCGCGCTGAACGAGGCCGGGCAGGCCGATTGCGGCGCCGGAGCGGGCCGTCTGCGCGTCGCCTATGGGCTCGAAAGCTATTTCGTGCCTCAGGGGGAGGGGCGCCGGATCGAGACCACGCCAAAGGCGCGGATCGAGGTGGTGGCGGCGGTGTCCGCTGACGGAGCGGCCGCGATCAAGCGCCTGCTGATCGACAGCCAACTGGTCTATGCCGAGCCGCCTTATTGAGGCGTGTCGCCGCGGCCCCGCGGGCGCCCTCGCAGACCCCTTCCGCACGCACGCTTGCATCGCTCACACAGGCTTGTGATGCGATATTTAGTGACGGTTAACCGCGCCGGTTTTATGAACGCCACATGAACGAAATCGATGCCGGGCGCCGCCGCGGGGGAACCCGGTCCGCCATCGGACGTTCACAAAGCGCGTCGCAATCCTTTGCCGGGTGCCACTGGTGACACCGCCTTTTTCCATCCTGCATTTCCTGCTGCTGGGTCGCGGACCCGGCCAAGGTCCCGTCGAGGTCCAGAGGGATGCGCGGATCGACGTGATCCGGGGGCTCGCCCTCCTGATCATCTTCATCAATCACATGCCCGGCAACGTGCTGGCGGGATACACGCCCCATAATTTCGGCTTCTCCGATGCCGCGGATGTGTTCGTGCTGCTGGCGGGCGTGTCGGCGACCCTGGCCTTCGGCGGGATCGTGGAGAAGCGCGGGCTGGCCATCGCAGGGTTGCGGATCGGCGCGCGGCTCTGGACGCTCTACATCGCTCATATCGCGATGTTCATCATCGTCTGCGGCGTCGTGGCGGCGGCGGTGACGCGGACCCAAAATCCCGTCTATGTTGAAGCGATCAACATCCAGCCCTTCTTCAGCGACACATTCTCGGCTCTGGTCGACGCGCTGCTGCTGCGCTACCAGCCATCCTATCTCGACATTCTGCCGCTCTATATCGTCCTGCTGGCAGGGTTCCCGCTGATCTATTGCGCCGCCCGCCGGAGCCCGGCCCTGACGCTGGTGGCGTCGATCGCGCTGTGGCAGGGAGCCGTCGGGCTCGGCCTCAACCTGCCGAACGCGCATGCGGCAGGCTGGTTCTTCAATCCGTTCGCCTGGCAGGTCATCTTCACCTGTGGGGTCGTGCTGGGGTTGGGGGTGCAGCGCGGCGTTTCGGTGCCGCGCCTGTGGTGGCTCGATGCGGTGGCGCTCGGCTACGTCCTGTTGTCTCTGGTCGCCAAGGTCTCGTCCGGCAACCCGCTCGGTCTCGCCGTGCTGAACGACTGGTTCGACTCCGTGCAGCTCGGGACCGACAAGACCAACCTGGCCTGGAGCCGGCTGATGCATGTGCTCGCCCTCGCATGGCTGGCGATGCGTTGGCTTCCGGCGGGCGGCGCGCTGCTGCGCCCAGCGATCGGCCGTGGCCTGGCGGCAGTCGGCCGTCACGCGCTCGACGTGTTCTGTGCCGGCACGGTGCTGTCGATCCTGGGACAGATCGTTCTGGCGGAGACCGGCTTCGCGCTGCTGCCCCAGTTGCTCTACAGTCTCGCCGGCGTTACCTTGCTGGTCGGGCTAGGGATGTTCTTGACGTGGTATCAATCGATCACGCTCTCCGGCGCTCGAGAAATGCGGGTCTCCGCGCAGCAGGCTTCGCCCTCGCCGCGCTGACCCTGGCCTGTGGCTCCGCCGTTTCGGCCGGGCCGCTCGGACTCGCCGATACCGCCGATCTGCGCTGTCGCGCGGGTGCGGCTCGTCATCCGTTTCAGCCGTCGCTTCCGACCGCCAAAGCCGCGATGCGCGAAACGGGGGCGTTGACGATCGTCGCGATCGGGTCCTCGACGACGGCCGGCGCCGGCGCGGGATCGGATGACAAGAGCTATCCGGCCGTGCTGCAGGAGGAACTGCGCCGCCGTCTGCCGCAGATTAACGTCAACGTCGTCAACAAGGGCGTCGGCGGACAGTCGGCCTATGACATGGTGTTGCGCATGGACACCGATGTGATCGAGCAGAAACCGTCGATCGTGATCTGGCAGACCGTCGTCAACGAGGCGGTGAGCGACATCGGGGAAGAGAAGCTCGCCAAGATTCTGCGCAAGGGCATCCGCAAGGTCCAGGGCGCCGGGATCGACATGATCATGATGGATCTGCTCTGGCTTCCGCGCGAGGGCCGCTATCCTCACTACGAGTCGTACCGCACGCTCCTCAAGGTGACCGCGAAGGAATATGGCGTCCCGGTGTTTCCGCGCTATGGCGTGATGAAGGAGTGGGCGCTGTCGCGGCGCTTCACGCCCGAGGAATTGATCGGCATGCGCGGAACGGAGCTGGTCGAAGCCGGCTATCGCTGCCTGGCGATCCGCATCGCCGACGGCATCGCAAGCGCGCTGACGAGTTCGGGGAGCGGCGAGCCGGGTGTTCGCGGCGCCAGCCACTGACAGAGCCGGGTCGGCGCGCCCGACCCTCAGCGCGCCAGGACCTCGATATCGCGATCGAGGCCGGATTCGACCTTGAAGTCCCGCGAAAAGACCTGGCCTTCCTGGCGCGCGATCAGGACATAATCGCCCTCGGCCAGGATCACTTGCGGAAAGGCGCCGATCGCCTCGCGGATGACGTCGCCGCCCGGCGTCAGCACGCTGAAGGCGGTGCCGGCGAAGGCCTCACCGCCTGCCGCCGCGACGAGTTTCAGCGTTACGCGGGCCGCGCGGTGATGCAGCGTGGCGTCGGTGATCTTGCCGGATTCGACCTTCACGTCGGCCCGCTGGATCGCGTTGGAATCACCGTAAGTCGAAACGATGTGATAGGTGCCCTCCGGCAGCCGGATGAGTTCGCCGCCGCGAGCATTGGTGACGAGGCGCCCCTCCGAATTGCCCTGGAGCGGCACGAAGATCTGGAAGCCGAGCTGGGCGGGGGGAATCGGCGCGTCACCGATCGAGCCCGCGAGCGACAGGCCGCCGGCGCTGATCGCGACCTGTTCGCGCAGCCCCAGCGGGCCGAGCGTGACCCGCTTGGTGCCGCTGGCGAAGCCATAGGCCGCGTGCAGCAGATAGGTGCCGGGATCGAGGGTGAAGGCGGGCTCGGGCTCGGACGAGCGCGCGACGATGCGTGGCGGCGAGCCGTCCGCCGACTCGCTCAGAACGCGCCAGACCAGCCCGGAGCGGATCGGCTTGCGATCGCCGGCGAACTGGGCGGCAACCCGCAGGGCGGCCTGGCGGGCCGACGGAGCCGGGCCGGGCTGGACGGGCATCGGGTCGACCGTCCCGCCGATGGTCGGTGTCGGCGCGGGAGCCGGGATGGGCAGAGGAGCGGGTGTCGCAGGGGCCTGCGCGCGTGCGGCGCCGAACGGCAGCGTCAGCGCGACCGCGAGCAGGCCGATCGCCAGCCGTCGTCTCTCGAAACCCTCGAATTCAAACATGATCCCAGCCCTCGGTACCCTTGCGCCCATGTCTCAGCAGGTTCGCTTGTCGCGATCATGGCGAGTGACTAGGTCTGGTCGGGTTCCTCGCATCCGGATGCTTCATGACCGATACGCTCTCCCTGCTCAAGCTGCGCCGATCGGTGCCGCCGCAATTCCTCGCTGCACCCGGCCCCGACAGCGCCCAGCTCGACGAATTGCTGACCATCGCGTCCCGTGTGCCGGATCACGGCAAGCTGGTGCCCTGGCGCTTCATCGTCTTTTCCGGGGCGGCGCGCGAGGCTGCGGCCGATGTGGTGGCGCAGGCCTTCCGCAACCGCACTCCCGAGGCTGCCGAGGATCAGGTCGCCTTCGAGCGCAAGCGACTGCTATACGCGCCCGTCATCGTGGCGGTCGTGTCCCGCGCCGCGCCCCATGTGAAAATCCCGCAATGGGAGCAGGAGCTGACGGCCGGCGCCGTCTGCATGACGATGCTGGTCGCGGCGCAGGCGATGGGATTTGCCGGCTGCTGGCTGACGAACTGGTTCTCCTTCGACCGCAGCGTTCTGACCGCCTTCGGGCTCGAAGCCGAGGAGCGCATCGCCGGCTTCATCCATCTCGGCACGGCGTCGTCGGTGCCGGCCGATCGCGAGCGGCCCGTGCTGGCCGACATCGTCAGCCATTACGGAGCCTGAGCCCATGATCTATTCGCCCGCCGCGCAGGATCACGGCCTGCCGCACGACCCGTTCAAGGCGATCGTGACGCCGCGCCCGATCGGTTGGATCACGGCGCTGAGCGCCAAGGGCGAGGTCAACCTCTCGCCCTACAGCTATTTCAACGCCGTCTCGACGCGGCCGCATATCGTGATGTTCTCGTCCGAGGGCAAGAAGGACGCGATCGCCTTCATCGAGGAGACGGGCGAGTTCACCTGCTCGATGGTGACGAAGGCGCTGGTCGGCGCGATGAACCTGACCTCGGCGCCGCTGGCGCGCGGCACCAGCGAATATGGTCATGCCGGGCTGGAGATGGCGCCGTCGCGCTTCGTGAAGCCGCCGCGCGTGGCCGGCAGCCCGGCGGCGCTCGAATGCAAGTTGCTCTCGGTGCAGCAGCTCGTCGATCTCGAAGGCCGCAGCGTCGAGCGCTGGATGGTTCTGGGGCAGGTCGTCGGCATCTTCATGGACGACGCCTTTATCCGCGACGGCCGCTTCGACACCGCCGCGGCGCATCCCGTCGCGCGCTGCGGCTATGCCGACTATGCCGAGGTCGACCACCTGTTCTCGATCCAGCGCCCGCCGGGCGGCTGAGGGGGGCGATACGTTTACCGTCATTACGAGCGCAGCGAAGCAATCCAGGGGGACGTCGAGCATTGCCGCCCCTGGATTACTTCGCTGCGCTCGTAATGACGTGTCGGGCTGGCGTGAGGCCCAATCAGCCTGCCGGCTTCACGCGATAGTCGCCGAGCGGGGCCAGCGCCGCGTTGATCGCGGTGGCGTCGAGCGTCGCGTTCTGCGGCAGGGTCAGCCGCGGTGGTTCCAGCGTTACCGTGGTGCCCGGCGCGAGCTTGTCGGCCGCCGTCTGGACGCGCGACAGGCAGCCGCCGCAGTGCATGCCCGAAACTTCGAAAACCTGAGTCATCCGAATCGCCTCCAGCGGTTCATTCATCCCATTTGCGAGCACGCGCGACGAGGCGCTGCGCCCTGATCAGATGGGGACGATCGAGCATTTCGCCATCGAGCCCGATCACGCCGAGACCCGGATTGGCCTCGAACAGTGCGATGATCGCCTGGGCCCGGGCAAGAGCCTCCGGCGAGGGCGAGAAGACCTCGTTAATCGTCGCGACCTGATCGGGGTGGATCGCCATCTTGCCCGTGAACCCGTCGCGCCGCGCCGCCAGGCATTCGGCCCGGAAGCCCTTGGCGTCGCGGAAGGCGGTGAAGACGGTGTCGATCGCGTCGACTTGGGCGGAGGCCGCCGCAAACAGCGTCAGCGAGCGGGCGAGCCGGTAGGGATCGGTGTAGTGGCCGTCCGGCAGGCGGTTGGTCTCGGCGCCGAGATCGGCCGAGAGGTCCTCCGCGCCCCAGGTCAGGGCTTCGAGCCGGTGGGTGGCGCCGGCATAGCTGCCGAGCCCGAAGATACCTTTTCCCGTCTCGGTCGCGATCGGGATGATCCGCGTGCCGCCGTCGGGCAGGTCGCACTCGGCCTCGCGCACCGCGATCTTGGCAGCGAGATGGCCGGCATCGCTGCCGCTCTCGGATTTCGGCAGCATGATCGCATCAGGCGCGCCCGGCATGACGGCATCGAGATCGGCCTCGGTCAGTCCGGTGGTCAGCGCATTGACCCTGACGATCAGGCGGGGACGGCGCTGCACGGCGCGCGCCTCGGCGAGAAAGGCGCGGGTGATCTCCCGCGCCTGAGCCTTGGCGTCGAGCGCGACCGAATCCTCGAGATCGAGGATCAGGGCATCCGCACCGCTGGCGAGGCCCTTCTGCTGCTTGCGGGGACTGTCGCCGGGAACGAAGAGGAGCGAGCGCATCGGGTCAGACGTCCACAGCGACGGGGGCGGGGTGCCGGCGCATGAAGGCCTGGCGGCGGCACTGGGCGACCAGCGTGCCGTCCTGCTTGTAGGCGCGGTGGTGAAACTCGACGATGCCGGCATCCGGCCGCGAGCGCGATTCGCGCTTGGCCACGATCTCGGTCGTGACGTTGATCGTGTCGCCCTCGAAGAGCGGGGCCGGGAAGGTGACGTCGGTCATGCCGAGATTGCCGATGGTGGTGCCCACCGTGGTGTCGTTCACGGAAATGCCGATCATCAGACCAAGCGTGAACAGCGAGTTCATCAGCGGCTGGCCCCATTCCGTCTCGGTCGCGCAGAAATGCGCATCGATGTGAAGCGGTTGCGGGTTCAGCGTCATGTTGGAGAACAGCATGTTGTCCATCTGGGTGACGGTGCGCGTCAGGCCGTGCTCGATGACGGCGCCGACCTCGAAATCCTCGAAATAGATTCCGCCGCGCTTATGGCGCTTCAGCTCTGGCATCCTGGCGTCTCCATGCCCCGATCGATTCCGGCACTCTAGGTGACCGACTCATAACTTCGCAGCCAGATTCGGATTGAAGCGAGTTGGACTGAGGCGAGGAAGTTGTCGTCTCGCTTGTCGTAGCGGGTGGCGACGGCCCTGAAGTGTTTGAGTTTGTTGAAGAAGCGCTCGACGGC
>NZ_JAUXYO010000083.1 GCF_030694325.1 Allobosea sp. | reverse complement strand
GCCGTCGAGCGCTTCTTCAACAAACTCAAACACTTCAGGGCCGTCGCCACCCGCTACGACAAGCGAGACGACAACTTCCTCGCCTCAGTCCAACTCGCTTCAATCCGAATCTGGCTGCGAAGTTATGAGTCGGTCACCTAGCGCCGGCAAAGCACCGCCGCGGCCGATGGGTCAAAGGGCCGCCGAACGCGTCCGAATCGCAATAAATTACGCCGCCCCCCCGATGACGGCGCGCGTTACTTGCGCTAGATTGCCCCTTCCCGCTCACTCATCCTCGAAGCTCCATGTTCGATCGTCGTAAGCCTCCGTCTGCCCAGCCTTTCGTCACCCACGAAAACATCGAAGCCAAGATCAAATGGTTCGACCCCGAGAAGGGGTTTGGTTTTGCGTCGCCCTCCGATGGTTCGGGCGACGTTTTCCTTCACATTTCTGCGATCGGCCCGCTCGATCAGCAGGACCTGCAGCCGGGCGCCACGATCATTGCCGATCTCGGCGAGGGCCGGCGCGGCCTGCAGGTCGTCGCAATCCACGAGATCGACGCCTCGACGGCGGCGCCGGCGGCGCCGAGGGCGCCGCGCGCGCCGCGCGATGATTTCGGCGGCGGCGGTGGCTATGGCGGCGGCGGTTATGCCGACCGTGGCAGCTACGATGGTGGCGATCGCGGCGGCTATGGCGGCGGCGGGGATCGTGGCGGCTACGGTGGTGGCGGTGGCGGCTATGCCGATCGCGGCGATCGCGGCGGCTTCGGCAACCGCGACAGCGGCCCGATGGAAGGCCCCTTCGACGGCGCCGTGAAGTTCTTCAACGCGGAGCGCGGCTTCGGCTTCATCGCGCCCGACCAGGGCGGCGCCGACGTGTTCCTGCATGTCTCCTCGCTGAGCCGCAGCGGCCTGCAGCCGCCGATGGACGGGCAGCGCGTGCGCTTCTCGATCCGCGCCGGCAAGAAGGGCCCGGAAGCGGCCAACGTCAGCTACATCTGACGCCGTCGCCCCGACAGACGATCAGTCCCGCCGGCTCGCGCCGGCGGGTTTTTCTGTTTTGACGACTATCTCGGTTGAGCTCGGAAACACCGCGCCGGCCCTCACACCCGCTCCAGCGCCCGGTGCGGCAGCGCCGGCAGCGTGACGGCGATGGCATCCCCCGGCGCGACCGCCCCGCTCTCCAGCACGATGCCCATGATCCCGGCCTTGCGGATGATTCGGCCGTCCGCGTCGCGCCCGAGCACGGCGGCGAGCAGCCCCGGCCGGAACGTCTCGATCTGGGCGCAGGGGTTGCGCAGGCCGGTGATCTCGACCAGCGCCTCCGCCCCCAACCGTAGCTTGGTGCCGACCGGCAGGCCCAGCAGGTCGAGCCCGCGCGTCAGCAGGTTCTCGCCCATCTGGCCCGGCGCGACGTCGAAGCCGGCGGCGTTCAGCTCGTCGAGCAATTCGGCATGGACGAGATGGACCTGCCGGAGATTGGGCTGCGTCGGATCGACCGCGACGCGCGAGCGGTGCTTCACCGTTTCCCCGCAATGCGCGTCGCCCCCGACGCCGAGCCCGGCCAGCAGCCGGATCGCGCTCTGCACCGGCTTGCTGAAGCGGTGGCCCGTATCCGCGCTCACCGAGATCACAGTGGCGGTCCTATCCAACGTCCTTGCCTCCCGGCTTAAACAAAATGTTCCGGAAACACACCGTCATCCCGGGCTTGCCCCGGGATCCATCGGAGGGCGCCGGCGCTCTAGGATGGATCCCGGATCGGCGCGGCTTCGCCGCTGGTCCGGGATGACGGCGTGGTTACACCGGAAGGCTGGAAGCCTAGCCGCATCAGGCAACAACGCGCCACGTTGATACTACAAAGCCGGCCCCGCACCGCGGAACCGGCTTCGCTGATCGGATTATGACCCGCCGAAGCTCAGTGGCCTTCGTCGAGGCCGCCCATGTGCTTCTGGGTGTAGAGCTCGATGCCGATACGGCCGATGAGGTCGAGCTGCGTCTCGAGGAAGTCGATATGGCCTTCCTCGTCCTTCATCAGGGCCTTGAACAGGTCCTCGGACGGGTAGTCGGCGACCTCGCGGCAATAGCTCGCGGCTTCCTGGTAAAGCGCGCGGGCCTCGATCTCGGCCTTCAGATCGGCCTCGATCACTTCCTTGACATTCTCGCCGATCCGCAACGGATCGAGCGTCTGCATGTTCGGGAAGCCCTCGAGGAAGAGGATGCGGTCGACGAAGCGGTCGGCATGGACCATCTCCTCGATCGATTCCTTCTTCCAGGTCTTGGCCATCTCCTTCAGACCCCAGTTGTCGAGGATCCGATAGTGCAGCCAGTACTGGTTGATCGCCGTCAGCTCGGAGCGAAGCCCCTTGTTGAGGTATTCGATGACCTTCTTGTCACCCTTCATGGCGCCGACGCTCCGCAGTTACATTAGAATGATCCTAATGTAGGGCAGCGCATCGAAGAAGGAAAGGGGAAAAGCGCGCCTCGTGACGGCCGTGCCGCTCAGGCGGCGAGCTCGTTCTCGGCCGCGATGCCATCCATCATCTGCCCGACGGCGATGTGGACCGAGCATTCGATATCGCGCGCCGCGCAGGAGCCGCACTGCGTCATGCAGGCCGCGCGCGCCTCGGCGAGGATGGCGCGGACCTCACGGGCGCAGCGCCCGCAATCGGGGCTGCAGCCCAGGCAGTCATAGGCCTCTCCCGCCGTCCGCGGGCCCGTGCCGTCAGGGGCGATGGTGCCCTTGATCTGCCCGCAGGACAGGACGTTGCAGGAGCAGACGATCATCAGTGACCACCTGCCGCCAGGCGGCTCTCGAGGCTGCGATGCTCGGTGGTCCGGGTCTCGATCTCCTGCCCGTCGGCGCGGCGCAGGCGCACGATGACCTCCACCGAGGAAATCACCATACCCTCGGGCGCCTCCGGCAGGCCGGCGACCTGGATCGTCGAGCCGGGGATGTCGACGACCGTCTCGTCGTCCTCGTTGTAGAAGTGGTGATGCTCGGAGACATTGGTGTCGAAGAAGGTCTTCGGGCCGGAGACCGAGACCTGGCGCAGCAGCCCGGCCTCTGAGAACTGACGCAGCGTGTTGTAGACGGTCGCGAGCGAGAGCGGCTCGCGGGCGCGCAGCGCCTCCTCATAGAGCATCTCGGCGCTGACATGGCGGTCGCCCTTGGCGAAGAGCAGCCAGCCCAACGCCATGCGCTGGCGCGTCGGCCGCAGGCCGGCCGTCCGCAGCCGCGCCTTCACGGCGCTGATGGGGCAGGAGGCGGGGCTCTTCTGCGGCCAGGGAATCTGGTCGACCATGGCCCGCTGCGGGGTCTGTTCCTTCGGGGACGAAAAACTCATTGGAGACGCCTTCCACATCGCCGGCTCTGCGGCGCGTAGTTTAGAAAACATCTAAACTACTGATATTGCTCTCATATTTGTCGAAGTCAGGCCCGCTTGTCAATCGCGTGCGCTGCGGCATCCCGTCATCGCGGGGCTGCCGGGTCACGTCCTGACAGCCGCTTGAACCTCAGTGGCCGCCGCCCGCACCCGGGGCCACTGCCGGGGGCTTGCGCATAAACAGCGCCAGCGCGACGAGGGCCGCAAAGATGCAGGTCAGCCCGAGAAAGACGTCGCCGAAGGCGAGGATCAGCGCCTGCTTGTGGGCTCTCTGGTTGATCAGCGCGAGCGCCATCTGCTCGGCCGCATCGCCATAGTCGAGGAAGCGCTGCATGGTCTGCGCAATCGCCTCCTCCGCCACCTGCCGGCCCGCCGCGACATGCTCGTGCAGCCGCGCAATATGGAGATCGGTGCGGGTGTTGAGCAGCGTGTTGATCAAGGCGAGCCCGACCGCGCCGCCGAGATTGCGAGTGAGGTTGTAGAGGCCGGACGCGTTCTTCAGCTGCGCGGGCGGCAAGGTGCCGAGCGCGAGATTGTTGATCGGCACCATGCACAGCATCAGCGAGACGCCGCGCAGGATCTGTGGCGCCAGCAACTCGTGGAAATCCCAGTCCGCGGTGATTCCGCTGGCGATCCAGGTGCCGAGCGCGAAACCTGCAAAGCCGATCATCATCTGCACGCGCGGGTCGATCTTGGCCGAGAGCTTGCCGGCGATCGGAGCCGTCAGGAACATGCACAGACCCGTGACGAACATCGTCTCGCCGATCTGCAGCGCGTCATAGCCGCGGATGCGCCCGAGATAGACCGGGTAAAGATAGGTCAGCCCGTAAAGACCGATGCCCATGCAGAAGGAGAACAGCGAGCCGAAGGCGAAGTTGCGGTTGGTGAAGGCATAGAGATCGACCAGCGGGTCGTCCCGCGTCAGAGCCCGCCAGAAGAACAAGGCCGCGCCGAACACCATGACGACGCTGAAGAAGACGATCTCGTGGCTCTCGAACCAGTCCAGCCGCGTGCCCTCCTCCAGCACATATTCGAGGCTGCCGAGGAAGCCCGCCATGCCGAGCAGGCCGAGCCAGTCGAAGCGCTTCAGCAGCCCCTTCTGCGGCTTGTCGAAGTCGATGAGCGTCCAGGCCGCGATGGTGACGCAGATGCCGGGCACCACATTGACCAGGAACAGCCAGTGCCAGGAGAAGGCGCTGCTGAGATAGCCGCCGACGGTCGGGCCGATCGTCGGCGCGAGCGTCGCCACGAGGCCGATCAGCGGCGACACGATCGGGCGCTTGGAGGCCGGGAAGATCGTGAAGGCGGCAGCGAACACGCCGGGGATCATGCCGCCGCCGATGAAGCCCTGCACCGCACGCCACAGGATCATCTCGCTGATCGAGGACGACATCGCGCAGAGCACGCTGGCGATGGTGAAACCGGCCGCGGCAATGGTGAAGAAGACCCGCGTCGACAGCGCCCGGCTGAGATAGCCCGACAGCGGGATCATGATCACTTCCGCGATCAGATAGGCCGTCTGCACCCAGGCGATCTCGTCCGACGAGGCCGAGAGCCCCGCCTGGATCTCGGCCAGCGAGGCCGAGACGATCTGGATGTCGAGGATCGCCATGAACATGCCGAAGACCATCGCCACGAAGGCGAAGATCCGGCGCAGCGGAATGGCGTCGTCGCCCGGCGGGCTGCCTGCCGGGCTGGTCAGGGTCGCGGTGGCCATGGCGGCCTCCCCTTACGAGCCCTCATCCTGAGGAGGCCCGCAAGGGCCGTCTCGAAGGATGCTCCAGCCTTCGCCAGAGCCTCCTGGACCATCCTTCGAGACGCCGCCTCCGGCGGCTCCTCAGGATGAGGGCTGAGAAAACATCCAGATGGTCAGCGCTGCCCCGCAAGCCGCGGATCGATCTTCACCACCACCGACATGCCGGGCCGCAGCACATGGCGCGCGGCCGCCTCGGGCGCGAGCGCGATGCGCACCGGCACGCGCTGGACGATCTTGGTGAAATTGCCCGTCGCGTTATCCGGCGGCAGCAGGGTGAAGACGGAACCCGTGCCGCCGCTGATGCCGCTGACGCGCCCCTCGAAGACCTGGCCCGGCAACGCATCGACGGTGATCGAAGCCTTGTCGCCGATCTTCAGCGGGCCGACCTGCGTCTCCTTGAAGTTCGCATCGACATAGACCTGGTCGAGCGGCACGATCGACATCAGCCGCTTGCCGGCGCTGACGAGATCGCCGAGCTGGACATTGGTGTTGGCGACGAGCCCGGAGATCGGCGCTGCCACGCGGGTGAAGCTCAGGTCGCGCTCCGCCTTGCGCTCGGCGATCTTCAGCTCCTCGACCTGCCGCGCCGCCTCGACCCGCTGGGCCTTCAGCACATCGATATTGGCTTGCGCGGCGGTGACGCCCGCCACGGCACTGCCGAGCGAGGCTTTCGCCTGGTCGCGAGCGGCGGTCGCCGCATCCAGCGTCGCCTGAGAGCCATAGGATTTGGCGGCGAGGCTGTTGGCGCGCTCGAAATCGGCGATCGTGCGGGTGACGCCGGCCTGCGCGGAGACCTCCTGCGCCTGGGCTTGCTGCAGGCTCGCCTGGCCGGCCTCGATCTGGCTGTCGATGCGGGCGAGCGTCGCCATGCCGGTAGCGGTCTTGGCACGGTCGCTGTCGAGCGCGATCCGCCAATCGCCATCGTCGAGCGCCACGAGCGGCTGCCCGGCCGTGACCTCCTGATTCTGCCTGACGCTGACGCCGACGACATTGGCCGAGAGCTTGGCTGAAATCGTCGCCATCTCGGCGCCGACATAAGCGTCGTCGGTCGAAACGATGAAGCGGCCGTTGAACCACCAGTCGGCCCCGAACCAGAGCCCGGCGCCGATCGCGACCATGCCGATCATCCCGATGCCGGCGCGGCGGGCCATGCGACCTCGGGAGGGCGGTTGCGACGTCGCAGGCGCCTCCGCCTCCGTCTCGCCCGTCCGTCTGGCCTCAGCGACCTTTGGCGCGGCTTCAATGGGTTCGACGAGCTTGAGACGGTCGCGCCGGACCTCGCCGCGCGGCTCAGGCATGATTTCGGCAGCCATCGGATCATCCTGAGATCAACAATTCGAACCGATTGGTTCGATCGCTATTGAACTAGCCCGCGACACGCGGCATATCAAGGTCGAATCGAACCGTTCGGTTCGATGTTTTTGCAGATGCGCCCTGCGCCTGGGGGATGGAACGATGAGCCAAGCGGCCGAAGGACGGCCCGGGACGAAAGCCCGTAATCGCCGGGTCGCGGGCGCGGATCCGGAAAAGCGTCGGCAGATTCTCGACGGCGCGCAGGCGATCTTCCACGCTCAGGGCTTCGACGCGGCCAGCATGAACGAGATCGCGGCCGCGGCCGGCGTCTCGAAGGGTACGCTCTACGTCTATTTCGAGGACAAGGAACATCTCTTCGTCGCGCTGATCGAGCGCGAGCGGGAAAAGCACCGCCAGCACATGGATGACGCCCTTGCCGAGCATCCCGACCTCAGCCAGGCGCTGGCGGGCTTCGGCGTCAATCTCGTCAGGCTCCTGACCGACCCCTTTTCGCTCAGCGCCCACCGCATCGTGCTCGGCGTGGCCGAACGGATGCCGGATCTCGGCCGTGCCTTCTTCGAGCGCGGGCCGCTCCTCGGAGGACAGCGTCTGGCCGCGTTCCTGAACGATCGGATCTCCGCCGGCGACGTCGCGATCGAGGACACGACGCTGGCCGCCGGACAGTTCATCGACCTCTGCCAGTCGACGCTGCTGCGCCCGCGGCTCTTCAACGCCGAGCGCCGGCCACCGACGGACGCGGAGATCACCCATGTCGTCGACGCGGCGGTGGCGATGTTCCTGGCGCGTTACGCCCGTCCGGTCGGCTGAACCGGTTTAGCCGGCCTCGCGCGCCTTGATGCGCTCGCGATGCGCCGTGTAGAGGCCCGAGGCCGCGATGATGACCGCGCCGACCAGCGTCCAGAGGTCGGGCCAAACACTGAAGATGAAGAGCCCGAACAGCGAGGCCCAGAGCAGCTGGATATAGGAGAAGGGCGCCAGCAGCGAGGCGTCGCCATGGCGGTAGGCCAGCACGATCAGCCAGTGGCCCATCGTCGAGGACACGCCGATGAAGACGCCCATGGCGACGATCACCGGCGTCACCGGGGTCCAGACGAAGGGCACGGCCAGGCCGAGCAGGCACAGGCCGACTAGCGCCGAATAGGCCAGCGTCGTCAGCGGGCTCTCGGTGCGGCTCATCATCCGGGTCATGATCATCGCGAAGGCCCAGGACAGGGCCGAGGCCACGGCCAGGAGCGAGGCGACCTGGAAGCCCGCGCCGCCCGGCCGGACCACAATCAGCACGCCGGCGAAGCCGACCAGCGTCGCGGTCCAGCGCCGCCAGCCGATCGTCTCGCGCAGGATCGGGATCGACAGCGCCGTGACGAAGAGCGGCGCGACGAAGCCGGTCGCGGTCGCATCCGCCAGCGGCATGTAGCGCAACGCCATCACGAAGAGCACGGACGACGCCAGGAGGCCGATCCCGCGCAGGACCTGCAGCACCGGACGCTGCGTCGACAGGCGGGCGACGCCTCCGCTGCGCCAGACGATGCCGAGCATGATCAGGGTGAAGGTGCAGTAACGCAGCCAACTCACCTGCAGCGGCGAGATCTGCTGCGTCAGCAGCTTGGAGACCATGTCCGCCGAGGTCAGGAAGATGCTGGCCAGCAGCACGAAGGCGATGCCGCGCAGCGGTGCGTCGCGGCGCGGCGGCAGGGCAGCGGGAACCGCCAGCGGAGAGGGTTCGGTCTGGGGAGCGTTCGGCACGGCAGGATCGCAGCGGCAGGGACCGCGACCTTAGAGAGCTTTGCCGGCGACGGGTTACGCAAAGAACGAACGGCGCGCATGCAGCCAGACGGGCGCAACGAAAAGAGGCGGGCCGCAGGGACCCGCCTCACCGTCGTCTGATCGCGCTGACCGAGCGCCTCAGGCCGCCTTCTGCCGCGGCTGGATCAGCTTGCGGTTGATCAGCACCTCGGCGATCTGAACCGCGTTCAGCGCCGCGCCCTTGCGCAGATTGTCGGAGACGCACCAGAAGGCCAGGCCGTTCTCGACGGTGGCATCCTCGCGGATGCGCGAGATGTAGGTCGCATCCTCGCCGGCCGCCTCATGCGGCGTGGCGTAGCCACCGGGCTCGTGCTTGTCGATCACGAGGATGCCCGGCGCCGCGCGCAGCACCTCGCGCGCCTCGTCGGCCGTCACCGGCTTCTCGCACTCGATGTTGACGCTCTCGGAATGGCCGATGAAGACCGGCACGCGCACGCAGGTCGCGGTGAGCTTGATCTTCGGGTCGAGGATCTTCTTGGTCTCGACCATCATCTTCCACTCTTCCTTGGTGAACCCGTCCTCCATGAAGACGTCGATCTGCGGGATGAGGTTGAAGGAGATGCGGGCGGGGAACTTCTTGGTCACGACCTCGCCGGCCGAGAACACGGCGCGCGTCTGGTTGAAGAGCTCGTCCATGCCCTCCTTGCCCGCGCCGGAGACCGACTGGTAGGTCGAGACGACGACGCGCTTGACGCCATACTTGTCGTGCAGCGGCTTCAGCGCCACGACGAGCTGCGCGGTCGAGCAGTTCGGGTTGGCGATGATGTTCATCTTGGTGAAGCCGGCGACGGCGGCGGCGTTCACCTCCGGCACGATCAGCGGCACGTCGGGATGCATGCGCCAGGCCGAGGAGTTGTCGATCACGACGCAGCCCTGCTGGCCGATCTTGGGCGACCACGCCTTCGAGATCTCGCCGCCGGCCGACATCAGGCAGATGTCCGTGTCGGAGAAGTCGTAATGCTCGAGCGACTTGCACTTCAGCGTCCTGTCTCCGAACGAGACCTCCGTCCCGATCGAGCGCGACGAGGCCAGCGCCACGACCTCGCTGACGGGGAAGGCCCGCTCGGCCAGGATGTCCAGCATCTCGCGGCCCACATTCCCCGTGGCGCCGACGATCGCGACCTTGAAGCTCATGATGATGTTCCTTTCGGATGAACCCGGTTGGTCTCCCCCTCGGCACCGTCCGCCCCTGTCGCGGGGCGGGTCCGGCGTCATGCCCCCCGCCGGGGGGAGAGGGACCCGGAGCCGAGGCGAGCGTCAGCGCGGCGTGCCGGTGGTCCCGGTCGCCGGTTTGGTCGTGCGTTTCGTCGTGAGACGGACAGTCACAGGGCCAATTCCGAAAGGCTGACAGCATCGCAGCTCCCTCCGCGGCGTTTCGCCCCGCAGGAACCTGTGCTGTGAGAACACCCTGAAGCGCCAAAAGTCAATCTGGCCCGCATCCGCCGCATCGCGTTAACCCTCCCCGTTGACCGGCGATTCACGCTGCGCGGCGAATCCGCGGGTGCGGTAACGCCCTGCTGACAGCGCCTGCGCCACGGTCGGAACCAGTGAGGCCTCTGCGCCGCCGCGAGGCGTTGTGGACAGACGGGTTCTGGAGTGGTGTCGGGTCAATTACTGTCCTTCTTGCGCGATCCGGCGGCTGTGCTGCGACAGCTGCGTGCGGCCGGCGGAACAGGGCCGGCGCGGGCCGCCTGGGCAGCGCTGCGCCTGCGCATGGCCGGCTTCGATCCCGTCCAAGCCCTGATCCGCTTTGCCGACGGGGTCGAGGTTGCGTTCGCGGCCCTCTTCCGGCCCATCGCCATGCTGCGGCGTGTGCTGCGCCGGCCTGCCATCCGCCTCACCACGGGCCTCGCCTGGCGCGGTCTCGCAGCCGCGGCCGGCATCGGCCTCGCCGCGACCCTGGTCACGGCCCTGTCTTCCGAGAGCGAGGCGACGATTACCCCGCCCGCCGAGCCGCAACCGGGGCCGGGCCGCGATGTCGCCCAGACGGCGCGCACCACACTGGCCGGCCGCGACAGCTGGATCGAGATCAGCAGGCCGATCGCGATGTTCAGCCTCGAGGCCCCCGAACTCGACCGCGCCGCAATGGCGCTCGAGGCGCGCCGAAGCCCGGACGGGGTGCGGCGCGAAGAGTTGCTGACCTTCGGCACTCTCGCCGATCCCAAGGCCCATCTGGCGCTGCGGCTGACCGTCGAGGCGGCGCAGGACGACCTGTCCCAGCCCTTCATCGTCGCGCTCGTGCGCGCGGCGGCCGCACGCGCCCTGTCGGTGCAGCGCAGCGGCCTGCCGGCGGCGATCCAGACGCGCTTCGGCCCGGTCGAGGCCGCCGACGCGACGCTGAACGACGGCCAGGTCAGCCGCGCCTGCATCGCCTTCCGGATGGAGCCCGGCGCGCTGCCGCTGGCGATGAGCGGCTGGTGGTGCGGCGCAGAGGGCAAGCCGGCCGACCGCCGCCAGCTCGTCTGCCTGATCGATCGCCTGGACCTGCTCAATGCCGGCGAGGACCGTGCCCTGCGGGCCGCCTTCTCCCGGACGGAACTGAACCGCCAGCCGGGCTGCGTGACGCCGCGCCTCTCCGCCACCGGCCGCAAGGTCTCCTGGCTCGACGCGGACGGGCCGACGCCGGCGCTTCGCACGAAGACCGCGACGGTGGCGGTCGGTGGGCCGCGCAAACCCGTGAGGCGCTGACCATGTCGGCTGACGCTCCGCGCGCCTTGGCCGTGATCGGCGCCACGGGAACGGCTGCGCTTGGCGTCGCGCGCTTCCTCTTCCTCGCCCTCGGTACCGCCGTCTTCCTGCTGATCCTGCTGGTGGCCTGGTGGCTTTACGGCAAGCTGCCGAGCATCGGCCGCGGACAGCCGGCCTTTGCCTGGGCGATCGAGCCACCGGGCACCCCGGGGTCCCCGCTCGTCGCCACGCACCCGACACGCGGCCGCGAGGAGGGCTGGCAGTTCGGCGGGCCCGGCACGGGCGAGCCCTTCGCCGCGCTGGTGCTGGCGGAGCCCGACGAGGCCGGGCGCCCCTTTACCCTCACCACGCCGCAGTTCTGGCAGTTCGAGCCCCTGCGCGCGCTGCGTCCACAGGTCGGCGGGCCGCACTACACCATGACGACCCGCTGGGGCCCCTTCGCCGGCCGCGATCTGATCTATGAGGAGTTCGACGGTCGCGTGCGGACCTGCATCGTCTTCCGCAACGCCTTCGAGACATCCGCCTTCGCGCTCGGCGGCTACTACTGCGCTGCCGGCCAGCAGGCCGCCAACGCGGCCTCCCTGGCCTGCATGATCGACCGGATGAAGCTCCAGCCGCAGCGCGAATCGGCCGCACTGACATATCTCGGCAGCCGGGCCGGGCAGCCCGCCCAGTGCCAAAACACCACCTTCTACCCGCCGGGAACGCGCCGGATCGTGAGGGACCGCAAGGGCGGCGTCGTTCGCATGGCAGGAGGCTCCAGCGACACATTTCCACTGTGGCCGCGCTGACAAAATCGTTAACTACGGTAGTCTAGGATTCACCATAGAGTTCCGTTCTCGCACCAAGCGGGTCGCCGCTGTTCTGGAGATGTCGTCGCCATGGGTTCGCTCAAGCGTCTCGCCGCCGTTTTCGCCCTCTCCGTTGCAGCGTCGACCGTTTGGGTCTCCTTCGCGGAAGCGCAGAACCGTCGCGGCCCGCTGCGCGTGACCGTGCAGAAGCGCAGCTATTTCGATGCCGGCAACGTCGTCCCGGTCGGCTCGATGAACCGCTATGCCAGCCAGCACGTCTCCGCCGGCCCGACCTATTCCAACCTCGGCAGCTTCTTCGGCGAAGAGACCCTGCCCGGCCGCATCGGCGCGGGCACCAACCCCTTCGCCAACACCTTCGAGACGCCGCGCTTCTGAGCGCGGACGTCATGGTCGGGCTTGACCCGACCATCTCGTAAACCAGCTCTTTTCTGTCATGAGATTCTCGGGTCGGCGCTGCGCGCCGCCCGAGAATGACGTTGGGCGCCTTTACGGCAGCGCCTTCAGATAGCGCACCGGCCGGCCCGGCGCCGCCGCCTGCGCGGCATGGACGATCGCGTTCGCGTCGATGCCGAAATGGCGGTAGAGATCCGCCACCGTCCCCGTCTGGCCGAAATGCTCGACCCCGAGCGCCTTCTGGCGGTGGCCATGCACGCTGCCGAGCCAGGCCAGCGTCGCGGGATGCCCGTCCAGCACCGAGACGATGCCGCAATCGCGCGAGAGATCGCCGAGCAGCCGCTCGACATGGCTGGTGGCGCGGTGGTTGCCGCGCTGGCGGGCACGCTCCGCCGCTTGCCAGCCGGCGTTGAGCCGGTCGGCCGAGGTGATCGCGAGCAGGCCGACATCGCGCCGGTCCTCACCAAGCAGCCCGACCGCCTTGATCGCCTCCGCCGCGACCGCGCCCGTATAGGCGATCACGACCGAGGCGTTGGGGCCGGGCTTCCTGAGCCAGTAGGCCCCGTCGATGATCTCGCTCTCGAGCTCGGGAGTCATGGCGCGCTGCGGCTGTTCCAGCTGCAACGTCGAAAGCCGCAGATAGACCGAGCCGCCGGTCTCGTCGCGCAGCCAGGTGCGCTCGTCGGGGTCGCCCTCGCCATCCTTCTGCAGGTACTCGAAGGACCAGCGCATCATCACCGAAAGCTCGTCAACGAAGGCCGGCTCGAAGGCGCAAAGCCCGTCCTGGCTCATGCCGATCAGCGGCGTCGCGATCGACTGATGCGCCCCGCCTTCCGGCGCCAGCGTCACGCCCGACGGCGTCGCCACCACCATGAAGCGCGCATCCTGGTAGCAGGCATAGTTCAGCGCATCGAGGCCACGCGAGATGAAGGGGTCGTAGAGCGTCCCGATCGGGATCAACCGCTCGCCGAAGGTCGCGTGCGAGAGGCCGAGCGCCGAGAGGTTGATGAACAGGTTCATCTCGGCGATGCCGAGCTCGACATGCTGGCCCTTCGGCGAGAACTCCCATTTCTGCATCGAGGGGATGCGCTCGTCCTTGAAGGTGTCGGCCATCGAGGCCTTGGCGAAGAGCCCGCGCCGGTTCACCCAGGGTCCGAGATTGGTCGACACGGTGACGTCTGGCGCAGTCGTCACGATCCGGTCCGCCAGCGGCCCGCCCGCCTTGGCGAGTTCGTCGAGGATCTTGCCGAAGCCCATCTGCGTCGACATCATCGGCTGGATGCCGGCTTCGAGCTTGGCCGGCACCGGCAGCGCCGGCGCGCTCAGCCGGCGGCGGCCTTCCGCGAAGAACGGCACACGGTCGAGGAAGGCGCGGATCTCGCTTTCGGGCAGGGACAGGCCCTCGAACAGATCCCATTCATGGCCGGGGCGGACATTGTTGGCGCTCTGGAAGCCCGCCATCTGCTCCTTGGTCATCAGGCCGGCATGGTTGTCCTTGTGCCCCGCCAGTGGCAGGCCGAAGCCCTTGACGGTGTAGGCGAGGAAGCAGACCGGCCGGTCATGGTCGACGGCCTCGAAGGCCTGCAGGATCGAGGGCAGGTCGTGCCCGCCGAGATTGCACATCAGCCTCGAGAGTTCGGCGTCGGAGCGGCTCTCGATCAGCTGCGTCACCGGCCCCTGATCGCCGAGATCGTCCATCAGCCGCTTGCGCCAGGCCGCCCCGCCCTGGAAGGTCAGCGCCGAATAGAGCTGGTTCGGGCAGGAATCGATCCAGCTTTTGAGCCGCTCGCCGCCCTTTTCCTTGAAGGCGGCCTGCTGCAGCGAGCCGTATTTCAGCGTCACGACGTCCCAGCCGAAATTGCGGAACATCGTCTCGAAGCGGTCGTAGAGCCCCTCGCGGATGACCGCGTCGAGCGACTGGCGATTGTAGTCGATCACCCACCAGGTGTTGCGCAGGCCGTGCTTCCAGCCCTCCATCAGGGCCTCGAAGATGTTGCCCTCGTCGAGTTCGGCATCGCCGATCAGCGAGACCATGCGGCCCTCGGGACGCTCCAGCCCCCAGCCATGGGCGCGGACATAATCCTGCGTCAGCGAGGAGAACAGCGTCTGCGCGACGCCGAGGCCCACCGAGCCGGTCGAAAAATCGACGTCGTCGATGTCCTTGGTGCGGGACGGGGAGCTCTGCGCACCCTTGTAACCGCGGAAATTCTCGAGCTTCTCGCGGGTCTGCAGGCCCATCAGATAGTTGATCGCGTGGAAGATCGGCGAGGCGTGCGGCTTCACCGCCACCCGGTCCTGCGGCCGCAGCGCCGCGATGTAGAGCGCGGTCATGATCGTCGCCAGCGAGGCCGAGGAGGCCTGGTGGCCGCCAACCTTCATCCCGTCGGCGCTGTCGCGCAGATGATTGGCATTGTGGATCGTCCAGGAGGCGAGCCAGAGGATCTTCTTCTCGAGTTCGGCGAGGATCGGCAGGCGCGGATCGGACATGGTGCGGCTCTCCAGCAGGTGCCCGATCATGCGGGAAGCGCCGCGCGATGTGAACCGTAATCGCGGGTTCGCCAGCCCTCCTGGAAGCAGTTTCTGCCAACGGAATGATCGCCGCAGCGAAGAACTGCCAAGAGTGCCGGCGCCGCCGCGCGCACCGCCGCGACCTTGCATTCGCCTGTCGCAATCGTCAGTTTGCATGTCGCCGGCCCGCGGCGGCGCGGGCAATGCGGCAGGGGACGCTCACCTCATGGATACGCTCTCGGGTTTCAGCATCTTCGTGATCGTCCTGGTGATGCTCGTCGTCATCACCATCGCCTTCCTGGTGAAGACCGTGCCGCAGGGCTACAACTACACGGTCGAGCGCTTCGGCCGCTATTCGCGCACGCTCAGCGCCGGCCTGAACCTGATCGTCCCCTATATCGACCGCATCGGCCACAAGGTGAATGTCATGGAGCAGGTGCTCGACATTCCCTCGCAGGAGGCGATCACCAAGGACAATGCCGGCGTCCGCATCGACGCCGCCGCCTTCTACCAGGTGCTCGACGCCGCCAAGGCGCGCTACGAGGTCTCGGCGCTCGACGAGGCGCTGATCACGCTGACCATGACCAATATCCGCACCGTCGTCGGCTCGATGGACCTCGACCAGTTGCTCTCGCATCGCGACGAGATCAACGAGCGGCTGCTGCGGGTGATGGATGCCGCCGCCTCGCCCTGGGGCGTCAAGGTCACCCGCATCGAGATCCGCGACATCCTCCCGCCGGCCGACATCGTCGGCGCGATGAACCGCCAGATGAAGGCCGAGCGCGAGAAACGCGCCGCCGTGCTGGAGGCCGACGGCATGCGCCAGGCCGAGATCCTGCGGGCGGAGGGTCTCAAGCAGGCGCAGATCCTGGCCGCCGAAGGCCGCAAGGAGGCCGCCTTCCGCGACGCCGAGGCGCGCGAGCGCTCCGCTCAGGCGGAGGCCGCCGCGACCGCCATGGTCTCGGAGGCGATCGGCAAGGGTGACATCCAGGCCGCCAATTTCCTGATCGCCGAGCGCTACACCGACGCCTTGAAGGCGATCGCCGGCGCCCCCAACAGCAAGGTGGTCATCGTCCCGATCGAGGCCGCCGCGCTCGCCGGCACCGTCGGCGGCATCGCGCAGCTGACCAAGGCGGTGTTCGGGGACGACGCGGTCGAGAGCCGGCGCACCGGCTCTGTGCCGCCGGCCGGCCGCAGCGGCGTCTGAGGGACATCGGCGATGGCGTCTTCGATGCTGTGGCTCGGCGGCTGGAGCTGGGTCATCCTCGGTATGGTGCTGATCGGCGGCGAGGTCTTCGCGCCCGGCGTCTTTCTGATCTGGTTCGGTCTCGCGGCGCTTCTGACAGGCGCCGTCGTCGGGCTGACCGATATCGGCTGGCAGATCGCGGCCCTCGTCTTCGCCGGCTTCAGCCTGGTGAGCGTCCTGGTCGGCCGCCTCCTGATGCGCCACCGGAACGAGGAGCCCGATGCGGCCACCGGGCTCAACGACCGCGGCCGCCAGCTCGTCGGCAAGGTCTTCAAGCTGGAGGCGACGATGCTCGGCGGCGAAGGCCGCATCCGCGTCGGCGATTCCTCCTGGCGCGTGACGGGTCCCGAGCTGCTGGCGGGCAGCGAGGTCAAGGTGATCGGGGTCGAGGGCGCGACGCTGATCGTCGAGAAGGCGTGACCCTCGTGGCGCCAGCCCACGCCAAAATCCGGTTGTGTCGGGGCGCAAGCGGTCTATAGCGGACGCTCCGCCGCCAGACCGAACCATTCCCATGACCCTGCCCAGCGAACGCCTGTCCCTGTCCAAGGACCGCATCAAGGTCCTGCTGCTGGAAGGCATCAACGATTCCGCCGCCGACCTCTTGGTCAATGCCGGCTACACCAACATGACGCGCCTGCCCAAGGCGCTGGACCAGGACGCCCTGGTGAAGGCGCTGGAAGGCGTCCACGTGCTCGGCATCCGCTCGCGCACCCAGCTCACCGACGCGATCTTCGCCCGGGCCGACCGGCTCTTCGCCGTCGGCTGCTTCTCGGTCGGCACCAACCAGGTCGATCTCGAGGCGGCACGCAGCCGCGGCGTGCCGGTCTTCAACGCGCCCTTCTCCAACACCCGCAGCGTCGCCGAACTGACGATCGGCGAGATCGTGATGCTGCTGCGCAAGATCACCGATCGCTCCGTCTCGGCCCATGGCGGCGGCTGGGACAAATCGGCGAACGGCTCCTTCGAGGTCCGCGGCAAGGTTCTCGGCATCGTCGGCTACGGCAATATCGGCAGCCAGCTCTCGACCCTGGCCGAGGCGATGGGCATGCGGGTGATCTATTACGATCAGACCGACCGGCTGCGCCACGGCAACACCGAGCCGGTCGACAGCCTGAACGAATTGCTGGGTTCGGCCGACATCGTCTCGCTGCACGTCCCCGAGACGCCGCAGACCCATGGCATGATCGGCGCCGAGCAGATCGCCGCCATGAACCCGGGCAGCTATCTGATCAACAACTCACGCGGCACCGTCGTCGATCTCGACGCGCTCGCTGCCGCGTTGAAGAGCGGCCATCTGGCCGGCGCAGCCGTCGACGTCTTCCCGGTCGAGCCGGCCTCGAACAACGACCGCTTCGTCTCCCCGCTGCAGGGCATCCCCAATGTGATCCTGACCCCGCATGTCGGCGGCTCGACCGAGGAGGCGCAGGAGCGCATCGGTGCCGAGGTCGCGCGCAAGCTGCTGGACTATTCCGATGTCGGCTCGACCGTCGGCGCGGTGAATTTCCCGCAGGTGCAGCTGACGCCGCGCCCGGTCGGCACCCGCTTCATCCACGTCCAGCGCAACGTGCCGGGCATGCTGCGCCGCCTCAACGACGTCTTCGCCGCGCGCAACGTCAACATCGCCGCCCAGAATTACCAGACGGACGGCGAGATCGGTTATGTCGTGATGGAGGCGGAGAGCATCGGCGCCGATGCACGCGACATCCTGCGCGAGATCAGGGCCCTGGAGGGCACCATCCGCGCGCGGCTGCTCTACCAGCGCGCCTGAACGCTCAGGACGCCTTGTCGTCGGCGGCGCCGGGCTTGATCGGCGTCTGGGCGGCGATCGGGTCGCTGGCCGGGAAGGTGTCCTTCAGCGCCTTGTCGAGCTCGGCGTCGGGGCCCTTCTTGGCGGCCTCGCGCTGCTCCTGCTGTTCCTGGCGCAGGCTTTCCTTGGCGGGATTGGTGCTCGTCGTCATGTCGACCCCCTGATGTCGCCCGTGCGCGGGCATATCCGGGGTCAACGCGAAATGGGACGCCGCGTTCCCTACCAGCGGCGCGGCCAGGCGATCCGCACCCGCAGGCCCCCGCCTTCGCGGTCGGCCAGGGTCAGGCTGCCACGATGGGCTTCCGCGATCGCCCTGACGATCGACAGTCCGAGCCCGAAACCGCTGCCCTCCTTCAACGTACGGGCCAGGTCGCTGCGATAGAACGGTGCGAACACCTTCTCCCGCTCGTCGGCGGCGATGCCGGGCCCGTCATCCTCGACCTCGATGGCGATGGCGGCAGGATCGGTGTCGTCCAGCTTCACCACCGCCCGGCCGCCGAACTTGATCGCATTGTCGACGAGATTGTTCACGGCGCGGGTCATCTGGTCGGCGTCGCAGACGGCCGAGGCGCGCATCGGCCCCTCATAAACCACGATGTGGCCGAGGTCGGCGAAGTCGTCGCAGATCGTCTGGAGCAGTGCCGGCATATCCGTCGCCGCCATGCTGCCCGAGGCCCGGCCGTCGCGCAGATAGGAGAGCGCCCCGCCGACCATGCGCTCCATCAGCGCGAGATCGGAGACGATCGCCCGGCGCTGGCGCTCATCGGCGATCTCGTCGGCGCGCAGCCGCAGCCGCGTGATCGGCGTGCGCAGATCATGGCTCACCGCAGCCAGCATGCGGGTGCGGTCGTCGATCAGCCGGCGGATGCGTGCGGCCATGCCGCCAAAGGCGCCGGCGAGCCGCTTGACCTCGATCGGCCCCTGCTCCGGCGCCACGATGGTGTCGCGGTCGGGATCGAAGCGATCGACGGCCTCCGCCAGCCGCGACAGCGGCGACGCGACGGCCCGCGCCGCCCAGAGCGAGAGCAGCCCCACCAGAGAGACCAGCAGCGCGATCATCACGGCCAGATAGAAGATAAAGGCCTGGCCGCGCGGCGGCGGCGTGCGCGCCTCCGGCGCCATCACGAGGCCGCTGCCATCGGCAAAACGCAGCCCGAAGGGCGGCGGACCGCCCTGGCCGCGCACGCCGTCCAGCATCAGAACCTGGGTCTCCGTCCCGAACCGCTCCCTGAGATTGTCGAGCATCTGGCGGTCGGGCCAGGAGGGCTCGCGCGCGCTCGCCGTCGCATCCGGAGGCAGGCGGGACAGCTTGGGGTGGGAGGCGAGCGCGGCATCGACGATGGCCGCCTTCGCCGCCGGCGTCGGCGCGGCCTCGATCGTCCGGGCGATCGCGACCAGCTCCGTGACATAGGGCAGGTTCGGCACGCGCTTGAGTTCGGGCGGGAGGAGGACGAGCAGCACGGCGATCGTCACGAGATTGGCCAGAACCAGCGAACCGATGACGATGGCGGTGATCTGGGCGGCGGCCCGCGCCGGCAGGAGGCGCAGCAGCAGCCGCCTCATGGCGCAGCGCTCTCCGCCGGCCGCTCGATTTCCGGAGAGAACATGTAGCCGCCGGAGCGGATCGTCTGGATCAGCTCGGGCTCGCGCGGGTTGCGTTCCATCTTCTGCCGCAGGCGGCTGACGAGCAC
Source organism: Allobosea sp. (assembly GCF_030694325.1). GTDB lineage: Bacteria > Pseudomonadota > Alphaproteobacteria > Rhizobiales > Beijerinckiaceae > Allobosea. Next base: position 11,371 of record NZ_JAUXYO010000083.1, on the reverse strand, counting down.
GTCGATCGAGCGCTCGAACGGAGCGGCCATGCGGCCCTGCGTCAGGTCGAGGAGCTGGTCGCGCGACAGCACCCGCCGCGGCCGCTCGCAGAAGGCGAGCAGCAGGTCGAGTTCGGCGCCCGTCAGCGCCACGCGCTCGCCCTCTGGGTTGAACAGCCGCCGCACCGCCTTATCGAGGCGCCAGCCCGCGAAGGCGAGAACGGGGCTCTCCCCCACCTCGGCCGCCGGGACATGCCCCGCGCGGCGCAGCACCGCACGGATCCGGGCCAGCAGCTCGCGCGGGTTGAACGGCTTCACCAGATAGTCGTCGGCGCCCATTTCGAGGCCGAGGATGCGGTCGATCTCCTCGCTCTTGGCCGTGAGCATGATGATCGGGATCGTGCCCTCGTTGCGCAGCCGGCGGCAGAGGCTCAGGCCGTCCTCTCCCGGCAGCATCAGGTCGAGCACGATCAGGTCGAAGCGGCCGTCGCGCAGCGCCGCGTCCATCTCGCGGCCGTTCGGCACGGCACGGACGCGGAAGTCGTTGTTGCGCAGGAAGCGCGACACCAGCGTCGCGATCTCGCGATCGTCCTCGACGACCAGGATATGGGGCGTTCTGCTCATCGTCTGGCTCTAGCGCCGCTCGCTGGCGAGGTCGTGGCCGGAAGTGTTTCCGATTGTGTCTGTCGCCGAGGCTGGAAAAGCAAGGTTACCAGAAGCCCTGCGCCAGACGTCATCCAGAAAACTCGCAGCCGCAGAACGGGCGGAGCCCCAGCGTTCCGTGAGCGCCATGACCAAGCTCTCCCTCGCCACCTCACGCGCCTCCTCGCCTCTCCTGGCCCGGGCCCTCGCCGGGCTGGTGCTGGTGGGCGCCTTCGCGCTCTGGCTCTGGGCCCTGCCCTCACTGCTCGCACGGGACGGCTTCGTCCTGCGCGACGAAACCGCCTGCGAGACGAAAGCCTATCGAGACCCGGTGACGGGGCGCTTCCGACCGGCCCCCTCGCCTCGTCTGGCGACCACCGCGCACTGCCCGGCCTACTCCGATGGAGGGACCTCGTGACCCATTGCAGCCTCACCCGCAGCCCGGATCGCCGGAACCCGATCCGGCCCGACGGCGCTTCGGCGCGGCGCTGGCTGCTGGCGCTGCTGGCGGTCGTCCCCCTGGCCCTCGCCTTCGGGTCCCTGGCGGGCGTCGCGATCGGCCGGATCGCGAACGCCGCCCCGTCCTATCGCGACCAGCGCCTCGCGCAGGTGTCGGCCGATCTGCGCCGCGTCGACGGCAACTATCTGTTGGCGCTAGGCGATTCCCATGTGGCCCGCTGGCATGCGCGGGAGCTCTGCGGCCTGCCGCTCATCAATGCCGGCCTGCATGGCGCGACGACGGCGGATGCAGACGCCTTCCTCGCGAGGCTCACCCTCCCCCACCCGCCGCGCGCGATCATCCTCGCCGTCGGCACCAATGACGCCAACCGCAAGCGCTTCCGCGAGCCGCCAGAGGCCGTCATCCGCTTCCAGCACGCCTTCCGCGCGCTGCTCCGGCGTTTGGTCGGCAAGTCGGAGCTCGTCATCGTCGCCACGCTCCCGCGGATCGAGCCGAGCCAGGAACTGGTCTTCTCGGGCCAGGTCGCCGCCGATATTGCCGCTTCGGCCGAGGCCGCATGCCGCACTGAAGCCTCCTGCCGCATCGAGGATCGCTTCGGCCGCGGCATGCCAAGAATGGACGGTCTGCATCTCGCCGACTACGAGCGCGCCTATCGCGACATCGCGCCCGCGATCTGCGGCGCGATCGCCAGTGACCGCGCCGACGGTCCGCCACCGGGGCAGACCGTTGGCGCAGGGAGGCCATGACCGTCCGACCCTCCTACTGGAACGACGACCGTCCCGGCCCCATCTAGGCTCCATCGCAGCCGGCCTTGGGCCGGAGCCCCGAGAGAGCCCGTCATGGTCGCCATCTCCGTTCTCGACCTCGTTCCCGTCCGCGAAGGCGAGGAGCCGGGCGACGCGCTTCGCGCCTCGATCGACCTCGCCCGTCACGCCGAAGCCCTCGGCTACACCCGTTACTGGGTCGCCGAGCACCACAACATGGTCGGCATCGCCAGCGCCGCGACCGCCGTCGTCATCGGCCAGCTCGCCGCCGCGACGAAGACGATCCGTGTCGGTGCCGGCGGCATCATGCTGCCCAACCATGCGCCGCTGATCATCGCTGAGCAGTTCGGCACGCTGGAAGCTCTCTTCCCCGGCCGCATCGATCTCGGTCTCGGCCGAGCGCCCGGCACCGACCAGATGACGATGCGGGCGATGCGACGCAGCCCGATGTCATCCGACAGCTTCCCGCAGGACGTGCTCGAACTGCAGGCCTATTTCGCCCCCGCGGGGCCGAACCAGGCGATCCAGGCCGTGCCGGGCGCCGGGCTCAACGTACCGCTCTGGATCCTGGGCTCGAGCCTGTTCGGCTCCCAACTCGCCGCCGAACTCGGCCTGCCCTATGCCTTCGCCTCGCATTTCGCGCCCGATGCCCTGATGCAGGCTCTGGCCGTCTATCGCGAACGCTTCAAGCCCTCCGAGCAGCTCGCGCGGCCCCATGCCATGCCCGGCATCAACGTCATCGCCGCCGAGACCGACGCCGAGGCCCGCTATCTCGCCACCTCGCTGCAGCAGCGCTTCGTCGACATGGTGCGTGGCCAGCGCGGCAAGCTGCAGCCGCCGATCGACGACATCGAGACCTACTGGTCGCCGGCCGAGAAGGCGCATGTCGCGGGAATGCTGCGCTACGCCTTCATCGGTTCGCCGGAGACGCTGAAGCGCCAGCTCGGCGCCTTCATCGCCGCGACACAGGCGGACGAGATCATGGTCACGGCGCCGATCTTCGACCATGAGGCGCGGAAGCGCTCCTACGCGATCCTGGCCGAGATCGCACCTGAGATCGGGCTCGACGCCAAGGCGGCCTGAGCCTCAGGAACTTCCGCCCCCGCATGGCGTTGCCCGGTCTTGCGCAAGGCATTCCGGGGGGACCCATGAAACTCGACGTGGCGGCGACGCTGACCTATGGCTTCGACAGCGACACGCAGGTGATCGCCGCGATCGAGGCCGCGCGCTCCCCAGACCAGACGATCCTCTCGGAAAGCCTCACCATCTCGCCCGATGCCGTTCTGGTGCGCGATCACCATCCCGAGACGGGTGAACGCCGCTTCCGTGCGGCGCTCTCGGGGCAGGTCGAGATCTGCTACCGGGCGCTCGTCGACAACGGCAGCCGCGAACCACTGGGGCCCGGCGCACGCCAGCATGACTGGTCGGAGCTGCCGCAGGAGGTGTTGCCCTATCTGCTGCCGAGCCGGTTCTCGCCCTCGGACGAATTCATGCGCTTCGCCCAGCGCGAGTTCTGCAGCATCGAGGGCGGCGGTGCCCGCATCCTGGCCGTCCTGGACTGGCTGCACGAGCATCTCGACTATGTCCACGGCGTCAGCCACGCCCAGACCACGGCGCAGCACACCTTTATCGACCGCGCCGGCGTCTGCCGCGACTTCACCCATCTCGGCATCGCGCTGACGCGGGCGCTGAACATTCCCGCAAGGGCGGTGAGCGCCTACGCGCTCGACCTCGACCCGCCGGACTTCCACGCCGTCTTCGAGGTCTATCTCGACGGGCGCTGGTGGCTGGTCGATCCGACGCGGCTGGCCCCCGTCGAGGGCATGGTCCGGATCGCGACTGGCCGGGACGCCGCCGACATCGCCTTCCTGACCAGCCAGTTCAACTGCCAGTGCCTGGCCCAGACCATCACCGTCACCCGCGCCCAGGACGATACCGGCCAGCAGGCGGCCTGACGAATGAGAGCCCCGCCGCTCGATGGCGAGCAGCGGGGCCGAACGTGCAGACGCGACAGAACTCAATCGTCGTCGTCGTCATCATCGTCCCGACGACGCGAACGGCGCGAAGGCTGGCGGCGATCATCGTCGCCGTCGTCATCATTGCGCCTTCTGCGACCGCTCCAACGGCGACGGCGGTCATCGTCGTCATCATCGTCGTCCGCACGGACCGCCGTCGTTGCGGCGATACCAAGAACCGCCGCGATCGGCAGCCCCAAGAGCATCCGCAGCAAGCCTCGGCGATTTTGATCGGCATCGAGTGTCATTTTGACCCCTGAAATACGGAGCGGACCACTGGGCTGTCCGCCCCTCGACCCCGGTCTCGGGAGGACCGGCGGAAGCCAAACGCAAGCGCGGGGGCTTTATTCCATCGGGGCGCATCACGGATGCGCGAGCGGGTCAGGCGACTGCTGCGCGTCTCGCCGAACGGCGCAGGTTGAACGCCAGTGCCGCCAGGAAGAACACCGCCTGGACGACGACGATGCAGGGCCCCGTCGATCCGTCCAGGTGATAGCTCAGGATCGTGCCGATGACGCTCGCCACGGTCGCGACCGTAACGGCGACGGCCAGCATGGCATCGAAACGCCGCGTCGTCAGGAAGCCGATGGCGCCCGGCGCGATCAGCATGGCGACGACGAGGATAATGCCGACCGCCTTGAGCGCGGCCACGATCGTCAGCGCCAGCAGCATCAGCAGGCCGAAATTCAGCCACCGCACCGGCAGGCCGATCGCACGCGCATGGGCGGGATCGAACGCGACGAGCAGAAAATCCTTTCGCTTTGCCAGCATGATCGCGACCGTGGGCAGCGCGATCGCGGCCGTTTCCGCGATGTCCGCCCAGCGCACGCCGAGCATGTTGCCGAAGAGCACATGCAGCAGGTGCTGGTCGCTCTCGACCTTGACGAACATCACGAGGCCGAGCGCGAACATGCCGGAGAAGACGATGCCCATCACCGTGTCCTCCTTCACCCGGCTGTTCTCCTTGAGATAGCCGATGGCGAGCGAACAGCTCAGCCCGGCGACAAAGGCACCCGCCGCCAGGGGCAGGCCCATGATCTGCGCCAGAACGATGCCGGGAAGGACGGCGTGGGACACCGCGTCCCCCATCAGAGACCAGCCCTTCAGGATCAGGAAGCAGGAGAGGACCGCGCAGACGACGCCGACGATCACCGCCACGACGAGCCCGCGCTGCATGAACTCATGCGAAAGCGGCGCGATGAGCCAGGCTTCGATCAGGCTCATGGCGTGAGCCCTCTCCGAATGGGGCGATGCCGGCGCGAACCTGCCCCCTCCCCCCGCTTGCGGTGGGGAGGGTTGGGGTGGGGGGCAGTCCCGCTCGGCGAGACGACGAAAGACGGAGCGTTGGCTTTGCGCCCCCCCATCCCTAACCCTTCCCCGCCGCAAGCCGGCGGAAAGGGACACCGTCGAGCAACCTGAGCAAACCTCATGGCGCCGTCTCCGCCATGTCGCGTGCCGCGCGCGCGGCGGCGAGGCGGCCATGCTTGGGCGCGAAGACGAAAGCGAGCAGAAACAGGATGGTCTGGAACACCACGATCAGCCCTCCGGTCGAGCCGTCCAAGAAATAGCTGGCATAGGCGCCGGCCGCGCTGGTGACGACGCCCAGCGCCACCGCGATGCAGATCAGCCGGCCGAAGCGGTCGCAGAGCAGATAGGCGGTGGCGCCGGGCGTGATCACCATCGCGATCACCAGCACGGCCCCGACCGTCTGCAGCGCGGCCACAGTACAGGCGCTGAGCAGCACGAAGAACAGGATCTTGAGCCGCGTCGGCGAGAGACCGACAGCCCGCGCCTGGTTCTCGTCGAAGAACACCAGCATCAGATCGCGCCAGCGCGCCACCAGCACGAGGAGCGAGACCGCCGCAATGATCGCGACCTGGACGACGTCCTCGTCCGAAATGCCGAGGATGTTGCCGAGCACGATCGACTGCACGTCCACCGAGGTCGGGTTGATCGAGACGATCAGGAGCCCGACCGCGAAGAAGGTGGTGAAGACGATGCCGATCACGGCGTCCTCGCGCAGCTGCGTGCGCACCCGCACCAGCGCCATGGCGAGCGCCGCCAGCATGCCCGAGAAGAAGGCGCCGGCCGCATAGGGCACCTTCAGCAGATAGGCGAGCGCGACGCCCGGCACGATCGCATGGGCCAGCGCATCGCCCATCAGCGACCAGCCCTTCAGCATCAGGAAGCAGGAGAGGAAGGCGCAGACCCCGCCGACGAGCGCCGAAACCCAGATCGCCCGGACCATGTACTGATAGCCGAAGGGTTCCAGCAGCAATTCGATCACGGCGCGCGATCCTTTGCCGTGTCTGACGCCTCTCCGGTCGTCTTGCCGCCCGCGACGCGCTCGCTGTCGCGCTTGCCGTAGAGCACGAGCGGGCGCTCATCGTCGGTGATGACGGTGACGCGCCGGTCGTCCTCGTCGTCATGCAGATCGGCGCCGCCCAGCCGGAAATGCCGCAGCGCTCCCCCAAAAGCGCGCTGGAGATTGTCATGGGTGAAGGTCGTCGCGGTCGGCCCGGCCGCCAGCACCGTCTTGTTGATGATCACGACCTGGTCGCAGAAATCCGGGATGGAGCCGAGATTATGCGTCGAGACCAGCATCAGCCGGCCTTCCTCGCGCAATTCGCGCATCAGTCCGACGATCGCATCCTCGGTCTTGACGTCGACGCCGGTGAAAGGCTCGTCGAGCAGGATGACCTGCCCGCCCTGCGCCAGCGCACGCGCCAGGAAGACGCGCTTGCGCTGGCCCCCGGACAATTCGCCGATCTGGCGGGTGCGGAACTCCAGCATGTTGACGCGTGCCAGCGCCTGCTCGACCGCCTCGCGATCCGCCTGCCGCGCGATCCGCAGAAAGCCCATATGGCCGTAGCGGCCCATCATCACCACGTCCTCGACCAGGACGGGGAAGGTCCAGTCGACCTCCTCGGCCTGCGGCACATAGGCGACGAGGCCTCGTTTCAGCGCCTGGCCCACGGGGAGCCCCGCGATCGAGACCGACCCGCGCGCCGGCTTCAGAAAACCCATCAGCGTCTTGAACAGCGTCGACTTGCCCGAGCCGTTGATGCCGACCAGCGCGCAGATCGTGCCCGCGCCGAGACGGAAGGACGCGTCGGTCACCGCGGTGACGCCGCTGGCATAGCGCACGGTCACGCCATCGACCGCGATCGAGGCCACGCCCTCCTGCGCGCCGGCGGCCGCTGCGTTCACTGGCCGAAGCCCTTTGCCAGGGTGTCGACCGTCGTTTCGAGCAGCTTGAGATAGGTCGGCACCGGCCCGCCCTCGGCAGAAAGCGAGTCGACATAGAGCACGCCGCCATAGCGGGCGCCGGTCTCGCGCGCGACCTGCCGGGCGGCCTTGTCGGAAATCGTGCTTTCGCTGAACACGGTCGGAATCTTGTTCTTGCGGACGAGGTCGATCAGCCGGCGCACCTGCTGCGGCGTGCCCTGCTGGTCGGCATTGATCGGCCAGAGATAGGCCTCGCGCCAGCCATAGTCACGGGCGAGATAGGAAAAGGCGCCCTCGCTGGTGACGAGCCAGCGCTGCGCCTCCGGCACCTTGTCGAGCCTTGCCCGCAGCGGCGCGTCGACCGCCCGGATGCGCTCGGCATAGGCCTTCGCATTGGCGGCGTAGACCTCCGCCCGTGCCGGATCGGCCGCCGCCAGCGCCTTTCGGATGTTCTCGACATAGATCAGCGCATTGCTGGTCGACATCCAGGCATGCGGATTCGGCCGCCCCTGATAGGGCCCCTCCGTGATCCCCATCGGCGCGACGCCGTCGCTGACCACGGCGCTGCGGACGTTCTTCACGTTGTCGAAGAAGCGCTCGAACCAGCGCTCGAGATTGAGCCCGTTCCAGAGCACGAGATCGGCCGACTGCGCCTTCACCACGTCGAGCGGCGTCGGCTGGTAATCGTGGATCTCGGCGCCCGGCTTGGTGATCGATTCCACGATCGCCGCTTCGCCCGCGACGTTCTGTGCGATGTCCTGAATGACCGTGAAGGTGGTGACGACGCGCAGCTTCTTGTCCTGCGCGAGTGCTGCGCCCGACGGGGTGGCCAGTGCAGCGACCAACAGCATGGCCCCGGAGAGCAGGACGGATCGTCGGGTGGACATGTCGGCTCCTGTCGGCTGATTGTGATGACACGCTATTGCAACGCACTTGCATCTGTCAATGCAGTTGCGAAACATTTGCAATAAGGAGTTTTTGCACATGCGTCTCAGAATTGCTATGCCATCGCCATGACGGGAATCGCGCAGCGCGTGGCCGGCTTCGAGGGCCAACTGAAGGATGCCGGGCTGCGGATGACGCAGCAGCGCCGGCTGATCCTGCGCGTTCTGGCGGAGGCCGACGACCATCCCGATGCCAAGGGCATCTTCACCCGTGCCTTCGCGCTCGACCCGACACTGTCGCTCTCGACGGTCTATCGCACCATGAAGGTGCTGGAGACGCAAGGCGCGATCGAGCGCCATGCCTTCGAGGACGGCGTCTCGCGCTACGAGCACGCCGACCAGGAGCATCACGACCACCTCATCGACATCGAGAGCGGCGAGGTGATCGAGTTCTCCTCCGACGCGATCGAGGAGCTGCAGCGCCGCATCGCCGCCGAGCTCGGCTACGAACTCGTTCGCCACCGGCTCGAGCTCTACGGACGAAAGAAACGGCCGGGCGTCAGGGGCAAGAAGGGCTAGCTCTCAAACCGTCATTGCGGGCGAAGCGAAGCAATCCAGGGGACTTGGCGAGCGCACTGCATCTGGATTGCTTCGCTACGCTCGCAATAACGGATATGACCGCGCCCCGCGCCGGCTAGACCGCCCCGAGCAGCTCGGCCAGATCCGGCCCCACGGGCACGATCCCGCTCGGATTGATGGTGCGGTGGCTCTCGTAATAGTGCCGCTTGATGTGGTCGAAATCGATCGTCTTCGCGACGCCCTCGACCGCTGCCAGCCGCCGCAGATAGGCGGAGAGCCGCGGATAGTCCGCGATGCGCCGGATGTTGCATTTGAAATGGCCGACATAAACGGCGTCGAAGCGGATCAGCGTGGTGAACAGCCGCCAGTCGGCTTCCGTGATGGCGTCGCCGGTGAGGAAGCGGCGGCTTTCGAGACGCTCCTCCAGCCAGTCCAGCGTCTCGAAGAGCGGCCCGACCGCCTCCTCATAGGCCTGCTGCGTCGTCGCGAAGCCGGCCTTGTAGACGCCATTGTTGACGGTGCCGTAGATGCGCTCGTTCAGCGCGTCGATCTCGCCCCGCAGTTCGGCCGGGTAGAAGTCGCCGGGCTTGGCGCCGATCCCGTCGAAGGCGCTGTTGAACATGCGGATGATCTCGGAGGACTCGTTGTTCACGATGGTCCCGCGCTTCCTGTCCCAAAGAATGGGCACGGTGACGCGGCCGGAGTAGTGCGGATCGGCGCGCGTATAGACCTCGTGCAGATGGCGCGCCCCGCCTATCGGATCCGGCACCACGCCCGGCCCATCCGCGAAGGTCCAGCCCTGATCGAGCATCAGCCAGTGCACGACCGAGACGTCGATCATCGCCTCCAGTCCCTTGAGCGCGCGAAAGATCAGCGCGCGGTGCGCCCAGGGGCAGGCGAGCGAAACATAGAGGAGGTAGCGTTCGGGCTCGGCCTTGAAGCCGCCCTCGCCGCTCGGGCCCGGGGAACCGTCGGCGGTGACCCAGTGGCGGAAGGCGCTGTCCTGGCGCTGGAAGCGACCGCCGCTCTTGGCGGTGTCATACCACTGGTCGCGCCATTGTCCGTCGACGAGCAGACCCATTCCGCATTCTCCTCAGGCTTCGCACGAGCCTCGCCCGGCTCCTGTCATCAACCCCGAACGCTCCGGCCCGTTCCGGCGGGAGGTGCAGACCTTTGGTCGCGCCCGCTCAGCTCTCAGCCCGCCAGGGATAGCTCCAGGTCTCCGTCAGGGTCTTGTCACCGCTCCTCAGGAAAGCCCGCATCTCGGCCAGCTGGCCGGGTTCGACGACGATGTCGATGAAGGCGCGGAATCCATTGGTTTTCGGGTTTGGCACGATGAAGGCGCGGTCGATCCGGCCATAGGCGATCGACGGCACGATCTCGACCTTCTCCGGCTGCTTGAGGTGATAGTCGAGATCGCCGCCGGCGAAGTCGACGATGAAGCGTCGCGCGCCCGCATTGACCGGCTCCCCCGAACCGAGCGCCTTGGGCTTGGCCTGATAGGTGTTGATGATCCGCCCGCCCGGATGAAGGTCGCTGGAATCCAGCATCGCCGTCAGCTTGTAGCCAAAGGAGAACGCCCGCCCCGGCTCCAGGGGCACCTTTGGCACCCAGAGCGCGACGATGTTGTCGTTGGTCTCGTCGGTGGTGGGAATTTCGATCAGTTCGACCACGCCCTCGCCCCAGTCGCCCTGCGGCTCGATCCAATAGGACGGCCGCAATTCGTAGTTCAGGTCGAGGTCCTGATAATGCTCGAAGACGCGGTCGCGCTGCATCAGGCCGAAGCCGCGGACATCGCGCTCGACGAAGGACGAGATCGCCTGCTGCCTGGGATTGCGCAGCGGCCGCCAGATCCACTCGCCGGTACCGGAGTGGATCATCAGCCCGTCGGAATCGTGCAGCTCGGTGCGGAAGTCGTCATGGAAGCGGCGGTCGTTCTCGCCGGTGAAGAACATCGAGGTCAGCGGCGCCAGACCGAGCTTGTCGATCGGCTTGCGCGGGAACAGCGTCGCGCCGACATCGACCACCGCGTCGACGTCGGGATAGACGTGGAAGCGATAGGCGCCGGTGACGGAGGGCGAATCCAGCAGGGCGTAGATCGTGACGCGCTCGGCATTGGCGGCCGGCGCCTCGACCCAGAACTCCCGGAACATCGGGAACTCCTCGCCCGGCACGCCGGCGCCGATCGAGAGACCCCGCGCCGACAGGCCATAACGCTGGTCGCGGCCCAGCACGCGGAAATAGCTCGCGCCGATGAAGGAGATCAGCTCGTCGAAGATGCGCGGGTCGTTGAGCGGGTAATGCAGCCGGAAGCCGGCGAAGCCGAGATTGACCGGCAGCGGCTTCTCGAACTTGACGCGGCCATAGTCGAACAGGTTGGCCGCATAGGGCACCGGCGTCGCCACGCCGTCGCGCACCACATTGACCACGACCGGGCGGGTGAAGAGAAAGCCGGGGTGGAACATCTGCATCCGGAACGGGCTGCCGTTCTGGGCGAGCAGCGCCCGCTCGGGCCGGAAGCGGATGTCGCGCCAGGCATCGAAATCGAGGCGGGAGAGCGGCTCGGGCAGGTTCGGGCCCGGCTCATAGGCCACCGCCGCGATCTCGCGCGCCCGGCTGACGACATGGTCGAAGCCGAAGCGTGGCTGCGGCTCGGCCGAAGGCTCGGCCGCAGCAGCCGGTTGCTGCGCCAACAGGGCCGAGGGCGCAGTCGAGAGGCCGAGGGCGGCTGAAAGCCCCGCCAGGACGCGGCGGCGGTCGATCGTGGTCATGACGGATCCGTGGTCTGGCGACCGCCGGATGACGGCCGCCGAAGGCTTG
>NZ_JAUXYO010000082.1 GCF_030694325.1 Allobosea sp. | reverse complement strand
CGGGCAGGCGTGACCGGCTGGGCCCAGGCGGCCCGCTCCGCCTGCTGCAGCGCGGCCTGACGGCGCAGCGAGGCGACGCCATGGCGCGCGCTGGAGCGCTCCGCGAGGATGAGCGACGGGTCCGACAGCCAGGAGACCGCGAGCGCGCCGTCGAGATCGGAGCGGACGAGGCCGATGTCCTTGAGCCCGCGCTCGTCGAGCTCGCCCAGGCGCATCACCTCTCGGCGATGGATCAGGGCTTTCACGATGGCATTCACCGGCTTGAGCGTGAGGGTCACGACACGCGTGGCGCCGGCCGAGACGGACGAGAGCGACTTCGTGGCGAATGTCATGAGCAGCATGACGGCCTCCTGTGGACGGACGAGGGCGGGCATCGCGCTCCGGCCTGGACGCACCGTTTGGCAGCAGCGGATGATGCCAGGAGGTTAGCTTTCCGCTGGTCATCAGCCAAACGAATGCTTATGATCCTTGACAACACGGATATTGATGGACCGAACGCGAGGGTTTTCGATGGCTCATGTGCTCGACGCCGACCAGCTCAAGACCTTCGTGGCGATCGCCGATACCGGCTCCTTCACCCGCGCGGCCGAGATCGTGTTCAAGACGCAGTCGGCTGTCTCGATGCAGATGAAGCGGCTCGAGGAGCGCGTCGGGCGGCCTCTGTTCGGGCGTGACGGGCGCCATGCCAAGCTGACCGAGGATGGCGAGCGCCTGCTGGATTATGCGCGGCGGATCGTGCGGCTGAACCTCGAATGCGTGGCGAGCTTCGCCGATGCCGACCTGAAGGGCCGCATCAGGCTCGGCGTGCCCGACGATTACGCCGATCGCTACCTACCGGAAATCCTGGCGCGATTTGCCCGGTCAAATCCACGCGCCGAGGTCACCGTCGTCTGCGAGCCGACGCCGATGCTGGCCGAGCGGATCGCCACCGGCGACATCGACCTCGCCATCATCACCCATGTCGAAAGCCGCGGACAGGGCGAGATCATCCGGATCGAGCCGCTGCTCTGGGTCACCTCGGCGCGCCATGGCGTGCATGAGGAAGACCCGCTGCCGCTGGCGCTGGGGCGGCCCAACTGCAACTGGCGCCAGGCGGCGGTCGACGCGCTGGAAAACAAGGGGCGGCGCTTCCGCGTGCTCTATGCGAGCTGGAATTCGACCGCGGTCGGCGCCGCCGTCGTCGCGGGGCTCGCGGTCTCCGTGCTGCCGGAGAGCGCCGTCCGGCCGGGCATGCGAATCCTGGGGCCGTCGGAGGGCTTCGCGACACTGCCCTCCTGCAAGATCGGGCTGCTGCGCACGCGGTTCGACCCCTCGGTGCTGTCCAACGCACTGGCGGAGCACATCATCCAGAGTCTGGACAATCTGGCGAGCTTCAAGACGGCGGCTGAGTAGAATCCAGGGGCGGCAGTTCAGTTCAGGCCGGCCATTACCCGTGACGTTAGGTCGCCGACGTTCAAGCCGATCTGAGTGATCGTCGCGATCGTCGCGACCGACATCAAGGCCGCGATGAACGCATACTCGATGGCCGTGGCACCGCGTTGGTCCCGGCCGAAATCGGCAAGAAGAGCGACGATCAGTTTCATGGCATCGGACGCTAGCCGAGAATCCCGGCTAAACCGTTAATCTGATCGCTTCAAAGCCGACGAAGAACGGTTTTTCGCCCGAAGCCGCCGACTACAGCCGGAGGTCCTCGAAGAGCGGCTCGATCCGCCCGCCCCAGCGGCCGCGGAAGCGCTCCGCCAGATCCTGCGCCAGGACCCTGTCGGCCGCGACCATGGCGTCGAGCGGATCGAGGAAACCCGTCTCGTCCGCGCCGGCCTCGTCTCGCCGTCCGCGGCGGGCGAGCCCAGCACGCGACAGGGCGAGCACCTCGCGCGCGATCTCGCGCAGGGTGCGGCCGTCTATGGTCGCAGCGAGCCCCTGCGTGGGAACAGCATCGCGCAGCGCCTGGCGGTCGGCCTCGCCCCAGCTCTTCACGAGGTCCCAGGCGGCGTCGAGCGAAGCCTGATCGTAGAGCAGCCCGACCCAAAAGGCGGGCAGCGCGTTCAGCAGTTCGGGCGGTCCGGCGTCGGCGCCGCGCATCTCGAGAAAGCGCTTCAGGCGGGCTTCCGGAAACAGCGTGCCGAGATGGTTGGCCCAGTCCGAGATCGTCGCCGTCACGCCGGGAAGCTGCGGCAGCCGCCCCGCCATCAGATCGCGGAAGGAGGCGCCCGCCACGTCGTGATAGGTGTCGCCGCGCTTGACGAAATAGAGCGGCACGTCGAGCGCCCAATCGACATAGGCCTCATAGGACATGGCCTCGTCGAAGGCGAAAGCCAGCATGCCGGAGCGGGCCCTGTCGGTGTCGCGCCAGATTTCCGAGCGCATCGACTGGAAGCCGTTGAGCTGGCCCTCAGAGAACGGGGAGGACGCAAACAGGGCCGTGGCCAGCGGCTGCAGGGCCAGCGCCACGCGCAGCTTCCTGACCATGTCGGCCTCGGTCGCGAAATCGAGGTTCACCTGGACCGTACAGGTGCGGAACATCATGTCGAGGCCGCGCGAGCCGACCTTCGGCATGTAGTCGGCCATGATCTTGTAGCGACTCTTCGGCATCATCGGCGTCTGGGCCCGCGTCCAGAGCGGCGAGTGACCGAGCGAGACGAAGCCGATGCCGTGCTGCTCGGCGACCGCCTTGAGATCGTCGAGATGGCCGGCGAGTTCCGCCGCGGTCTGGTGCAGCGTCTCGACCGGGGCGCCCGACAGCTCGAACTGCCCCCCGGGCTCCAGCGAGATGGCGCCGCCGCCATCGGGACCGGCGAGGCCGATGACATGGCCGGCGTCGACGATCGGCTCCCAGCCCAGCTTGGCCTGCATCCCCTCCAGCAGGTGACGGATACCGCCTGCTGCGGGGCGTCCTTCGGATGCCCTGCGCCCCTCATAGGGCACCGGGGACAGATCGTCCCGGTAGAACGGGAACTTCTCGTGCTCGGTGCCGAGCCGGAAGGTCGAAGGCGGCTTCTCCCCGGCTGCGATCCAGGACATCAGTTCAGTCTTGGAACCGATCGGGGTCGAATCGGACAGGTCGCGAGCCATGGGCGCTCCGGCAGAACAACAGGACGGCCAGGCTCGCCGCGCCGGTCTGGCGATGCGGATCTCAGGCTCCGGGTGCGCCAGACATAGGCGAGGTGCGAACCCGCGACAACGACCTTGCGTCGCGCATTAGCGCGGGGCCGCCTTCCCCCCGGCGCAGGGCTTCCGGCGGCTTCACGCGGCGCCGCGCCCGCCTTCCGTTCCCCGCCCCCAGCCGGTCCGGTCGAGCCGGGTCTCGGAGGCGATCCAGTCGATCACCGCCACGAGGCCCGCCGCCGGTCCCCCGGCGCGGGCGCGCGCCTCCTCATAGACAGCGAGCTGAACATCCGCACTCGTTCCCTCGGTCGCGATGGCGCGACAGGCTTCCAGCTCGGCGATACAGCCGAGCGCCTTCGCATCCTCGCCGAGGCGCTCGACGAGGTCTTCCAGCAGGCTCGGCACGCTGCGCATGCTGCGGCTGGGCTCGTCCACCAGCCCGCCATGGATTCCGTAGCGCTGCGCGCGCCAGAGGTTCTCCGCCGCGATGGCGCGCGACGCGGCGGTCAGGTCGCGGTTGAGCTCGGGCCGCCGCATCAGATGACGAACGAGGCAGCGATAGAGCGCGGCGATAGCGAGCGTGTCGTCGAGGCGCGTGCAACTGTCCGCGATCCGCAATTCGAGGGTGGGATGCTTGTCGGACGGGCGAACCACCCACCACAGATAGCTCGCATCCTTGATCGCGCCGGCCGCGACCATGGCGTCGACATAGGCGCGGTAATCCGCCGGCTCGGCGAAGAGATCGGGGAGCCCGGTCCGCGGCAGTTCGCCGTAGGCTGCCAGCCGGTACCCCATCAGGCCGGTGCGGCGGCCCTGCCAGAAGGGCGAGGAGGTCGAGAGAGCCAGCAGCAGCGGCAGGAACGGCATGATGCGGCCCATCAGCCGGATGCGCTCGTCCTCGTCCTCGACCTCAACATGGATGTGAAGCCCGCAGAGCTGGTTGCGGCTGCCCAGCATCTGCAGATCGCGCATGAGCGTGTCGTAGCGGGAGGCGTCGGTCGCGCGCTGGCGCGACCAGGCGGCGCTGGGATGCGTCCCACAGGCCAGAAGCAGCATGTCGTGCTCGAGTGCGAGCCCGGCCAGCCCGGTTCGCAGCGTCGTTAGGGCCTGGCGTGCCTGTGCCATCGAACTGCAGACCGGCGTCGCCACCTCGATCTGCGACTGCAGCATCTCGCGCTGCACCTCGTCCGGAAAGGCCGCATGGGCCGCCGCGAGGAAAGCCGGCGAAACCTTGCGCACGATCCCGCGGCTCGCCGCATCCGACAGAAAATACTCTTCCTCGATCCCGAAGCGGCAGCTCGCGTCCATCATACCATCCTCGTCGCTCGGGGGCGCGGCTCGCCGGGGCTCGGCCGCGACGAATCGCGCTCCACGCCTGCGGCGAGATCGGCGCGCCAGACTGCTCTCGATTGCGTCGAGAATGCGTCCCCGCACCGTCGGAACGCGGGATGCCCAATGCCGTTCCGCGCTCAGCGCGGCCAGTCGCCGAGGACCGCCTGCACCAGAGCGAGCGCGGCGACCGCCGCGGTGTCGGCGCGCAGGATTCGCGGCCCGAGCGAGATCGGCAGCGTGCGGGGTCGCGCGAGGATGCGTTGCCGTTCGGTGTCGTCGAATCCGCCCTCGGGGCCGATCAGCAGGGCGAGCGGACCGGGCTTAGTCTGCGTCAACGCCGCCACGGGGCTCTCCTGCGCCATCGCTTCGTCGCAAAAGACCAGCAGCCGTTCCGGCTCCAGTGCCTCCAGCGCGGCCTCGAGCGGGCGCTCGGCCCGGATCTCGGGAAGGCTGAGGATACCGCATTGCTCGGCGGCCTCGATCGCGTTGGCATGCATGCGGTCGAGATTGAGCCGCGATACCTGCGTCCGGCGGGTCAGCACCGGCTGGATCACGCCGGCGCCCATCTCGACCGCCTTCTGCGCGATGTAGTCGAGCCGCGCATGTTTCAGCGGCGCGAAGAGGTAGTGCAGATCCGGCGCCGGCGGCTGAGGTCTCGTCTGCCTGACGAGGGTGAGAGTCGCCTGTTTGCGGCCCTCGACCGTGATCGCGGCCAGCCACTCGCCGTCGCGCCCGTTGAAGACGAGCACGGTGTCGTCCTGCTTCATGCGCAGCACCGAGATCAGGTAATTCGCCTGCTCCCGAGCCAGAGGCAGCCGGCAACCTTCGGCCAAAGCCGGCTCGACGAACAAGCGGTAGCGCGCGAAATCGGGAATGGTCATGGCTCGGGCGATTCCCTGTCGGCTGCCGCTTCACGCCCTCCGCGACGGCCGGACCGCAGCCATCCACGCCAAAACCGCCACAATCGGCGGCTATCGGCAGCCTCGACCCGTTGCCGGAGTGCCGGCACGCAAAGGTTCTTGGCGCTAACACGGCGTTGCTGTTAAGGAAACCGCGAGGGGCCGCAGTGTCCCCGCAGGATGTGGAGCGGAAACGAGATGCGGCGCAGGATGGCTTCCGGATTGATCGCGACCATGGGCCTCGCGGCGGCGGCGCTGATCGATGCCGCTCCCGCCCGCGCGCAGGCCTCGGGCTGCGAGAAGATGCAGGCGCTGCTGCAGGAACGGCAGTCACTCGTCGCCTCGCTGAACGCGGCCACGAAATCCAAGCGCAAGCTGACGCCGCAACAGGCCTGCAGCACGATGACCAAGCTCGTCGGCAATGGCACGACCACGGTCAAGTTCGCGACGGACAACCAGGACTGGTGCCAGATTCCGCCCTCCTTCATCGACGGCATGAAGGCCGACAACCAGAAGGCGGCGGCGATCCGCACCCAGGCCTGCAACGCGGTGAAGCAGCAGGCCGAGATGATGCGGCGCGCCCAGCAGCAGGCGCAGGGCTCCGGCAACCCCTTCGCCGGCGGCGACGCGATCACCGGCGGCGGCATGCGCATTCCGCAGGGCGCGCTCTGACCGAGGGCTGCGCGCGCCATGTCGGCTCCGGCGCCCGGCCAACCGCTCACGCCTCCTGAGACATCGTCACCGGACGCTCCCCTGCCCGATGCCCTGACCGGGCACTGGGTGGATACGCGCGCGCCGCATCGGCTGCGGCCCTTTCTCAAGCTCGCCCGGATCGAGCGGCCGATCGGCTGGCAGCTGCTGCTGCTGCCATGCTGGTGGGCGGCGGGCCTGGCCGCCATCGCCTCGGGCTCGCCCTTTCCGAACCTCTGGCACTGCCTGCTCTTCCTGATCGGCGCGGTGGTGATGCGGGGCGCCGGCTGCACCTTCAACGACATCGTCGACCGCAAGCTCGATGCGCAGGTCGCACGCACGCGCGGACGCCCGCTGCCCTCCGGCCAGGTCACGCCCAAGGCGGCCGCGCTGTTCATGGTGGGGCTGTCCTTCGTCGGGCTGGCGGTGCTGTTGCAGTTCAACCGCTTCACCATCGCCGTCGGCATCGCCTCGCTGGCGATCGTCGCGATCTACCCGTTCATGAAGCGGATCACCGACATGCCCCAGTTCGTGCTGGGGCTCGCCTTCTCCTGGGGCGGGCTGCTCGGCTGGAGCGCCGTCTTCGGGCGGCTCGATGCGCCCGCCTTCCTGATCTATGCGGCGGCGGTCGTCTGGACGGTCGGCTACGACACGATCTACGCGATGCAGGACATCGAGGACGACGTCATCGCCGGCATCAAGTCGAGCGCACGCTATTTCGGCGCGTACGGCCGGGAGGCGATCGCTTCGTGCTTCGCCCTGGCGGTGGCGCTGGCTGGGCTTGCGGCCTGGACTGCCGGCGGGGGACCGATCGCTTTTGTCGGGCTTGCCGCCTTCGCAGGCCATCTCGGCTGGCAGGTCTCGAGGCTTAAGGGCGCGAGCGCGCCGGTCGCGCTCTCGCTCTTCCGCTCGAACTGGCATGCCGGCCTATTGCTGGCGGCGGGGTTTGCGCTCGATGCGCTCGGCCGCCACCTCTTCTGACGATCCTAGTCCGTCAGCCGCTCGCCAGCGACGACGATGGGACGTTCGGCGAGCTTGCCGGTCTTGCGCCGCACGAGGAAGCGCGGGCGCCTGCCGTTCAGGAAGGAATGGCGGCGCCTGACGCGGATCGGGCCGAGCGCGAGCCGGCCGATCTGCGGAAAGGGCTGCGAAATCTCGCCGTCGCTGGTCTCGAGCAGCAGCGGCATGCCACTCGCACGGCCGCAATCGCGCCAGAGCGCCACGGCCTCGTCGCCGTCGACGGTCGCGATGGTGATCGAGCGGCCGTCCCCGGCCGTCAGCGCGAGCTGGAAAATCTCGTCCTCGCCCGCCGGATTGGCCAGGCGCAGCGAGACACCCCGCCATCCGGCAGCGCCGCGCAGGATGCGGACGGTGCCGATCCGCTCGATGCGCGGACCGTCCGGCTGAGCCGGCATCGGGTTGCGGGGAACGATCGTCGGGTCGGTCGCACCGCCGGGAAGCTGCGGCATGAAGCCGAACTCCCCGGCGGCCGGCGTGACTCTGGCCATGGATTTGACGCCTCTCTGTAATCCCTGCCGCATCGGAGCCCTCTGTGAAGTCCGGGGCTCTCGTGCTTGCAGGTCGAGATTGCGTCTCAGGCGTCTCCGAGCGCTTAAGCGGTTGGGTTAAGGGAGCGTGTTCGGGGCTTTTCGGGCCTCTGCATGGTCTGTTTCCTGCATGATGCTTGACGGAGTCTTTCGGGCCGCGGGCGCATTTTTCCTTGAAGCGGTCCGCCGCCAACCGTAGGGATCGCGCATGAGCACGCCCCCGCTACCCATCGCACCGGATCTGCTCAGGGCGGTGCGCGAAAGCTGCCTGGAGGCGGGCGCCATTGCGACCGACCTGTTCCGGCCCGGCGCCAAGACCGTCGCCCGGACCTGGTCCAAGAGCGGCGGCTCCCCTGTCACCGAGGCCGATATCGGCGTCGACACCTTCCTGCGCATCCGGCTCTCCGTGCTGCTGCCCGAGGCCGCCTGGCTCTCGGAAGAGACGGTGGACGATTCGCAGCGTCTCTCGCGCCGCTTCGTCTGGGTCGTCGATCCGATCGACGGCACCCGCGCCTATATGAGCGGCTCGCCGGACTGGGCGGTCTGCGTCGCCCTACTCGACGAGGGCGAGCCGGTGCTGGGCGTGGTCCATGCGCCGGCGAGCGCGGCGACCTATACGACGCTGCGCGGCGGCGGAGCGCAGAAGAACGGCAGCACCATCGCCACATCGCGGCTCGGCAGCCTCGGCACGGCCCGAATCGCCGGCCCCAAGCCGATGCTCGACGCGCTGGCGCGGATCGAGCCGTTCGAGCCGGTCGACAAGATTCCCTCGCTCGCGCTCCGGCTCGCGCGGATCGCCGATGGCTCGATCGACGCCGGCCTGATCTCGGCGGATGCGCGCGACTGGGACCTGGCGGCGGCCGATCTGATCCTTCGCGAAGCAGGCGGCCGGATGAGCGGCGGCGCGGGCGAGACGGTGGTCTACAACCGCCCCACCCCGGTCCATGGCGTGCTCGTCGCCAGTGGCGAGGACCTGTTGCAGCCGCTGCTCTCGGCGATGCAGCGGATGCGCGACACACAGCCCCAGCGGCTCTGACATCTTTTTGCGCGTTTTGCAGCGGCGACTGCCTCTCCGGCGGTGTTGGGCACTCGCGCCGGGGACAGGGATGGCTTAACTGGTGCCGCGCTGTTCGCGCAGGCGACAGCACGTGCTGGAGGGATCGATGACGGCCGAACCGGAACAGAAACAGCTTCTCCACCTCGTCTTCGGCGGGGAGCTCAGCTCCCTCGAGGGCGTGACCTTCAAGGACCTCTCCAAGCTCGACGTCGTCGGCGTGTTCCCGAACTATGCGAGCGCGCATACCGCCTGGAAGGCGAAGGCCCAGGCCACCGTCGACCAGGCGCAGACGCGCTATTTCATCGTGCATCTGCACCGCCTGCTCGACCCCGACAGCTGAGGGGTTCGACGCCAGCTTCATGGGCTTTTCGATTCTCAAGGCGCGCGTGGCGCAGGAGGCGCTCGGCCGGATGCTGGCCGGGTATCTGCGCCTCGTGCAGCGCACCAACCGCTTCGTCGTCGAGCCGGCGGACATCTATGAGCGCGTGCGCCCGGAACTGCCACTGATCATCGCGATGTGGCATGGCCAGCACATCATGATCCCGTTTTCGCGGCCGGACTGGATGCCGGCCTGCTCGCTAGTCTCGCGCCATGGCGATGGCGGCTTCAACGCGGTAGCACTGCGACAACTCGGCATCGGCGCGATCCGCGGCTCGGGCGCGCTCGGCAAGAAGATCCGCGAGAAGGGCGGCGCCAGTGCCTTCCTCGCCATGCTGAAGCGGCTCAAGGCCGGCGAGACGATGGTACTGACCGCCGACATCCCCAAGCGCGCCCGCATCGTCGGGCCCGGCATCATCCAGCTCGCGCGGGCCTCCGGGCGGCCGCTGCACCCGATCGCTGTGGTGACGAGCCGGCGCATCGACTTCAAGAGCTGGGACCGGGCCTCGATCGGCCTGCCCTTCGGCCGCGGCGCCATCGTCGTCGGCGAGGCGATCCATGTCGCGCGCGAAGCCGACGAGGCCACCTGCGAAGCGGCGCGGCTCGCCCTGGAGGCCGGTCTCGACGCGGTCCATGCCCGCGCCTATGCGCTGGTCGGCGCGCAGGACCCCGGCGCCGGGTTGCGGCAGGCGCGTCTGGCCGCGGAAGGTGCCGCGCCAGGAACGGCGCCATGAGCGGCAAGGGCGCGATTCTCGCCGGCTACCGGCTGCTGACCGGCCTGCTCGAACCGGCGGCGGCGGGGCTGCTGCTCTGGCGTCGCCGCCGCGGCAAGGAGGATCCGACGCGCCTGGCCGAGCGACGAGGCTATCCGGGCGTGCGGCGGCCGGACCGGCCGCTGGCCTGGCTCCATGGCGCCAGCGTCGGCGAGACGGTGACATTGCTGCCGCTGGTCGCGCGGCTGCAGAAGCGCGGCCTGACCGTGCTCGTCACCTCCGGCACGGTGACCTCGGCGAAGCTGCTCGCGGCGCGGCTGCCGGCCGGGGTGATCCACCAGTATCTGCCGCTCGACGTTCCCCGCTACATGCGCCGCTTCCTCGACTACTGGCGGCCCTCGCTGGGGCTGATCTGCGAATCGGAGATCTGGCCCAACCTGCTGATCGAGGCGCGCCGGCGCGAGGTACCGCTCGTCCTGGTCAATGCCCGCATGTCCGAGCGCTCCTTCGCGCGCTGGTACAAGGCCCCTCGGACCTCGCGCTTCCTGCTCTCCTGCTTCGAATCCTGCCTCGCCCAGTCGCAGGGCGATGCGGAGCGGCTGGCGCAGCTCGGCGCGCCGCGCGTCAGCGTCGCCGGCAACCTGAAGTTCGACGTGCCCGCGCCGCCCGCCGACGCCGACACTCTGGCGATCCTTGATGGGCTGACGACCGGGCGGCCGGTCTGGGTCGCGGCCAGCACGCATCCGGGCGAGGAGGAGCAGGTCATCGCCGCCCATCTCGGGATCAAGCCCTATCTGCCGAACCTGCTGACGATCATCGCGCCGCGCCACCCGCAGCGCGGCGTCGAGATCGAGGCGCTGGCGCAGGCCAACGGCATCGCCGTCGCAAGACGAGCCGCCGGACTCTTGCCGGAGCGCGAGGCCGAACTCTACATCGCCGACACCGTCAACGAACTGGGCCTGTTCTACCGGCTCTCGCAGGTGGCCTATCTCGGCGGATCGCTGGTGCCGATGATCGGCGGCCACAACCCGATCGAACCCGCCAAGCTCGGCTGCGCGCTGCTGCACGGCCCCTTCGTCCACAA
>NZ_JAUXYO010000081.1 GCF_030694325.1 Allobosea sp. | reverse complement strand
GCCGTCGAGCGCTTCTTCAACAAACTCAAACACTTCAGGGCCGTCGCCACCCGCTACGACAAGCGAGACGACAACTTCCTCGCCTCAGTCCAACTCGCTTCAATCCGAATCTGGCTGCGAAGTTATGAGTCGGTCACCTAGGCCTCACCGCCGTGATCGACCCGAGCTTCAACCGGATCGACCCCGACGGCGCCGGCCGCTTCACGACCTATAATACGGGCCTGCGCCTCTTCGCCGACAAGACAATCGTGCCCGGTAAGCTCTACGCCGCGCTCAATCTCTCGCAGGACATGACTTGGACGGGCCCGGACCCTTACGGCCGGTCCTCGGCCTTCACGGTCGGCGGCTCGCTCGCCTGGCAGGTGCTGGACGGCGTCTATCTGAGCGGCGAGGTCCGCCACCAGCGCGCCTACAACACGCTCGGCTTCGGCAAGGAGGCGGGCTACGCCACCTTCGCCGGCCCCGGCGTGTTCTGGCAGGCGACCAAGGCGTTCGCGATCTCGGCCGCCTACAACGTGCAGGTGGCGGGCAAGGCCAAGGGCCAGCCCGGCGATCTCGACCTGACCAATTTCAGCCAGCACCTCGTCAAGGTGAAGGCGGCCTACAGCTTCTGACCACGATCACCGGCGCGGGCCACGCTCGCGTCACGAAATGGATCTACCGAGGCGGGTGCAGCAATGCGTCCGCCTTTTCCGTCAGCGCGTGCGCTCGCGTTGACGCCCACCGGCGACGCCTCTAGAAAGAGTGCAACGATACTCCACCCCAGTATCGGAGAGCCGATGCCGCATACGCCCGAAGAGAAGAAGCGCGCGGTGACGCGGCTCAAACGCATCCGCGGCCAGGCCGATGCGCTGATCGCCGCGGTCGAGCGCGGCGAGCCCTGCGGCGCCCTGCTGCAGCAGCTCTCGGCGCTGCGCGGTGCCGCGACCGGGCTGATGGCGGAGGTGCTGGAAAGCCATCTGCGCGAGACGCTGATGGGCCAGACCTGCGGAGACCACGACGCCCACGACCCTGCCCGCGCCAGCGAGCCGGCCGAGATCGGCGAGATCATGCGCGTGATCCGCCCCTATCTGAAATGACCCGAAAAACCGAGGAAGGAACCGCCCGATGAAGACCCGTGCCGCCGTCGCCTGGGAAGCAGGCAAGCCGCTCACCATCGAGACCATCGAGATCGGCGGCCCGAAGGCCGGCGAGGTCCTGGTCGAGGTCATGGCGACCGGCATCTGCCACACCGACGCCTACACGCTGTCGGGGATGGATTCGGAAGGGAAATTTCCCGCGATCCTCGGCCATGAGGGCGCGGGGATCGTGCGCGAGGTCGGCGCCGGCGTGACCTCGCTGAAGCCGGGCGACCATGTCATCCCGCTCTACACGCCCGACTGCCGCAGCTGTAAGTCCTGCCTCTCGCGCCGGACCAATCTCTGCACCTCGATCCGCTCGACGCAGGGCCAGGGCGTCATGCCCGACGGCACGAGCCGCTTCTCCTGCGATGGCGGCCAGGGAGACGGAACGATCTTCCACTATATGGGCTGCTCGACCTTCGCGAACTTCACCGTCCTGCCCGAGATCGCGCTGGCCAAGGTCCGCGAGGACGCCCCCTTCGACAAGATCTGCTACATCGGCTGCGGCGTCACAACCGGCATCGGCGCGGTGATCTACACCGCCAAGGTCTGGCCCGGCGCGAATGTCGTGGTCTTCGGGCTCGGCGGCATCGGGCTGAACGTCATCCAGGGCGCCCGCATGGTCGGCGCCGACAAGATCATCGGCGTCGACATCAACCCGGCCAAGCAGGAGATGGCGCGCAAGTTCGGCATGACCGACTTCGTCAATCCCAAGGAGGTCGGTAACGACAAGGTCGTCCAGGCCATCGTCGATCTCACCGGCGGCGGCGCCGACTTCTCTTTCGACGCCACCGGCAACGTCAACGTCATGCGCCAGGCGCTGGAATGCTGCCATCGCGGCTGGGGCGAGTCGATCGTGATCGGCGTCGCCGAGGCCGGCAAGGAGATCGCGACGCGCCCGTTCCAGCTCGTCACGGGCCGAGTCTGGAAGGGCACGGCATTCGGCGGCGCCCGCGGCCGCACCGACGTGCCCAAGATCGTCGACTGGTACATGGAGGGCAAGATCAACATCGACGACCTGATCACCCACAAGCTCAGCCTCGACGAGATCAACCACGGCTTCGACCTGATGCATGAGGGCAAGTCGATCCGCAGCGTGGTGGTGTACTGAGCGCCGCTTTCCGGCCTTATCGATAGGCCACTGAAACACCCCGTCATCCCGGACAAGCGGCGGCAGCCGCGCTAATCCGGGATCCATGCCTGAACCGTTCCGGAATGGATCCCGGGTCTCCCTTCGGTCGCCCGGGATGACGAAGAGGGTACGGATGGCGCCGACGCAAGAAGCAAAAGGAACCGCTTATGGAACTCGTCTCGTCCTCGAAGGCCTTCGGCGGCTCGCAGCGCGTCTATCGCCATGACAGCGCGGCCTGTGCCTGCCCGATGACCTTCGCGATCTTCCTGCCGCCGCAGAGCGAGGAGGGGCCGGTTCCGCTGCTCTGGTATCTCTCGGGGCTGACCTGCTCGCATCAGAACGTCATGGACAAGGGCGAGTACCGCGCCGCCGCGGCCGCCAACGGCGTCGCGATCATCTGCCCCGATACCTCGCCGCGCGGCGAGCACGTGCCCGACGAGCCGGGCAACTGGCAGTTCGGCTCCGGCGCCGGCTTTTATCTCGACGCCACGCAGGAGCCCTACGACAAAAACTACCGCATGGAGACCTATATCCGCGACGAACTGCCCGAGCGGGTGGCGCGGCATTTCCCGGTCGACATGACCCGCCAGG
This sequence comes from Allobosea sp., assembly GCF_030694325.1. Taxonomy (GTDB): domain Bacteria; phylum Pseudomonadota; class Alphaproteobacteria; order Rhizobiales; family Beijerinckiaceae; genus Allobosea. The sequence continues at coordinate 6,600 of NZ_JAUXYO010000081.1, read as the reverse complement.
GCATCTTCGGCCATTCCATGGGCGGCCATGGCGCGATCACGCTCGCCCTCAAAAATCCCGAGCGCTACGCCTCCGTCTCCGCCTTCGCGCCGATCGCGCAGCCCTCGACCGCCGGCTGGTCGCGGCCCGCTTTTGAAAAATATCTCGGCCCCGACGAGGCGAGTTGGCGCGCCTATGACGCGACGCTGCTGATCGCCGACGGCCACCGAGTCAAGGACCTGCTCGTCGACCAGGGCACCGCCGACGGCTTCCTCGACGAGGGCCTGCGGCCGCAGCTGCTCGAAATCGCCTGCGCCGCGGCCGGGATCCCGCTCGAGCTGCAGATGCGCGAAGGCTACGACCACTCCTACAACTTCATCTCGACCTTCATGGCCCAGCATATCGCCTGGCACGCGCAACGGCTGGCGAAGGCCTGAGAGCGGTCGGCGGAATTTTTTTCTGCCGCCTGTCGAAACCGGCCGGGGCTGGACGTCATCATGGCAGCCGGGGGATGGTTCCCCGGCGTCAGGTGACGAGGAGTTCGCCCCATGCAGTACATGCTCATCTTCCGCGAGACGGACACCGAATTCGGAATGCGCGACGATCCCGAAAAGGCTCCCGCCTATTGGGGCTCGTGGATGGCTTATGTCGGCGCGCTCAACCAGGCCGGCATTGTGGTCAGCGGCGCGGGGCTGCAGCCGCCACACACCGGCACCATGGTCCGCATACGCGACGGCCGGCGCCAGGTTCAGGACGGTCCCCACCCCGACACCAAGGAGCAGCTCGGCGGCTATTTCGTCATCGACGTGCCGGACCTCGACGCCGCGCTGGACTGGGCGGCGCGCAGCCCGGCCTCCGCCTATGGCTCGACCGAGGTGCGCCCGGTGCTGCCGCCCCCGCCGCAGCCGGGCGGCTGATGGCCGGCGAGGCAGGAGCCGACGCGGCGCGGAGGGCGGCCGATCTCGCCGCCCGCGCCTCCTATGGCCGCCTGCTCTCGCTGCTGGCCCGCGACTGGCGCGATCTGGCGGCTGCCGAGGATGCGCTGGCGGAAGCCTTCCGGCTTGCGCTCGACCACTGGCCCTCGGACGGCGTCCCGGCCCGGCCGGAAGCCTGGTTGCTGACGGCCGCGCGTCGCCAGCTGATCGATGGACGCCGCCGCCAGAGCATTCGCGCGGCGGCGGAGCCGACCCTGGCCCTGCTGGCGGAGCAGGATGCGCGCGAAGACGGCGCCGCCTTTCCCGATGAGCGGCTCAAGCTGCTCTTCGTCTGCGCCCATCCGGCGATCGACGCCGCCTCCCGCGCACCGCTGATGTTGCAGGTCGTGCTGGGCCTCGATGCCGCCCGCATCGCCCAGGCTTTCCTGACCTCGCCTGCGGCGCTGGGCCAGCGACTGGTGCGCGCCAAAGCCAAGATCCGCGATGCCGGCATCGCCTTCGTCATTCCTGAACGCGCCGAGCTGCCCGGGCGGCTCGATGCCGTGCTGCAGGCGATCTACGCCGCCTATGGCAGCGGCTGGGACGACATCGCGGGTGCCGATCCCAGGCGCCACGGCCTCGCGGAGGAGGCGATCTGGCTGGCGCGCCTCGTGATCCAGCTCCTGCCCGAGGAGCCGGAGGCGCGTGGCCTGCTCGCGCTGATGCTGCATGGCGAAGCGAGGCGCGGGGCCCGCAGGGCGGCGGACGGCGCCTTCGTGCCCCTCGCCGAGCAGGACACGACGCGCTGGTCGACCCCGCTGATCCAGGAGGCGGAAGCCGAGCTGGCGCGTGCCGCCCGGCATGCGACGCTGGGGCCGTTCCAGCTCGAGGCGGCGATCCAATCCGTCCATGCCGCCCGGGCGGTGACGGGGCGCACCGACGCCACCGCCCTGGCCCGGCTCTATGAGGGGCTCGCCCGGCTCGCGCCGACGACCGGGGTGCTGGTCAGCCGGGCGGCGGCACTGGCGGAAGCTTCGGGCGCAGAGACCGGGCTCGCGGCCTTGGCCGCGCTGCCCGCCGGCGACGTCCTGTCCTATCAGCCGTTCTGGGCGCTCAAGGCGCATCTGCTGCGCCGGTCCGGACAGGATGAAGCCGCCCGCGAAGCCTATGGTCGCGCCATCGGCCTGAGCAGCGATCCGGCTGTACGTAACTTCCTGATGCAGGCGTCCCAGCGCGCGACGGACTGAGCCTGCCGAGCCGGGAACGCGCAGGACAGGCCGGACGTTGCACCCGCGACCCACAGGGGTCAGGGGGACTTCGTCATGGCATCGCGCTCCGATCCGCTCACCAACCGCACGCTCTTCACCCGCCTCTCGCAGGCGACCGCGCGCTGGGCCGGCAAGCCGCAGATTTTCGCCGTCGCGGTTTCGGCTATCGTGATCTGGGGCCTGTCGGGACCCTTTTTCGGCTTCAACGACACCTGGCAGCTGGTGATCAATACCTCGACCACCATCATCACCTTCCTGATGGTGTTCATCATCCAGAACAGCCAGAACCGCGACACCGCGGCCATGCAGATCAAGCTCGACGAGCTGCTCGCCAAGGTCGAGGGTGCGCGTCAGGAGTTGATGGATCTCGAAGAACTCGACGAGGAGAAGATCGAGGGCATCCGCAAGGAGTTCGAGAAACGGGCGCGTGCGGCCCGCGAAGGCCGCCCGCTCGCCGAAGAGAAAGTCTGAGCTCCACGAGCCCTCACACCACCGCGGTCAATCCACCATCGACCATCAGCAGATGGCCGTTGACGTAGTCGGATGCCGTCGAGGAGAGGAAGATCGCCGCGCCGACCAGTTCCTTGGTCTCGCCCCAGCGCCCGGCCGGCGTCCGGTTGCAGACCCAGGCGGTGAAGGCTTCGTCGGCGATCAGCGCCTTGTTGATCTCGGTGGTGAAATAGCCGGGGCCGATCGCATTGGCCTGGATGTTATGCTTGCCCAGTTCGGCGGCGAGCCCGCGCGTCATCATCTTCACCGCGCCCTTCGAGGCCGTATAGGGGATGATCGTCGCCCGCCCGAGCTCGCTCATTACCGAGCCGATGCTGATGATCTTGCCGCGCTTGCGCGGCAGCATCCGCTTCGTCACGGCCTGGGTGACGTAGAAGACCGAGTGCAGGTTCGTCGCCATCACCTCGTGCCAGCCCTCGACCGGGAACTCGTGGATCGGCGCGCGCTTCTGCATGCCGGCATTGTTGATCAGGATGTCGATCGGCCCGATCTCGGCCTCGATCTTGGCGACGCCCGCCTCGACGGCCGGCTGGTCGGTGACGTCGAAGGGCGCGACCGAGACCTTGCGACCGGCAGCCGCAATCGCCTGCGCGGCGCGCTCCAGCTTCGCGCCGTCGCGCCCGTTCAGCACGACATGCGCCCCGGCCTCCGAGAGCCCTTCCGCCAGCGCCAGCCCGATGCCCTGGCCGGAGCCGGTGACGAGGGCGATCCTGCCCTCCAGACTGAACAGCGACAGAGACATGGCGGAACCTCGCGAACAGGATCGCCGGCATCTTTCGAATTGCGCCGGCTCGGCGAAAGTGGGTAAGCAGCTTTCAATCGATTAGACAATATCGGAGAGGCTGTCGGGCCTCCGTCAGCCCTCATCGGGGAAGAAGCCATGCGCGCCGTCGTCATCCACGCCGAAAAGGACCTCCGCGTCGACGAGGTCGCGGTCGGCGAACCCGGTCCGCGCCAGGTCCGCGTCAGGATCGAGGCCGGCGGCATCTGCGGTTCCGACCTGCATTACTATCTGCATGGCGGCTTCGGCACGATCCGCGTGCGCGAGCCGCTGATCCTCGGCCATGAGATCGCCGGGCGGATCGAATGCGTCGGGGCCGAGGTCACGCGCGTCAAGGTGGGTGACCGCGTCGCGGTCAATCCGAGCCGCGCCTGCGGGCAGTGCCGTTACTGCCAGATGGGCCAGCAGCAGCACTGCACGGACATGCTGTTCTATGGCAGCGCGATGCGCTTCCCCCATGTCCAGGGCGGCTTCCGCGAGATGCTGGTGATCGAGGAGCGCCAGGCGGTGAAGGTGGCAGACCATGTCAGCGCGGCCGAGGCCGCCTTCGCCGAGCCGCTCGCCGTCTGTCTCCACGCCGTCAAGCGCGCCGGCCCGCTGCTCGGCAAGCGCGTTCTCGTGACCGGTTCGGGGCCGATCGGCATCCTCACCATCATCGCGGCTAAGGCCGCTGGCGCGGCCGAGATCGTCGCGACCGACGTGGTCGACGGACCCCTGCCCACGGCGCTCAAGATGGGCGCCAGCCGCGCCATCAACGTCATGGCGGAGCCGGAGCGGCTGAAGGCGGACTACGGCGCCGAGAAGGGCGCCTTCGACGTCATGTTCGAGGCCTCGGGCAACCAGCATGCCCTGGCCGGCGCCTTCGACGTGGTGCGCTCGGGCGGCGTGATCGTGCAGATCGGCGTCGGCGGCAACTTCACCCTGCCGATGAACGTCGTCGTCGCCAAGGAATTCGACCTGCGCGGCTCCTTCCGCTTCCATGAGGAGTTCGACTGGGCGGTGGCGATGATCGGCTCGAAGACGATCGACCTCTCGCCGCTGCTCACCGCCACGATCCCGGTCGAGCGCGCGATCGAGGCCTTCGACCTCGCCGCCGACAAGTCGAGGGCGATGAAGGTTCAGCTCGCCTTCGCGTGAGGTGAGCTTTCTCTCAGCCCTCATCCTGAGGAGCGCTCCGCAGGAGCGTGTCTCGAAGGATGTTCCATCCTGCGCCGGAGCCTCCTGAAGCATCCTTCGAGACGCCGCTTCGCGGCTCCTCAGGATGAGGGCTGAGGATTTGGCCCCATCTACGATCCGTCACAAATCGTGACGAGCCGGAAACCTATTCCCGCTATAAAACGCAGCCGAGCGGGCTCCTCGCCCGGTTGGACGGACACGACATGACACGCAAATATTTCGGCACCGACGGCATTCGCGGACGCGCCAATGGCGTGATCACACCGGACCTCGCCCTCAAAGTCGGGCAGGCCACCGGCCTCGCCTTCCAGCGCGGCACGCACCGACACCGCGTCGTGATCGGCAAGGACACGCGCCTTTCCGGCTACATGATCGAATACGCCATGGTCGCGGGCTTCACCTCGGTCGGCATGGACGTGATGTTGCTCGGCCCGATGCCGACGCCGGCGGTGGCCATGCTGACGCGCTCGATGCGCGCCGATCTCGGGGTGATGATCTCCGCCTCGCACAACGCCTATGAGGACAACGGCATCAAGCTGTTCGGCCCCGACGGTTACAAACTCAGCGACGAGGTCGAGAGCGAGATCTCGGCGCTGATCGATTCCGATCTCTCGCCGCGGCTTTCGACCTCGCCGGCGCTGGGCCGCGCCAAGCGCATCGAGAGCGCCCATGCGCGCTATATCGAGTTCGCCAAGCGCACGCTGCCGCGCAATCTCAGCCTGGAGGGCCTGCGCATCGTCATCGATTGCGCCAATGGCGCCGGTTACAAGGTCGCGCCCGAGGCGCTCTGGGAGCTGGGAGCCGAGGTCATCGCCATCGGCGTCGAGCCCGACGGTTTCAACATCAACAAGGATGTCGGCTCGACAGCGCCCGAGGCGCTGATCGCCAAGGTCCGCGAGCTGCGCGCCGATATCGGCATCGCGCTCGACGGCGACGCCGACCGCGTGCTGATCGTCGACGAGCGCGGCCAGGTCGTCGACGGCGACCAGCTCATGGCCGTCATCGCCCGCACCTGGCAGGAGGATGGCCGGCTGTCGCAGCCCGGCGTGGTCGCCACCGTGATGTCCAATCTCGGGCTGGAGCGCTATCTGGCGGGGCTGGGCCTCAGCCTCGCCCGCACGGCAGTGGGCGATCGCTATGTGCTCGAGCACATGCGCAGCCATGGCTTCAACCTCGGCGGCGAGCAGTCCGGCCACATCATCCTGTCGGATTTCGGCACCACCGGCGACGGTCTGGTCGCCGCGCTGCAACTGCTCGCGGCGGTGAAGCGGCAAGACCGGCCGGTCTCCGAAGTCTGCCATGCATTCGAGCCTCTGCCACAGATCCTCAAGAACGTCCGCTACGCCAATGGCAAGCCGCTCGAGAAGAAGCCGGTCGTCAGCGCCATCGAGGCGGCGCGCCAGCTGCTGGGCGAGAGCGGCCGCCTCGTCATCCGCCCCTCCGGCACCGAGCCGGTGATCCGCGTCATGGCGGAGGGCGACGACCGCGACCTCGTGATCCGCGCCGTCGACGACATCGTCGATGCCGTGACCAAGGCGGCGGCGTAGGGTCAGGTAGCCCGACCCCTGCCCGAGCGTCATCCTGGACAAGCGGCGCAGCCGCGCAGGCCGGGATCCATCATAGGGCTCCGTCGTCGCCCTATGATGGATCCCGGGACGAAGCTTCGCTTCGCCCCAGGATGACGGCGCCGTTCCTGAAGGGTCGGCTTATAAAGCTCTCCGCCTTCTCCCAATGCCCTGCGCACGCCGGCACAACACACACCTCCCCGCCCATTAATCTCCCGGCAAGTATTCGGGCCGCGTTCAGACTTTTTTGAGGTTAATTCCTAAGGTTAAGCCTCGTTTAAGATTTTACCGGCATGGTCTGGCTGTCGGTAACTCGCGCGGGCTGCGTTCTTGGCGCCGCGCAAACTCGAGGGACACTGCCATGGGCAGCCTGAAACTTTTTGCGCTGGCGGGCGCCATGGCGCTCG
>NZ_JAUXYO010000011.1 GCF_030694325.1 Allobosea sp. | reverse complement strand
TCTTCGAGCCGGTGCACCAGGCCACCCACTTGTTGAGTCGACCCGCGCCCTCGCCCGCCGTCGCCTTGATGGCCGACTTGGAGGCGGTCTTGGTGAAGTCCTTGGCGAGCCCGGCCAGGCCCTGCGCCACGACGACCCAGGCAACGGAGAGGATGGAGCTCCACGCCGGATCGAGCGCCGACAGCAGGAACAGGCTCGCAATCTGCAGCAGCTGGCCGGTCATCATCATGCGCGGGATGCCGAAGCGCGTGGCCAGCCAGCCGCCGGCGAGATTGGCGACGATGCCGGCGAACTCATAGAGCAGGAACAGGAAGGCGAGCGTGAACGGCGAGTAGCCGAGCCCGAAGAAGTGCAGCAGCACGAGCATGCGCAGCGCGCCGTCGACCAGGGTGAAGCCCCAGTACGACGCGGTGACGATCAGATAGTCGCGCGCCTTCGTTCCCATCACGCGTCCGCGTCGATCACCATCCGGGCGAGATCGACCATGCGGCAGACATAGCCGACCTCGTTGTCGTACCAGGCATAGACCTTGAGCATCGTGCCGTCCGTGACCAGCGTCGAGAGCCCGTCGACGATGGCCGAGCGCGTGTCGCGCTGATAGTCGATCGAGACCAGCGGGCGCGGCTCGAAGCCGAGGATGCCGGCAAGCGGCCCGCGCGCCGCCGCCTCGAACAGGGCGTTGACCTCGGTGGCGGTCGTCGGCCGCTCCAGCTCGAAGACGCAGTCGGTCAAGGAGGCGTTGAGGACAGGCGCGCGCACCGCATGGCCGTCGAGCTTGCCCTTCAGTTCGGGATAGATCAGCGCGATCGCGGTGGCGCTGCCGGTCGTCGTCGGCTGCAGCGAGAGCATGGCCGAGCGGGCGCGGCGCAGATCCTTGTGGGGCGCATCGACCACGACATTGGTGTTGGTCGGGTCATGGATCGTGGTGATCTGGCCGTGCCGGACGCGCAGATTCTCGTGGACCACCTTCACCACCGGGGCGAGGCAGTTGGTGGTGCAGGAGGCGGCGGTGACGATCGGGTGCGCCGCAGGGTCGTAGAGATGCTCGTTGACGCCGACGACGACGTTGAGCACCGAGGCGTCCTTGACCGGGGCGGCGACGATGACGCGCTTGGCGCCGCGCTTCAGATGCCCCTCCAGTGTCGAAAGCGTCAGGAACTTCCCCGTGCATTCGAGCACGACATCGACGCCGAGATCGCCCCAGGGGATCTCGCCCGGATCGGCCGCCGCCGAAAAACCGAGCCGGCGCTCGCCGATCGTGACGGCGTCCTCGCCGACGCTCGCGATGCCGCCGCGCCAGCGGCCCTGCATGCTGTCGAATTCGAGCAGATGGGCGGTCGCTGCCGCGCCGCCCTTGAGTTCGTTGAGGTGGACGACATCGAGCCTGTTGCCGGCGCGCGGGTCGTCGCTTTGCCTGTCGGCCGCGCCCAGCGCCGCCCGCAGCGCCAACCGCCCGATGCGCCCCATGCCGTTGATGCCGACCCGCATGATCCCCGCTCCCTGCGCCACGGCTTGGAGCTGTCCATCACCCGGATGACGGCAACATGTCAATATGTCGGTTTACGTCGACATGTAATCTGTCGATGATCATGTCGTAATCCACCGACATGATGAGATGAAGATATGGAAACGTCCCCTCTCAAGGTTCTCTTCGTCTGCAAGGGCAACCATGCCCGGTCCATCATGGCAGAATCGATCATGCGCCGGCTTCCCGGCGGCACGTTCACCGTCTTCAGCGCCGGTTCGCAGCCCCGGCCGGAGATCAACCCCTTCGTGGTGCGGTTGCTGACCTCGCTGAACCACGACCTCACCGGCCTGGCGCCGAAGAGCTGGGACGACTTCGCCAGGCCAGGCGCGCCGGAGCTCGATTTCGTCTTCACCCTCTCGGAGACCGCCGCCAACGCGGTGCCGCCAGCCTGACCCGGCAATCCGATGACGGCCCTGTGGACGCTGCCGGACCCAGCCGCCTTCGAGGGCGACGATGCCCAGAAGGCGCTTGCCTTTGCCGACGCCTACCGCATGCTCAACAATCGCATCTCGATCTTCGCGAGCCTGCCGCTGGCGACCTTGCAGGGCATGGCGCTGCAGCATCGGCTCGACGCGATCGGCCAGGACAAGGGGCGCCACGAACCCGTCGGCGTCGCTGCAGCACCGAGGGAAGACGCCGCTTGACGCCCAGACGGCCCGATGCAGGACAGCCTGCGCCGAAGCTCGACACGATGGACGCTGTCGCCCTGCTGGGGGCGCTGGCGCAGCCGACGCGGCTCGAGATCGTCCGCCTGCTGATGCGCTATCGGCCACATGGGCTGGCGGCCGGCGATATCGGCCGGCTGCTTGCGGTCGCGCACAACACGCTGTCCTCGCATCTGGCGGCCCTCGAGCAGGTCGGACTGCTCGTCTCGCGGCGCGACGGCCGCCACATCATCTTTGCCGCCCAGACCGCGCGCGCCGATGCGCTGCAGGCCTTCCTGGCCGAGGCCTGCTGCACCGAAGGCCCGCTGCCCTGTACGGATGCGGCGCCCGCCTTTCCGGCGCGACGCGACCCCGTGGCGAGCGAGCGCCCCTTGCGCGTCCTGGTGGTCTGCACCGGCAATTCGGCCCGCTCCATCATGGCCGAGGCCGTGCTCAACCGCGAAGGTCTCGGGCGGATGCAGGCCTTCTCGGCGGGCTCGCGCCCGCAGGAGGCGCCGCATCCGCTGGCGCTGCGCCTCCTCGCCGATCTCGGCTACGACGTCTCGGGGATGCGGTCGAAATCCTGGGACGAGTTCCTGGGGCCGGACGCGCCGCCACTCGACCTCGTCGTCACGGTCTGCGACGACGCCAGCGAGAGCGCCTGCCCCGCCTTCCCCGGCGTGCCGCTGCGGGTGCATTGGGGGCTCGACGATCCGGCTGCCGCGACCGGACCGGACGAAGCCCGGCGGGCCGCCTTTCTGCAGAGTTACCGGGCCCTGGCGGCGCGGGTGTCCGCCTTCGTCAACCTGCCCTTCGAGCAGATGTCGTTGCGCGAGCTCGAACCGGTGCTCGCAGCCATCGGCCGGATGGACGGCGCGACGGCGAAGACGCTCGACCAGGCGGCTTGAGGCGGATCAGCCCAGGCGCCGGTCGCGGATGTCGAGGATGCGCTCGCAGACCGCCCGGTGTTCGGCCAGCAGGTCCTGAAGCGGCGTCAGCGGCCGAAAGGCCTGCGGATCGAGTTCCTCCTCGCCCTCTTCGGCCCAGTTCTCGATCGCCGCATCGGCCGCGGCGAGATGCTGCGGCGAGAGTTCCCCCTCGCCGCTTCCGCCCTGCTCCAGGGCGATGCGCTCGGCGATCCGCCGGCGCAGGCCCTGCTCGGCCGCGATGACCGGGTCGAGTTCGTCGGCATAGGCCATGGCGCGGCTACTGGATGACGCCGCGCTTGGTCAGCCCGTCGATGTCGCAACGGCAGGGCGCACCACGCGGCTGCGGCGGCGTCCGGCAGGTGCCACGCGAGGTGACGCAGAAGCTGCCGCCCCGGCCGCCCTCGCGATAGCGCGGCCGGTCGTCGTCATAGCGTGGGCCGCGGTCGTAGCCCCGGTCATAGCCGCGGTCGTAACCGCGGTCGCGCCGGTCATAGCCCCGATCATAATCCCGATCGTAGCCGCGATCGTAGGGCTGGGCCTGCTGCGGCCGCTGGCGCGGCGGCTGCGACTGAGGCTGCTGGTACTGGGGTGCGCCCTGGCCGGGCCGAATGGTCGCGAAGGGATCCTGATTGCCGACGATCTGGGCCCCAGCCGGCAGCGAGCCGAGCAGGACCGCAGCGGCGACCGTGAGCCGTGCGAGCTTGAAGAACGTCATGCCTCTCTCCTGGCTGCATCATCCGCCGCATCCGCGATGCGTGAAGACGCGTCGTGGGGGTGATAGCAACGTCCCGATGAATGGCGGCTGAAACACGGCGCCCTGCGTCGATCCGACCCGGCCCTCAGCGATCCTCGTCGCGCTCGCTCGGCGGCAGGCCGGTTTCGGCTTCATCGACCGGCTCTCCGGGAATGACATAGCTGCCCTTGAGCCAGCGGCCGAGATCGATATCGGCGCAGCGGGCCGAACAGAAGGGCTTGTAGCGCGCGACAGCCGGCTTCCCGCATTGGACGCAGGGCTTCAGCGGCTTCGCCTGCAGCGCGTCGGCCGCCGGCGGGGTGTTCTCGTTGTCAGCCATATTTGAGCGTGATCCCTCCATCGACGACCATTTCGAGGCCGGTGACATAGCGCGCCTCGTCGCTGGCGAGGAACAAGGCGGCATAGGCGACGTCCCAGGCCTCGCCCATATGGCCCATCGGAACCTGCGCGTCACGCGCCGCCCACATCGCCTCGACGTCGCCCTGGCCGTAGACCTCGGCGAGGCCGGCGGAGTGCTCGACCATCGGCGTCTTCATCAGGCCGGGCAGGATCGCGTTCACGCGGATCTTCTGCGGGGCGTATTGCACGGCGGTGGTGCGGGTGAGCTGGTTCAGCGCCGCCTTGGTGGCGGAATAGCTGGCATAAGGCACGCCGGTGTAGCGGATCGAGGCGATCGAGGAGATGTTGATGATCGAGCCGCCCTCGCCGCTCTCCTCGAACTGGCGCTGCATCACCGGGATGACATGCTTCATCGCCAAGAAGGCGCCGGTGAGATTGACCTTGAAGACGCGGTCCCAAACCTCCTCGGACAGTTCGACGACGCCGCCGACCTCGGCGATGCCGACATTGTTGTCAAGGATGTCGATGCGGCCATAGCGGCCGAGCGTGCGGCCGACGAGATCGGCCATCTGGTCGGCTTTCGTCACATCGGCCTCGACGGCGAAGGCCTGGCCGCCCTCGTTCTGGATGAAGGCCGCCGTCTCCTCGGCCGCATCGCGGTTGATGTCGGCGCAGATCACCTTGGCGCCCTCGCGGGCGAAGACCGTGGCGGTGGCCTTGCCATTACCCCAGCCGGGGCCGATCGAGCCTGCTCCGGCCACGATCGCGACCTTGCCCCTGAGACGTCCCGACATGCGTAGTCCTCCCTGGCGCGCAGCCCTTGTGAGGCCGGCTGCGTTCGCGGCGGGCAGGATCGGGGGTTCTGCGCTCAGGCGCAAGGCGGACGGACGACCTCGGCGCTCTTGCCAGAGGCGGCGGCAGGCGCTCTGATCCTACCGGAGCCCGCGCCCATGAACCTGCCTGCCGCCACCGCGCAGCCGGATGCAACGACCCGGACGACGCGCCAGAGGATCGGCCTGCTGGGGGCGACCGGGACGATCGGCCGTGCGACTGCCGACGCCCTGCTGCGGCGTGGCCACGACGTCGTCTGCCTGGTTCGGCCCCGTGCGAACGGCGCCGCCGCAGGGCCGGGGGCCGCGATCGCCGGCCTCCCCGAGGGCGTGACCATCCGCGCGGTGGATGTGTCCGATCCCGACGTACTGGCCCGCGACGGGTTCGCTGGGCAGCCGTTCGATGCGATCGTGTCCTGCATGGCCTCGCGCACGGGTGCGCCCGCAGACGCCTGGGCCATCGACCATCGCGCGCATCTGAACGTGCTCGACGCCGCCAGGCAGGTCGGCGTGCGCCATTTCGTGCTGCTCTCGGCGATCTGCGTGCAGAAGCCGCTGCTGGCCTTCCAGCAGGCGAAGCTCGCCTTCGAGACGGCGCTGATCGATTCAGGGCTGCGCTATTCGATCGTCCGGCCGACTGCCTTCTTCAAGTCGCTGTCGGGGCAGATCGAGCGTGTCCGCGCGGGCAAGCCCTTCCTGCTCTTCGGCGACGGGACCCTGACCGCCTGCAAGCCGATCAGCGATGGCGATCTCGCCGACTTCATCGCCCGCTGTCTCGACGAGACCAGCCGCTGGAACCGTATCCTGCCGATCGGCGGGCCGGGCGAGGCGGTTACGCCACGCCAGCAGGGCGAGGCCCTGTTTGCGCTGCTTCGCCGCCCGGCCCGCTTCCGCCAGGTCCCCGTCGCGCTGCTCGACGCCATCATCGCCGGCCTGAGCCTCGGCGGCGCCGTGGTGCCATCGCTGGCGGCCAAGGCCGAGTTGGCGCGGATCGGCCGCTATTACGCGACCGAATCCATGCTGGTGCTGGACCCGCAGACCGGCCGCTACGATGCGGCGGCGACGCCCTCGACCGGCAGCGAGACTCTGTTCGACTTCTACCGTGCCGTGCTGAGCGGAGCCGCCGCACCCGAGCGCGGCGACCACGCCGTGTTCTGACCCGGCGATCGAGTGTGGTCGCGGATCACCCCTGCCCCATCGACGGAGGTTACACCCGCAAGGCCCCGGCCCTCAGCCGTTGGCCGCACGAGGGACACGGCCGGCCATCGGCGCGTGATCATTGGCAGCCTGGGCGGAGACGAGGAAGCCCTCGACCAGGCTCTGCAGCGTATCGGTGACACGCTGCAGTTCGGCGGCGATACCGGCGCTCTGGTCCGCCATCGAGGAGTTGCGCTGGGTCATCTCGTCCATATGGGCGACGACCTTGGCGACCTCCTCGATCCCGCTGGCCTGTTCGCGCGACGCGCAGCTGATCTCGTCGAGCGCCGAGGACACGCTGGTCGAAGACGTCACGATCTCGGCCAAGGCGGATCCCGCCTGTTGGACCAGCCTGACGCCGTTGGTGACCTGCGTCGTCGAATTGTGGATCAGGCCCTTGATGTCGTTGGCCGATTCGCTCGACCGCTGGGCCAGCGTCCTGACTTCGGAAGCGACCACCGCGAAGCCCTTGCCGGCATCGCCGGCCCGCGCCGCCTCGACCGCCGCATTCAAGGCCAGAAGATTGGTCTGAAATGCGATGTCGTCGATGACGCGAACGATGTCGCTGATGTCGCGAGAGGCCTGCTCGATCCGCTCCATCGCAACGACCGCCTCGTTGACGATCGATCCGCCACGGTTGGCGACGTCGTTGGCTGCGGCTCCGAGGCTGGCTGCGTCCGAGGCCCGCTCGAAGCTCTGCTTGACCGAGGCGGAGAGTTCCTCCGTCGTCGCCGCAGTTTCCTCGAGAGAGGCGGCCTGTTCTTCGGTCCGCTGGGCCAGATCCTTGCTGGCGGAGCCGATCCGCCGCGATCCCGAATTGATCCGTGCCGAGAGTTCGCCCACTGACTGGATGACGCCGGTGAAGCTGTCGAGGAGCGCATTGATGCCGCCGCAGAGTTCCCCGATCTCACCGACCTTTCCGGCCAGTGGCACGCGCCGGGTCAGGTCTTTCGCCTGCGTCGCGGCGATCACCGCGCCGGTTTCCGCGACGGCCGCCTGCAAAGCGTCGGCCGCCAGTTTCGTGGCGGTGATGTCCGTGGCGTATTTGACCACCTTGTAGGGCTTGCCGAGGGCGTCCAGAATCGGATTGTAGCTCGCCTGGATCCAGACCTGCCGCCCGCCCTTGCCGATGCGGAGATACTGCCCCTCGTCATATTCGCCTCGGCCGAGCTTCTGCCAGAACCGCTTGTAGGCTTCGCCGCCCCGCTCCGACGGCTCGACGAACATCGCATGCTTCCGGCCACGGATTTCGCCGATGGCGTAACCGACGGCCTGCAGAAAGTTGTCATTGGCGTCGAGAATATTGCCGTCCAGATCGAACTCGATGACGGCCTGGGCCTTCCTGATCGCCGCGAGTTGGCCCTCGGCGTTCGAAACGGTCTCCTTGATGGCGGTGATGTCGGTGGCGTATTTGATGATCTTGAACGGATGCTTGCCATCGGTCCCGCAGATCGGCGTGTAGGTGGCCTGCAACCAGATCGTATTGCCGCCCTTGCCCAGACGGGCGAATTCAGCCTGGAAGGCCTTCCCAGACTTCAGATCGCGCCAGAACGTCCGGTAGGCCTCCGACTGGCGCTCCTCGGGAAGGACGAACATCGCGTGGTGCTTCCCCACGACCTCGGACCGCTCATAGCCGGTCGTCTGCAAGAATAGAGGGTTCGCCTCGAGGATGTTTCCGTCCAGATCGAACTCGATGACGGCTTGCCAACGTCGAATCGATGCAGCTTCCGCGGCAAGATTCGTTGACTTACGTTGTAAAAATTGCATTGCCGTCCCGCTCCATAACGCCCTCCCCCAGCGTTACGACTATGGTTTCGTAGCGTTACCAAATGGTTTCTTCGTCCTCCTAAAGTCGCTGGCTTTGGCGGCGTTGTTCAGTTGTGTCGCGGTGGATTCTCGACCGCTGCGTCAGGGGGCGGCACCGCGCACGGATGGTCGCGAGAAACGCGGCGCCATAGCCCGCTGGTCGGCGGCGGCCCGCATGGCCGGGCGCCGCCCGTCGGGCCGCGGCCTGACATGCGGTTTCCGCAAACGGTGCGACCGACCGCGCGCGCTCTGCGTGCCCTCGCCTCCGTGCGCCGAGCCGGCTGGCAGGCGCCTTAGCCGACGTTCATCCAGCCGAAGCGGATGGGGAAGCCTTCGCCACCCAGCAGATTCACCGTCTCGTGCAGGGGCAGGCCGACGACGGCGCTGTAGGACCCGACGAGCTTGACGACGAAGGAGCCAGCGATGCCCTGGATGGCATAGCCGCCGGCCTTGCCGCGCCATTCGCCCGAGGCGAGATAGGTCTCGATATCCTCGGTCGAGAGCCGCTTGAAGCGCAGCCGCGTCTCGACGACGCGCTCGCGGATCGCGCCGTTCGGCGTCACCAGCGCGACCGAGGTGTAGACCCGGTGGGCCCGCCCGGAGAGCAGGCGCAGGCAGGCGGCCGCCTCGTCGACGATCTCGGCCTTGGGCAGGATGCGGCGGCCCACCGCGACGACGGTGTCGGCGGCGACGATGTAGCAGCCTTCGAGATCCGAGCGGGCGGCGGCGCCGATGCGGGCGGCCTGGGCCTTCTCGCGGGCGAGACGGCGGGAGAGGTCGCGCGGGCGCTCGCCCTTGAGCGGGGTCTCGTCGAGATCGGCCGGCAGCAGCGCGTCCGGCTTGAGGCCGACCTGTTCGAGCAAAGCGAGCCGACGCGGCGAGGCCGAGGCCAGGACCAGCATCGGGCGCCAGCCGGTGTGTTTGGGAGAGGAAAAGAAGCTCAAGGGCGGACCGAGGGGTTCGGGCACGGCCGGGGCGCCGCGCTGGATCGACAAGCCTCTAGAGCATTTCGGCCGGCGGATAAATCGGCGGGAATGGCCCCGCGCCTGACGCGGGACTCTGCCCTCGAATGCGGCGCGTCATTCACTATGCGCATAATTGATGCAGCCTAACCGCGATTCCAGCCTTGCCCGCCGGAACGCGAACCGACAGATTGCCGAGCCGCGGGATCATCGACGCCACCCCACACGTTGTGTCGTCGGCGATCCGCCCTGCGACGTCCGGAGTTTTCCACCCCATGCCATCATCGAGCCGGAAGACGCGTCCCGCGATCGCTGCGGGAGGTGCGGCACAGGCGTTGGCCGTTCGGATGGCGACGCTGCAGGCCGATGCCGGCCTGACGATCGCAATGCGCCTGCCGATCCTGATGCGCGGTGCGCTCGGCGACAGCGGGGGCCAGCGCGAAGCCGCCAAGGCGGTGACGGAGAAGGTGACGGCCGTGATCGAGAGCGGCTTTGCGGCGACGCAGGCGAGCGCGCTGTTCTGGTGGGGCATGGCCTTCAGCCTGCCCGGCAGCGTCGACCTCGCGGACGCCGCGGCCAAGGTCGCGCATTCCACGCTCGAGCCCTTCTCCAAGCGCACCCGCGCCAATGCGGCGCGCCTCGGCGGGCGCAAGCGCCGGGGCTGAGGACGGCCTTCAGGCTGCCGGAGGCGCCGTCTCGGGCAGAGGCGCCGCCACGGTCGCCGCGGCCTGCTCGCGGTCGAGCTTACGGTAGCGGGCGGCACTCAGCGGGATCAAAGCGAGATAGGCGATCACGACCAGCGCCAGCATCTCGAAGGGATAGGCGAAGAGCAGCCCCGCCACGACGACCACTGCGACGAAAATCGGCAGCACCTTGTCGCGTGGAATGCGCGTGCCGAGCGTCTTGCCGGCATAGCAGGGGATGCGCGAAATCGTCAGGAAGGCGATGAAGAGGATGTAGAGGCCGACCGGAACCGCGCCGTAATCCTGCACCGGCACGCCGATGAAATGCAGGTAGAGCGGCAGCATCGCCGTGATCGCGCCGGCCGGGGCCGGCATGCCGACGAAGAAGTTCTTCTGCCATTCCGGCCGGTTGGGATCGTCGATCATGACGTTGAAGCGCGCCAGCCTGAGCGCCATGGCGCAGGCCAGCGTCAGCACGATGATCCAGCCGAAGGATCTCAGATCGTGCAGCACGAAGATCCACAGCACATAGCCGGTGGCGACGCCGAAATTGACGAAATCCGAGAGCGAATCGAGTTCGGCCCCGAAGCGCGAGGTGCCCTTGAGCATCCGCGCCAGCCGGCCATCGACACCGTCGAGCGCAGCGGCGATGAGGATGCAGACCGTCGCCGTCTCGAGCTTGCCCTCGACGACGAGGCGCATCGCCGTCAGCCCCAGGCAGAGCGCCAGCAGGGTGATGACGTTGGGCGCGATCAGCCGGAACGGGATCGGCTTGAAGCGGGCGCGCTTCGATTCGGCGCGCTCGGGCTCGAAGGGGGGAAACAGGTCGCTCATGCCAGCCGGGATACGCGGTTTTGGCGGCGGAGGCTAGGCGGGTCTAACCTTCTCCCCTCGCGGGAGAAGGTGGCTCGGCGAAGCCGAGACGGATGAGGGGGCGCAGTGACGTGTCAGGTCCCGCGATACAACGCGTTCCCGGAGAGGGCACTGCGCCCCCTCATCCGGCGCTACGCGCCACCTTCTCCCGCGAGGGGAGAAGGTGAGCCCGTCAAATACCCCTGAACAGCCGCACCGCCGGCTCGCTGCCGGCGAAGTCGGCCAGCACCGTCTCGCCGGCGAAGGCGGTCTGCCCCTCGCCGACCAGCGGCACGACGCCGAGCGGCAGATAGACGTCGACGCGCGAGCCGAAGCGGATCAGGCCGAAGCGCTCGCCGGTGCCGATGACCTCGCCCTCCTTGACGAAGGGCACGATGCGGCGCGCGATCAGGCCGGCGATCTGGACGACGCCGACGATGCCATGGGCGGTCTCGATCGCCAGCGCGTTGCGCTCATTGTCGTCGCTCGCCTTGTCGAGTTCGGCGTTGAGGAACAGGCCCGGCGTATAGGCCATCTTGACGATGCGGCCCGGCACGGGGGCGCGGTTCACATGGCAGTCGAAGACGTTCATGAAGATCGAGATGCGCGTCATCGGCTCGGCCGGGAGGTTGAGCTCGGGCGGCGGCAGGGCCGAGGCGACCTGGCTGACTCGGCCATCGGCCGGCGAGATCACCAGCCCCTCGCGCTGCGGCGTGATGCGGATCGGATCGCGGAAGAAATAGCAGATCCAGAGCGTGATGATCGCGCCGATCCAGCCGAAGGGCGACCAGAGATTGGCGAGCACGATCGTCGCGACGAGCGCGATGGCGATGAAGACGTAACCCTCCTTGTGGATGGGCACGATCACCTTGCGGACGGAATCGACGAGCGACATGGGTTTTGAGTTCCGTGATGCGGAGCGCGCGGCCGTCGCGCCTCCCGATGCGGTCTGCGGCGGAACGGGCCGCCGTGTCTGGGCGCTGTTTAGGGGGTTCGGCGCGCGCAGGGAAGAGCGTCATCGCCGCGCCCCATTCGCCGACCACCTTCCGCGCCGAACAGGAGCGATGCCTTGACCACACTCGATGCCCTCGCCGCGACGGTGCCTGACGGCCTGGTGGAGAGCCGCCGCCCGGCGCTCTCCGTCATCGCCTCGCTGCTGCGCAACCCGCTCCAGGCGATGCCCCCGGAGGTCTATCGCGAGCGGCTGGTGCTGGCGAAGACCGGCGGGCGGGCGAGCCTTTATGTCTGCGACCCCGCGCTGATCCAGGAGGCGCTGACTCGTCAGGCCGGCCGGCTCGGCAAGGGGGACCTCATCCGCAAGGTGCTCGGCCCCGCCATCGGCGAGGGGCTGCTGACCGCCGACGGAGGGCATTGGCGCTGGCAGCGGCAGGCCGTCGCGTCGGGCTTCCAGCATGAGAAGCTGCTCGGCTTCCTGCCGGCGATGATCGAGGCGGCGGAAGCGACGCGCGGGCGCTGGCAGGCGGCCTCCGCACCGCTCGACATCGGCCATGAGATGATGCGCACCACCTTCGACATCATCATCGAGACGATGCTGTCGGGCGCGCAGGCGCTCGATGTCGGCAAGGTCGAGCAGGCGATTTCGGATTATCTCGAGCCGTCGAATTTCATGTTCATCTACCACCTGTTCGGCCTGCCGGGCTGGCTGCCCTATCCCGGCCGGGCGAAGGCGCGCGCCTCGGTCGCCTATCTGCGCGAGAATCTGCGGGCGCTGGTGGCGCAGCGCCGGGCCGAGCCGCCGGAGAACGGCGATCTGCTCGACATGCTGCTGGCGAGCGCCGACCCCGAGACTGGCCGGGCGATGAGCGACGAGGAGATCGTCGACAATTTGCTGACCTTCGTCACCGCCGGGCATGAGACGACCGCGCTCGGCCTCGCCTGGACCTTCCACCTGCTGGCGCAGAACCGCGACTGGGAAGCCCGCGTGCTCGAGGAGATCACGGCCGTCACCGGCGCCGGGCCGCTGCAGCCGCGCCATGTGGCTTCGCTGCCGCTGACCAAGGCGGTGTTCCAGGAGGCGATGCGGCTCTTTCCCCCCGCTCCGGTGATCACGCGCGAAGTCGAGGAGCCTTTCACGCTGGGCGGGGTCGCGCTGAAGCAGGGTTGGGTGCTGTATGTCCCTATCCAGGCGGTGCACCGCCACGAAAAACTGTGGGACCGGCCCGAGCAGTTCGATCCGTCGCGCTTTCTCGGCGATGCCGGGCGAGGACGCCATCGCTACGCCTATCTGCCCTTCGGCGCCGGGCCGCGGATCTGCATCGGCAGCGCCTTTGCCACCATGGAGGCGGTCGCGATCCTGGCCGTGCTGCTGCCGGCGCTGCGGCTCGAGCCGTTGCCTGGCCAGGCGCCGGAGCCGACGCTGAAGATCACGTTGCGGCCCAAGCACCCGTTGCGGATGCGGGCGAGCGCGCGCGGCTGAGACCGCTTACGCGGCGGGGCGGTAGGTGGTGAAGCGCCTTGCCGCCAGCCAGGTCAGGCCGAGGAAGGCCGCGAGCAGGATGGCCTCGGCAATGGCGAAGGGCGGCTCGGACCCGGTCGGAGCCAGCGCCCGCAGCGCCGGCACCTTCTGGAAGAGCTGCGCCACCAGCACGAAGAGCAGCAAATAGAAGCTCAGCATCGCGGTGACGGCATAGATGCCGCGCCAGCGGCCCACCAGCATGCGGGCATAGAGCGCAAAGCCCGCCACCACGACCAGCACGAGCGAGATCGCGCCGATGATGTGCGAGGGCAGCACACCGTTGAAGGGGAAGCCGAATCCGGTCGCGCTGGTGGCGAAGGCGGTGGAGAGGAAAATGCCCGTCCAGCGCGGGCTGACATGGCCGCGCAGCAGCCCGGCCGCGACCGGGAAACCGGCGACGATGGCGATGAGGCTGAGCCAGGTGTGGAAGCCGACGAAACTCAGGGGATTGAACATCGCATCGCCTCGCCGAATGGGGCGCCGGTATCGGCTCGCCGCAGGATGCAGGAAGCGGGCCGCCGAGGCCAGCGCTCGGCCTCAGGGCGCGAGCGTCACGCGCACGCTGGGTTCCTCCTCCGCGCTGGCGCGCTGGAGCGTGGCCTTGGCCTCGTCGACTTGGCGCTGGCGGTTCCAGAGCGAGGCATAGATGCCGTCGGCCGCCAGCAGCGTGGCGTGGTTGCCGCGCTCGGCGATCAGGCCCTTGTCGAGCACGATGATCTCGTCGGCATTGATCACGGTCGAGAGCCGGTGGGCGATGACCAGCGTGGTGCGGCCGCGGCTGACGAGATCGAGCGCATCCTGGATTTCCTTCTCGGTAAAGGAATCCAGCGCCGAGGTCGCCTCGTCCAGCACCAGCACGGGCGGCCCCTTCAGGATGGTGCGGGCGATGGCGACGCGCTGCTTCTCGCCGCCTGACAGCTTCAGGCCACGCTCGCCGACCGAGGTGGCGTAGCCCTCGGGAAGAGACTTGATGAAGCGATCGATCTGGGCGAGGCGCGCGGCCTCCTCGATCTCGGCCTCCGACGCGTCGGGGCGTCCATATTCGATGTTGTAGCGGATCGTGTCGTTGAACAGCACCGTGTCCTGCGGGACCATGCCGATCGCGGCGCGCAGGGACACCTGCTGGACGTCGGCGATGGGCTGGCCGTCGATCAGGATACGGCCCTTCTGCGGCTCGTAGAAGCGGAAGAGCAGACGTGAGATCGTCGATTTGCCGGCGCCGGAGGGGCCGACGATGGCGATGGTCTTGCCCGCCGGCACGGTGAAGGAGATGCCCTTCAGGATCGGCCGCTCGGGGATATAGGCGAAGTGGACATCCTCGAAGACGACCTCCCCGGCCGGCACGACGAGCGGCTTCGCGCCCGGCTTGTCCTGAATCTCCGGGTCCTTGCCGATGAGGGAGAACATCTGCTCGATGTCGAGCGTCGCCTGCTTGATCTCGCGATAGACGGTGCCCATGAAATTCAGCGGCTGGTAGAGCTGGATCAGCATGGCATTGATCAGCACGAAATCGCCGACCGTCAGCGTGCCCGCGCGGAAGCCCTGTACGGCCATGACCATCGAGATCGTGAGGCCGGCCGCGAAGATCGCGGCCTGGCCGAAGTTCAGCCAGGCGAGCGAGGTGTAGGCCTTGATCGAGTTGCGCTCATAGCGCGCCATGGAGACGTCGTAGCGGGCGGTCTCGCGCGCCTCGGCGCCGAAATACTTCACCGTCTCGTAGTTCAGGAGCGAATCGATCGCCTTCGAATTGGCGTCGGTGTCGGACTCGTTCATCTGCGTGCGGATGGCGATGCGCCACTCCGTCGCCTTGATGGTGTAGGCCATGTAGGTGGTCACCATCACGACGAGCACGACGACATAGAGCCAGTTGAAGATCGTCAGCAGCACGGCGATGATCAGCACGAGTTCGATCGTCACCGGCACGAGCTGGTTGAGGCCAAGCCGCACCATCTCCTCGATGCCGTTGCGG
Organism: Allobosea sp.; assembly: GCF_030694325.1. Lineage (GTDB taxonomy): Bacteria > Pseudomonadota > Alphaproteobacteria > Rhizobiales > Beijerinckiaceae > Allobosea. The sequence goes on along the minus strand of NZ_JAUXYO010000011.1, from coordinate 7,497 downwards.
CCCCGCTCCAGGACGCGTGTCAGCCCGCCTGTCTTGCGCTCGAGATGGAAGCGCAGCGAGAGCTGGTGCAGATGACCGAAGGTCTGCAGCGCCAGCGTGCGCACCGCATGCATGAAGACCGGGGCGAAGAGCGCGTCGCGCGCCTGGATGAAGGCGGCCGAGCCGACGCGGGCGAGGCCGTAGATCACCGTCAGGGCCAGCGGCGCCCCGACGAGCCAGGGCAGCCAGTCGCCGAGCGTCGACGGTGTCGCGGCGAGCGCATCCGTCGCCCATTTGAAGGTGAAGGGCACGCCCATCAGCACGACGCGGCCGAGCACCAGCAGCACGAAGGCCAGCACCACCCGGCGGCGCAGATCGGCGCGGTCAGCCGGCCAGAGATAGGGCCAGAGCGCGCGGAAGGTGGCGGCGAAGCCCGAGCCGGGCTGGAGCACGGCGGAACGCGCGAAGGTCGGCGCCGGGGGCGGCGCGGCAGGCGGTGACATCTTGGGACGATTCCAGGTTGGAGCGCCGATATAGGCCCATTCGGTGGCGATTGCATGGGGCAGGAGAACAACATTCTCCAACCTTTCGCCGCCTTGCTTCCGTCCCAAGGCGGGTGTCAGATCGACCAGCGCCACGAGCGCGTCATTGGGGACGAAACACCATGACGATCCACCGACTTGTCCTTGCGGGTCTGCTCGCCCTTCCCGCCGGCCTCCTGCCCGCGACGTTGCCCGCCGCTGCGCAGAGCGCCAAGCCGCCGGCCCAGATCACCGTCACCAACATGCGCTCCGTGCCGCTGACGCTGTTCGAGATCGCGACCGGCGGCGACCAGCCCCGCCTCGTCGGCAAGATCGCCAAGCCGCTGGCGCCGGGCAAAAGTGCTGCCGTGAAGCTGAACAAGCCGGCCGGTTGCAGCTATTTCGTGCTGGCGCGCTTCGACGACGCCGTCGAGAGCGACGCCGAGGACATGAATCTCTGCAGGGACAAGGTCATCCGCCTGACGGAGTGAGGGGGCAGCGGCCACCATCCTCGCCGTCATCCCGGACAAGCGGCTGAAGGCCGCGCCGATCCGGGGTCCATTCCGGAGCCTCTCCGGTTGGCGCTCCGGATGGATCCCGGGTCTCCGCTTCGCTGCGCCCGGGATGACGGCGCGGATATGATGGACGACCGTGGTAGCTACCCCGTCGCGCCGGACCGCATCAGCTTGTAGGTGATCGAGTCGACCAGCGCCTGGAAGGAGGCGTCGATGATGTTGGCGCTGACGCCCACCGTGGTCCAGCGCTCGCCGGTCTCATCGGCCGACTCGATCAGGACGCGGGTGACGGCGTCCGTGCCGCCCTGGAAGATGCGGACCTTGTAGTCGACGAGGCGGAGCCCTGCGATCAGCGACTGATAGCGGCCGAGATCCTTGCGCAGCGCGACGTCGAGCGCGTTGACCGGGCCGGCCGCGCCCTCGGCGGCCGAGATCAGCACCTCGTCGCCGACTTTCACCTTCACGATCGCCTCCGAGAAGGTGACGAGATCGCCGAGCGCATTGTAGCGGCGCTCGACATTGACCTTGAAACGCTCGACCTCGAAATAGGCCGGCACCTCGCCCATGATCCGCTTGGCGAGCAGGTAGAAGGAGGCATCGGCGCCCTCGAAGGCGTAGCCCTGCGCTTCCTTCTCCTTGACCTCCTCCAGCACGCGGCCGAGCCGGGGATCGTCGCGGCCGAGCGTCACGCCGATGCGCTCCAGCTCGGCTGCGAGGTTCGACTTGCCGCCCTGGTCCGAGATCAGCACCTTGCGGCGGTTGCCGACGGCTTCCGGCGGCACATGCTCATAGGTGCGCGGGTCCTTCAGCACGGCCGAGGCGTGGATGCCGGCCTTGGTGGCAAAGGCCGAGGCGCCGACGAAGGGGGCATGCCGGTTAGGCGCGCGGTTCAGCATCTCGTCGAGCGCGCGCGAGACCTGGCTGAGTTCGCCGAGCTGCTTCTCGTCGATGCCCAGCGCGAAGCGCTCGCGATAGCGCTCTTTCAGCTTCAGCGCGCCGATCAGCGTCACCAGATTGGCGTTGCCGCAGCGCTCGCCCAGCCCGTTCAGCGTGCCCTGGATCTGGCGCGCGCCGGCCTCGATCGCGGCCAGCGAATTGGCGACGGCACAGCCGCAATCGTCATGGGCGTGGATGCCGAGATGGTCTCCCGGCACGGTTTTCGCGACTTCGGCGACGATGGCACCGATCTCGTCGGGCAGCGTGCCGCCATTGGTGTCGCAGAGCACGACCCAGCGGGCGCCGGCCTCATAGGCCGTGCGGGCGCAGGCGAGCGCGTAATCGGGATTGGCCTTGTAGCCGTCAAAAAAGTGCTCGCAATCGAGCATGACCTCGCGGCCGGCGGCCTTCGCCGCCTCGACGCTTTCGCGGATGCCGGCGAGGTTGTCCTCGAGCGGAATCTCCAGCGCGACATGGACATGGTAGTCCCAGCTCTTGGCGACGAAGACGATGGCGTCCGCCTTCGCTTCGAGCAGCGCGGCGATTCCGGGATCGTTGGCGGCCGAGCGCCCGGCCCGCTTGGTCATGCCGAAGGCGGCGAACCTGGCGTGTTTCGTCGGCTTCTGCGCAAAGAAGGCGGTGTCTAGCGGGTTGGCGCCGGGATAGCCACCCTCGACATAGTCGATGCCGAGCCGGTCGAGCAGGCCCGCCACCGCGCGCTTGTCGTCCAGCGAAAAATCGACGCCGGTCGTCTGCGCGCCGTCGCGCAAAGTCGTGTCGAAGAGATGGATGCGCTGCGCGGTCACGGCTTGCGCCGCAGCTTGAAGCGCAGCACGCGCGGCACCACCATCGCCAGCATGACGAGCTTGATGGCGACGGAGAGCGAGCCGGCGGGGCGGATTTTCGGGGTCATGGGTTTTCGTCCAGAGAAGTCGGGAGCCGCCGGAGATCGACGGGCGTTTGGGGATCGATTTCGCCGATCATGGCCGGCTTCAAGTCGTAGATCGCGGCGACCGCCTCCAGCGCGGCCGGCGCATCGAGATTGATCCCCCAGGACGCGACCGTCCGCACAAAGGCGCGCGTCGTCATTAGCGTGACCGGATAATCGACCTCGAGAAACAGGTTCGGGACCTTGCGGTCCTCATAGAGCACGATCGCGGAGGCGGGGCTGTCGGGCCGCCAGAGATCGACGAACTCACGCAGCGCCAGTTCGCCGGAGTTGCGCAGGCCGGATTTGAGACGCGCCTCCTCCTCCGGCGTGCGGGCGCGGCCCTTCAGGGCCGCGATGCCCTCGCCGACGATGGTCGGGACGCGCAGCAGTGCCTCGCCTTCGCTGGCGATCCACTGCCGGATCTCCGTTGCGAAGGGCTTGGAGCCGTCACCGACGAGTTCGTCCTCGACGCGATCGACGAGCACGATGTGGCGGTTGAGCCGGGGCAGCATCGACAACAGGCCCGCCGCCGCCAGACGCAGGATCGGGCCGGCATCGGCGATGATGATCGGTTCGCGGGAGGCGAGCGTCATCATGGGAAGGGCTCTTCGGAGGTTTGCGCGAAGCTGCGCAACGGCCTCTTTGCAGGCTCAAATTTCAGATCGGCCCAAAGGGTATCGACGACTTCATCAGGCCTTTGCAGGATGTCGGCATTCCAGAACCGGCGCATCCGAAAGCCTTGTGCAACAATCCATGCATCGCGCTCGGCGTCATAAGCGTTCTCGGCATGCTGTCCGCCGTCGGCCTCGATGACGAGGCGGCGTTCAAGACAGATGAGGTCGACAATATATCGCCCGATCGCGAACTGCCTGCGAAACTTGAACCCGCTGAAGCGCCGGTCGCGTGTCAGATACCAAAGCTTGCGCTCGGCCTCGGTCGGTTCCTTGCGCATGGCGCGAGCACGCCCCTTCAGAGTCTGCGCAAACGCCGTCGCGTGCTCCCCTTCTCCCCTCGCGGGAGAAGGTGGCTGCGAAGCAGACGGATGAGGGGGCGCCGTAACGTTTCCGGGTAGCCCATTGGCAGCCGCAGCATCGCCACCGACACGGCGCCCCCTCACCCCCACCCTCTCCCGCGAGGGGAGAGGGGGCAGGTCGCGGTTCATCGCTTCACCTCCCAGGTCGTGGTCGGCTCGCCGGTGGCGGGGTCCTTGCCGTCCTTGAGGGCGATGCCCATGGCGGCGAGCTCGTCGCGGATGCGGTCGGATTCAGCGAAGTTCTTGGCGCGGCGGGCGTCGAGGCGGGCGGTGATGAGGCGGTCAATCTCGTCGGAGGCGACGCTGGCTTCGGCTTGCTTGCCCGCGACCCAATCCGACGGGGTTTGCTGAAGCAGACCAAGCAAACGCGCCGCGGCGAGGACTGCGGAAGCGGACTTGGGATTGCGAATGTTCCAGCCGAGCTTTTGCCCAGCGCGCATTGCGCCCGCTCTGTTCGAACTGAACAGACCATGTAGCGCCGACATCGAGTCAGCGACGTTCAGGTCGTCAAGAAGCGGCTCGACCACTGACGCTATTGGGACAGCCGTCGGATCGATTTCCACTCCATCAAGCCAACCGTACCAGCGATCGAGTGTCTTCTCCGCCTCCTCCAGCGCCTTCACCGTCCAGTCGATCGGCTGGCGGTAATGCGTTTTCAGCATCGCGAGACGCAGCACCTCGCCGGGCCATTTGCGCCCGCCAAACCTCTCCGTCTCCAGCAGCTCATTGATCGTGACAAAGTTGCCTAGCGATTTCGACATCTTCTCGCCCTCGACCTGCAGGAAGCCGTTGTGCATCCAGTAGTTGGCCATGCGGCCGCTGCCGTCCGCGCCGCCGAAGGCGCAGCAGCTCTGGGCGATCTCGTTCTCGTGGTGCGGGAAGACGAGGTCGATGCCGCCGCCATGGATGTCGAAGACGTTCCTGGCGGGATCGTCGCAGGCAAGCCCGCCGCCGAAGGGCTCGAGCAGCTTGGCCATCGACATGGCCGAGCATTCGATGTGCCAGCCCGGCCGGCCGGGCCGCGTGATGCCCTCGGGCGCAGCGTTCGGCCAGTTCCAGCCGGGATCGATGCCCTCGCGGCTCGGCTTCCAGAGCACGAAATCCATCGGATCTCTTTTGTACGGAGCGACATCGACCCGCGCTCCCGCGATCATCTCGTCGAGCGGGCGGCGGGCGAGCGCGCCATATTTCGGCGCGGCGCGCAGATGCGCCACGGCCGGGACATGGAACAGCACATGCTCCTCGGCGACATAGGCCACGCCGCGCGCGATCAGGCGGTGGATGATCGCCTGCATCTCACCGATATGGTCGGTGGCTCGGGGCTCCTCGTCGGGCGGCAGGCAGCCGAGCGCGGCGATGTCGGCATGGAACTGCGCGGTGGTGCTCTCGGTGACCTTCGCGATTGCCTCGTTCAGCGGCAGGCCTGGGAAGTCGCGGGCGGCGCGGGCGTTGATCTTGTCGTCGACGTCGGTGAGGTTGCGGGCATAGGTCACCCGCGTCTCGCCCTTGCCGCCGTCCCATGCGCCCTGCTTCGCCAGGTGCCTCAGCAGCCGGTAGAGCACGTCGAAGACGATGACCGGTCGGGCATTGCCGATATGGGCGTAGTCATAGACCGTCGGCCCGCAGACATACATCCGGACATTGTCGGGATCGACGGGGACGAAGTCTTCCTTCGTCCGGGTCAGCGTGTTGTAGAGCCTGAGAGTCGGCATCGGGGTGGTGATCCTGGCGAACGGCGAATGCGTGACGGCGGGCGATCCTGGCCGCTGGCCGGGGCGCTGTTGCGTCTTTACCGTTTCAGGATGAGGACGTGAGCAGCCGGCCAGCGAAAGCTAGCGGCAAATCATGCAGATAATGTTGAGGGCCCGCGTCATCGCGACAGGCTTGCCTTCGCGCGCGCTTTCCGTCAAGAGGGCGCCCCGCTTTTGCCGCGGCCGAGCCCGATGCGGGCCGTTTTATTCAAATCTTAACCGATCGGAACCATCCTCGTGAGTCGAGGGTTGAGCGCCCGTCGTCCGAACGAGGAAACCACACCCATGCGTCGCGCCGTTGCCCTGGTCGGCCTGTTCGGGATCGTCGGAGCCGGGCTGTCCCTGTCGGTGCTGCCGACGACGCGCACCAACGCGGCGCCGAGCGAACAGCGCACCTTCCTGATCCCGGCCGGAGACGGCTACGGCGTTGCCGACTGCATCTCCAGCAAGTCGGAATGCGGCAAGATCGTCGCGGACGCCTGGTGCGAGGCGCAAGGCTTCGCCAGCGCAAGCTCCTTCGGCCTGGCCTCGCGCGAGGACTTCACCGGCTCGCTGTCGAAGACGAAGGCCACGCCCGCCCGCGCTCCCGAGCAGCCGCTGGTCATCACCTGCGGCGGCTGAGGCCTGTCAGCCGGCCTTCGTGATCAGCCCGCCTTGCGCATCGCGTCGACATAGGCCTTCAGCACGTTCTGCATCCGGGTTAGGTGGCCCTTGCCGCCCTGCTTGAAGTAGTCGAACACGTCCGCATCGATCTTGAGATGGACGGAGGTCGTGCCCTTCGGCTCGACGATCTGGGCATTGGCCCAGAAATCGGGGCCGAGGCTGGGGCCTTCAGGCGCATCGGGATTATGGTAGAGTTCGCCGCGCCGATCCATTTCCCTGATCTCATCGAGCGATGCTCGCCTGATATCGCTGCCGCTCATGCCGGCCTCCCTTCCACGCGGTGATGAGACGGATGCCCTCATCCCGGCGTGTGTAGATCAAAATGAAACAATCCTCGCCAACCATGCCGATCGCCCGGTAGCGCAGCTCTCCATAATCTTGCCGCGCATCGACAGATGTGAGGACATAGCCCTCGAAAATTCGGGCAGCCTTGAGGATATCGACGCCCCGGCTGGAGATGATCTGCTGTCGCTTGGCCTCATCCCACTCGAACTCCATGGGCGACCCCAGCCCGCAACGTCACTCGATCATACAAAACAATGTACATCTCGCAACGCCGATCAGGCATGCGGTTTCACTTGATCCACTCGCTGCATTTCGCAGGCTCGCCGACGCCGCCCCAAGGCATGATCGGGACGGTCGAAGTCGAGTTCTGCGGCGAACCCTCGATCAACTTGTCGGAATAGGCCATATAGATCAGAACGTTGCGCTTGACGTCGCAGCCGCGGACGATCTGCATCTTCTTCCAGATCAGGGAGCGGCGCTCGCGGAAGACGACATCGCCCTGCTCGGACTTTTCCTTGAACTTGATCGGCCCGATCTGGCGGCAGGCGAGCGAGATCTCGGAGACCTCCTCGGCGACACCGAACATGCCGGCGACACCGCCCTTTTCAGGCACGGTGTAGTGGCAGGCCACGCCCTCGACGAGCGGATCGTCGACGCCGTAGACCGCGAGCTTGTGGTCCGGCGTCAGCATCTTCCAGACGGTGGACTTCTTGAAGATCAGGTCTTCCTGCGCGGCGGCCGGCGTCGCCAGGGCTGCGAGGCCGAGGGTCCCTGCGACCAAAGCGGCGACAATGGCTTTCATGGCGGCGTCTCTCCCGGGGCCGAGTGCCCCGCGACAGATATGGTTGCCGTGCAGCGCGCGCGCCAGAGCCCGAGCCGGCTC